>JBEKPV010000063.1:0-16567 GCA_049520395.1 Tepidisphaeraceae bacterium
CGAATCTTCCGCGAATTCGCCATCACCATCATCGTCTCGATATTCGCCTCGGGCCTGGTTTCACTGACCCTCACGCCGATGATGTGCTCGCGCATGCTCGCGCGCCGCGGCAAGGCCGAACGCAAAACCCTCATGGAGCGCCTCGGCAACGCCGTTCTCGATCGCGTGCTGGAGGTCTACGGATCGTCCCTGACCTGGTTCCTCAAACATCGCTGGGTCTCGCTTTGCATTTGGATTTTCACGATGTTCGGCACCCTCTGGCTCTTCGGCGCCGTGCCCAAATCCTTCCTCCCCATCGGCGACAGCGGATTCGTTCAAGGCTTGATGATTGGCCAGGAAGGGGCTTCGTATAAGCAGATGCGCGTCTTCCAGAACCAGGCGGACGCCATCATGCATGCCAATCCCGCCGTGCAAACAACCTTCACGCTCACGGGCTTTTCCCAATATCTGCCCTCCAACCAGGGATTCATATTCGCCTTCCTGAAACCCCGGAACCAGCGTCCGCCGATTAGCGCCGTAGCGGGTCAACTCATGGGGGCGTTCCGCAGCATTCTCAACGCCTTTGTGGTGGTGCAGCCCTCGCCCGTGCTGCAGGTCAGCACCGGCGCCACCGCCAACGCGCAAGGCAAATACGCCTACGCCATGTCGGGGATCGACGCGGATCAGGTCGATGCCGCCGCCCAGCAATTAGCCGGCGCCATGTTCGCAAGGCCCGACATCTTCGCTTCCGTCAGCACCGACTTGTTCACAAAAACCCCGAGCCTGCAGATCGATATTCGCCGCGACGCCGCGGCCACCTACGGCATCTCCGCCACCACCATCCTCCAAACCATCCGCCAGGCCTATTCGCAGAATTACGTCTATTTGATCAAGCGTCCCGAGGATCAGTTTCAGGTCATTCTCGAGGCCCGCGACTCCGACCGCACCAGCCCCAGCGATCTCGCCACGCTCTACGTCCGTTCCGATGACGGACAGCGCCTCGTCCCCTTGCCGGCCGTCGCAAGCTGGCACGAAACCCTCGGCCCCCAGAACGTCAACCACATCAACCAGTTCTCCTCCGTCACCATCTATTTCAATCTAAAGGAAGGCGTCCCCGTCGGTGTCGCCACCGATTACATCGCCGCCGTCGCCGCCAAGGTCGTCCCGCCCGGAATCCGCGGCAATCTCCAGGGCGAAGCCAAGGATTTTGCCGACACCGTCGCCGTCCTCAAAATCCTCATGCTCCTGGCCGTCTTCGTCATGTACGTCATCCTCGGCATTCTCTACGAAAGCTACGTCCATCCCCTCACGGTTCTCTCCGCGCTCCCCGTCGCCCTCTCCGGCGGGTTGGCGACCCTCTGGATCGCCGGGAAGTTTTCCCCCACCATCGACTGCTCCCTCTACGCCTTCATCGGTCTCTTCATGCTCATGGGCATCGTCAAGAAGAACGGCATCATGATGATCGACTTCGCCCTCCAGCGCATGGCCCAGGGCCAGGCCAGCGTCGATGCCATTCACGACGCCAGCATGAATCGGTTCCGCCCGATCATCATGACCACCCTCGCCGCCCTGATGGGCGCGGTCCCCATCGCTCTCGGTTACGGCGCCGACGGCCAATCCCGACGCCCCCTCGGTCTGGTCATCGTCGGCGGACTCATCGTCTCCCAGTTCATCACGCTCTATATCACCCCCGTCATCTATCTTTACCTCGAACAATTCCAGGAAAAGGTGCTCGATCGCACCAGCTTTTTCCATTCCGTCCGAATCCACTCCGGCGACGATCTCGCCGTCATGGGCCACGAAGTCGGCGGCGGGGGGAACGGAAACGGCAACGGCGACGGCCCCAACGACGCCAAATCCCCACACCGCCCCGATCCCACCGAAGCCTCCGTCCCGTAATATCACGCCCCACATCACCCAGTTTCACCCGCAAATTATGGGACGTTTCGACTCTGCCTGCCAGGCAATCCGCACAAGATATTTCGTTGATGTGGACGATTCGCTACGGTAGGATTCGCCCATTCGGCAATCGAGGGAACTTGGGTTCACACCCCTAATTTGTTACGGACGGAGTCAAACATGATGTTGCGGAAAGGTCTGGCTGGCGCGGCGCTGTTCATGCTGGCAATGGCGGGCGCCGCGCATGCGCAGGACACCGGCTCAACCGACAACGGCACCGGCGGCAACATGACCACGCCCGGCGAAACACCCGCCACCCCAACGCCCGGACCCACCACACCTTCCCCCTTCATGGACCTTCTCGATCGCGCCGGTATCTCCGGGCCGCTCGACGCCGCCAACATCGATGTCTTCGGCTACGTCGAAGGCGGTTATCTCTGGGACTACACCAAGCCCGAAAATATCACCCCAGCCAAATCCGCCCCCGGCGACTTCATCTTCTTCCCCGGCCCTTACAAAGATTCGCTGATGCTCAATCAGGCTGACCTCTCGATCGAACGCGCCGTCGACGTCAACAAGGGAACCTTCGACGTCGGCTTCATGGTCGAAGGCATCTTCGGCCGCGACGCCTTCTACACCCACTCCAACGGCGTCCTCGACCAGGACAACAAAGCCGGCGGCACCAGCGGTCCCGACGACCAATTGGATCTCCCCCAGGCCTATATCGACATGGTCTTACCCGTCTGGAGCGGAATCACGATTACCGCCGGTAAGTTCGACAGCATCCTCGGCGTCGAAACCATCAATCCGACCACCAACGCCTTCTACACTCACAGCTACGAATTCAGTTACGGCACCCCCTTCACCTACACCGGCGTCCTCTCCTCTCTCAACCTCCCCGATTCCACCGACGCCAACGAAACCTCCAGCCTCACCTTCGGAATCACTCGCGGCTGGAATCAAACCCTATACGACGATAACGGCTGCCCCGACGGACTCTTCCAATTCGCACACAAAGGCGCCTGGCTCAGCTACAAGTTCAACTTCAACTACGGCCCCGAAGGCAATTTGGCTTACGGACCTCCGGATAACACAGACTGGTGGGAAGTCTACGAGGCTCAGGTCACCCTCAAAGCATCCGACCAGGTCTCCATCACCGCCGATGGCCTCGTGGGTAACGCCGCCCATCTCTCCACTTGGAGCGATCTGGCCGGCTACGTCACCTACACCATCAATCCCACTTGGGCCCTGAATCTCCGCGCGGAGTACTATCACGACGGCCACGGCGTCACTACCGGCGTTGGCGGCGGGGATGTCGATTACGGCGAAGTCACCTACGGACCCAGTATCACGCCACTCCCCGGCGACGAATGGTTCGGCGGCCTCGTTATTCGCCCCGAAATCCGCTACGACTGGGCCGACCGCCACGTTTTTGATGCCGCTCATTCCACCCAACTTACCAGCGCCATCGACGTTTACTGGAAGTTCTAGCAGACCAGGCATTTATTGCGCGATATGTGACCTTCGCGCCCCCCTGTGCAGCTAGCGAAATTTTGTTGGATTGCACCAGCGTGAGGATTAAGATGCACCCCTGAGCGGCACTCGGAGCGGGAGTGTGATTTGCGAGGAAGGGGGCTGTGGCCGAATGTGTGTTTGCGCTACAGCGGCGGATGGACGGCAATCCGTTTCGATATGACCCAGCTTTCGCATTGACGCCGGCCATGACGATTCGCGCCGGTCGTTTCCACTATCCGGTTCCAATTGCCCCCATGCCGGGGATGTCTGCAGGAGACGTTTTATGTTGAGTCCATCCGAGCGGCGTATCGCAATCCTTCGCAGCGTCGGCGTCGTCATGGAAATGCTCGAGGGTAGGGTTCTGCTTTCCACAACCACCACCCCGGATCTGCCCGATCCGATCGTCCCCATTAAATTGCCCGAAGCGCCTCTGCCCCTGCAGGGTGTCGTCGGCACGCCGCTCAGTCTCGATCCCGCCATGATTAACACCGCATACGGTTTTAATGATATCGGCTTCGATGTGAACGGCGTCGACATTCAAGGAACCGGCGCAGGCACCACCATCGCCATCGTCGATGCCTACGGCAGCCCCACCATCGTCAGCGATCTGGAAACCTTCGACGCCCATTGGGGTCTGAGCAACAACGACGGCGAGGGAAAGTTCGCCCTGACCATTCAACCCTTGGGCGGCGCAGGCGTCACCCCCGGCCCGGTGGCCACCAATGCCGATTGGGCCGCCGAGACTTCCCTCGACGTCGAGTGGGCCCATGCCGTCGCTCCCGGTGCGCACATTCTTCTTGTGGAATCCCCCGACGCTTCACTCGTTCACCTGTTCGATTCGGTCGTTTACGCCGCGGATCAAAAGGGCGTTGTCGCCGTCTCCATGAGCTGGGGGGCCGACGTCAATACCACCAACTTCCCCACGGACGCGCCGTATATTTACGACGGGTATTTCACCACCCCCGACGGCCATGAGGATTCCAACGGCGCACAGGGCGGCGTTACCTTCCTCGCCTCTTCCGGCGATGATGGAACCTTGCAATACCCTTCGGCGTCGGACAACGTGCTCTCGGTTGGCGGCCTCACCGTGAGCTTCGCCCTCGATGGGACCGTTCAGGATATCGGATACTGGAACAACGCCTATGGCTCCAGCGGCGGCGGATCGGACAGCATCTACACCGTTCCTTATAACGTCCCCTTCGTCGCACTCAACGCCGATCCCACCACTGGCGTTTGGATTTACGATTCCACGCCCGATGGCGACGTTAGCGGCTGGCAGGTCGTCGGCGGCACCAGCTTCGCCTGCCCGGCTTGGGCCGGTTTGGTCGCTATTTGGGATCAGGGACTCATCGCCGACGGCAATGGTTCCATCTACAGTGGTGATTTGATCGACAACCTCGTAACCGCCGGCGAGACCTCCCCGGGCTATTTCTTTGACAACTACGGCGGCACCGCTCCAACCTATCCCATCGGAACCGCTCCCTTCCCGGATTTCAAAACCATTCCCACCAACGGGAACTCCGGCTTCGGTCTTCCCAATACTTTGGCGCTTGCCGACTACCTCCTCACGCAATTCCCCGGTACCGTTTCAACCTCAATATTCGATTCCAGTTCCGTCGCCGATCTTGCCTTCGTCCAGGGTCCAACCAACAGCGTCGCCGGCCAGGCCATTTCCCCCTCGATCACCGTCGATGAAACCAATGGCGACGGCAACACCCTCTCCGGCTCGGTGACCCTCTCCATCAGCGTCCTGAGTCCTTCCGGAACTCCAACGCTCCTGGGAACAACCACCGTCGCCGCCGCCGGCGGCGTCGCGACCTTCACCGACCTATCGATCGATCAAGCCGGAACCTATGAACTGCAGGCCACCCAAACCGGGTTGGTCTCCGCCACATCCAGTTCGTTCGTCGTCAGCGCCGCCCAACCGTCCCAGCTTGGCTTCAACGTTCAGCCCAGCGACGCCTGGCAGTTCGGCCCCGTCACTCCCGCCGTCGTCGTCGGCATGGAAGACCAATTCGGCAACGTCGTCAGCAACAGCAACGCCCCCGTGACCATTACCATCCAATCCGGCCCCGGCGAGCTTTCCGGAGCCAGCTCTCTTAACGCCGTGGGTGGCCAGGCCACCTTCAGCGATCTGGTATTCAGCCAGGCCGGCTCTTACACGCTTTTAGCCACCAGCCCCAATCTGACTTCCGCCGTCAGCGACAGCTTCTCCGTGATTGGCATCCCCTCCACGCGGCGATTCTTGTTCAACGGCGCCGCCCTGGGCGCGGTCCTCCTCCTTCAGCAGGAACATCGCAACGCCAGCGTCGTGGCCAATCTCGGCCCGCCCACCAGCGCCGAAATCGCCGCCGCCGGCGCCGCCGTAGCCGCTGCCCCGGCCGCTCCATCGACAATCAGCCCCGCATTCGCCTTCGCGGCCGATACCGGCGCCTCGGACTCACTCGGCCCGGCCTTCAGCTTCGTCCCCGTCGCCACGTTCGGCGATTCCGATTCGCAGCAAAACAATGATCAGCTGAACGACCTTCTCAATTGATGTGGGGAAAAAAGCGGGCGAACGGACTCGAACCGTCAACATCCTGCTTGGAAGGCAGGTGCTCTGCCATTGAGCTACGCCCGCGACGCCGCTTACGCGACAGAATTAAGAAATTCGAATGACGAATGACGAATGACGAATCAAATTCCAATGACTCAAGGCTCAATGGAATCGACTTCAGTTATTCGGGCAGTTGAACATTGATTCGTCATTCGTCATTCGAATTTCGTCATTCCTACAGGACTTTCCCGCCCACGGTCACAGGAATCCCCAGTGGCTGCGCCGCCGGAGAATAACTCGGCTCCACCGCCAGTTGCAACGGCCGCCGCTTCCCCGCCGGCGGCAGCCCGTCTTCGTCGATGATCCTCTGAATCGCCATGATTCCCTCGATCAGCGTCTCCGGCCGCGGCGGGCAACCCGGAACATACACATCCACCGGCATGAACTGATCGATCCCCTGAATCGTCGCGTACACATCAAACACTCCGCCCGTGCTCGCGCACGCCCCCATCGAAATCACCCATTTCGGCTCCGTCATCTGCTGATAAATATGCTGCAGCACCGGCATCATCTTGATCGTCACCCGACCCGCCACGATCAGCAGATCGCTTTGCCGCGGGCTGAATCGCATCGCCTCCGCCCCAAACCGCGCCAGATCGAACCGGCTCGACGCCGTCGCCATCAATTCAATTCCGCAGCAAGCCGTCGCGAACGGCATCGGCCACAGCGAACTCCGCCGCGCCCAATTCACAACCTTCTTCAGCTGCGTCGTCAATACATTGTCCGGCAGCGTTTGCGTATCCATGCAATCACTCCATCGGCTAAACCACGTAAATTATAGTGCGAAACAGTAGACAAAAGCCAACGGTTTGCCCGCCCTGTGCGTGTCGATGGGTCATCCGCAGGGGATTTAATCCCACCGAAAAACGCCCTTACCCCAGGCGTAGAAATAAGCCACCAGCAGGATCACCACGAACAGCCCCATTTCCGCCAGCAGAATGAGCCCGCCCTTGTGCGTTGTATCCCTCACGTGTTTGGCGAAGATCGCCGCCCAGGGATAGAAAAAGATGATTTCCACGTCGAAAACCAGGAAGATCATCGCCACGATGTAGAATCGCACGTTGAATCGGCTATGGGCGTCCCCAATTGGCATCATGCCGCTTTCGTACGTGGTTTCCTTCGCCGGCCCCGTTCGATGCGGCCCGATAATGATCGACGCCGCGATATTCACCACCGCAAACCCGATCCCCACCACCACCAGCACCACCACCGGCAGCCACCCCGCCAGCGGCGACGAAAACTCAGCCAAAATTGGCGTTAGCGACATGCGAATCACTCTATGCGCCGCCGCCCAATTTGCAACAGCCATTAGGACCGTCATATTCTTAGCAGAATGAAAATCTGTCTCGTCGCCCAGAATGCATCGCTGAAATTCGGCGGCGAGGCCAGCTTGCCCTGGCTCCTCTTCAAACATCTTCGCGCCCGCAATATCGATGTACACCTCGTCGCCCACGGCCGAACCGCCCCCGAACTCCTCGCCGCCTTCCCCGACGACCGCGATCGCCTCCATTTTGCCCCCGAGACTGCGATCGACCGTCTCCTCTGGCGTCTGGGCTCCTTCCTGCCCGGCAAAATCGACGCCCAAACGTTCACCATCCTTCGCCACATCCACAACCAGCGCTTGCAAAAAAAAATCGTCCGCAAACTCATCGCCGAGCAGGGCATTCAGATCGTCCACGAAATCAATCCCGTCGCCCCCAAACAGGTCAGCCTAATGTACGGCCTGGGCGTTCCCGTCGTCATCGGACCGCTGGCGGGGGGGATGAAATTTCCGCCCGCCTTCGCATTTATGGAGACGCCCGCCGAACGTTTCGTGGAAACGGCCGGGCGCGCGCTGTCGCAATTCTTGAGCAAGCTTTGGCCCGGAAAGCGCCGCGCCGCCGGTTTGATCGCCGCCAACCAGCAAGCACAAGCCGCGCTCCCCCGCGGCGCGCGTGGAAAGATTTACTACATCCCCGACGTGGGAGTTGATCTAACCATATGGGCCGACCCCGGCGATTCCCCGCCCCGCACCGACCAGGACGTCCGGTTCGTCTATCTCGGCCGCCTGGCGGAATGGAAGGGCGTCCGATTTCTCCTCGATGCCTTCGCCATCGTCGCCGATCAGGACGCCACGTCTCACCTGGACATCCTCGGCGACGGCGAAATCCGCGTAAAATTGGAAGAACAATCGCGCGCCCTCAATTTGACCGATCGCGTCACCTTCGTCGGATGGGTTTCCGCCCACGACGGAGCCCGGCGGCTTCGCGCCTCCGATTGCCTCGTCCTCCCCAGCCTGCACGAAGTAGGGGGGATCGTGATCCTCGAAGCCATGGCCGCCGGATTGCCCGTCATCGCCGCCGATTGGGGCGGCCCATCCCAGCACATCACCGATGAAACCGGAATCCGCGTCAAACCCGATTCCAGGGAAAAATTCGTGCAAGGCCTCGCCGACGCGATGATTCGCCTCGCCACGTCGCCCGATCGGCGCCGCCAAATGGGCCAGGCCGGCCGAGCCCGCGTCACCGGAAATCTCTACGATTGGAACAGCAAGACCGATCGCTTCCTCGAAATCTATGCGGAACTGCTGGCCGAAGCTGCAACATCAAAAAGCCGCGCCCGCCAGCCCGCCAAGGTATGATTCAGCCCATGCAACTGCCGGAAAAGATCACCAGCAAAACCGCCCTCATCGGCGTCGTCGGCCTCGGTTACGTCGGCCTCCCGCTCCTGGCCGCGTTCCACCGAGCCGGATTCCCCGTCCTCGGCTTCGACATCGACCCCAAAAAAATCACCGCCCTCGAGCACGGCGAAAATTATCTAAAACATCTCGGCGCCACTCTGATCCAGGACATGCTCGCCGCCGGCCGATTCTCCGCCACCGCCGATTTCTCCAGATTGAAGGAGCCCGATGCAATTCTGATCTGCGTCCCCACCCCGCTCGGAAAACATCTCGACCCCGATCTCAGTTTTATTGAGCGAACCACCGACGACATCGCCGCCGCCTTGCGGCCCGGCCAATTGATCGTCCTCGAATCGACAACCTACCCGGGCACCACGCGCCAAATCGTCCTCCCGCGCCTGCAGTCCGCCGGCTTACGCTGCGGAAAAGATTTCTTCCTCGCCTTCTCCCCCGAACGCGAAGACCCCGGCCGAAAAGATTTCTCCACGCAAACCATCCCCAAACTAGTCGGCGGCATCGACCCCGCCTCCGCCGAGATCGCCGTCACTCTCTATCGCCAGGCCATCCAAAAAGTCATCCCCGTCGCCTCCGCCGAAATCGCCGAAGCCGCCAAACTTCTGGAAAACATTTACCGCGCCGTCAACATCGCCCTGGTAAACGAAATGAAAATGGTCCTCACCGCCATGAACATCGACGTCTGGCAGGTCATCGCCGCCGCCGCCACCAAACCTTTCGGCTTCCAACCCTTCTACCCCGGCCCCGGCCTCGGCGGCCACTGCATCCCCATCGACCCCTTCTACCTATCCTGGAAAGCCCGCGAAGTCGGCATGCCCACCAAGTTCATCGAACTCGCCGGCCAGGTGAATCACGCCATGCCCGACTACGTCGTGGAAAGAACCGTCCATGCACTCAACCAGCGCGGCCAAACCGTCAGAGGTGCAAAAATTCTCATTCTCGGCCTCGCCTACAAACCCGACGTCGACGACGTCCGCGAAAGCCCCAGTTTCGAATTGATCGAAAAACTCTCCTCCCTCGGCGCCCAAGTCGATTACAACGACCCCCACGTCCCCGCCACCCACAAAATGCGCAACTACGACTTAAAAATGACCAGCGTCCCCCTCACCCCTCAATCGCTCAAAACCTACGATTGCGCCGTGATATCCACCAGTCACTCCGCCTACGATTGGCAGATGGTCGCGCAAAACACAAAACTGATCATTGACACGCGCGGCGCAATGCGAACCATTCAAGGCCGCCGGGATCACATCATCCCGGCCTGATCGATCAGCATGAGCCCACCCTACCAACCACAACGACAGTTCCCAGGCCCCCCAAGAATTCTGGTAATCGCCCTTTTCGCCGCGCTCGGATTAATGTGGGGAATGCGCATGGGATCTCGAAAACGCACCATCCCCCCGGCCCACCCGCAGACAACCGCGCCTTCGCAAAATCTCACGACCCAACCTTCTCCGACGTAGAGACCGCGATCAAAACGCCGTCTTGTACCACTGCATCGTCACATCCAGCCCCGGCGAGAAATCCACAATCGGCTGATATCCAAGAATCTCCTTCGCCACCGTCAAATCCGCCAGCGAATGTTTCACATCCCCGGCTCTCTCCGGCGCGTGAATCGGCGTCAGATCAGGCCGCTTCAGCCAGGCCGCCATCTGTTTCGCGAGTTCATTAACGCTAATCCGTCCGCCGCAGGCGACGTTAATGACCGCACCGCCGATCGCCTTTGGCGATTTCGCCGCCAGAAGATTCGCCTGCACCACATTATCGACGAACGTAAAATCGCGCGATTGCTCCCCGTCGCCAAAGATGGTGGGGCGTTTCCCCCCCAGCAAAGATTTGGCAAACGCCGCGATCACCGCCGCGTATGCATTGTCCGCGCTCTGCCGCGGCCCAAAAATGTTGAAATAGCGCAGACTAGCCGTGTCCAACGTGTAACTCGCGCTATACGCCGCCAGTAGCGCCTCACCCGCCGCCTTGGTCGCCGCATACGGACTCCGCGGCGCCGGCGGCATGCTCTCAACCTTCGGCAACGTCGGGCTATCCCCATAAGCGCTGCTGCTCGCCGCGAACATCACCCGCTTAACCCCCGCCGTCCGCCCCGCCTCCAAAACATTCAGCGTCCCAACCGAATTCACATCATGGTAAAGCCGCGGCTGTTCGATACTCCGCGGCACCGATCCCAGCGCCGCCTGATGAAATATAAACTTCCGCCCATCCACGCTTTTTTGCAACAGCGCCAGATCCAGGATCGACCCTTTGACGAACTGCACCCCCCCCGGCAGCGCCGACGGATTTCCCCCGCCGGACAGATCGTCCAGCACCGTCACTTTCGCCCCCAGCTCATTCAGCGCCGTCGCCAGATGCGAGCCGATAAATCCGGCTCCCCCCGTCACCAGCACCGACTCATTCGCAAACGCGCCGCCGTGAAGATTTTTCCAATTCGTCAGATTTCCCATGTCCCTCGCTACTCTACTGGCGTCCCCGGATTAAACAACCGTTGCATTAGCGTTTATCAATCGGCGATACAGCGCCACCGTCTGTTCCACCTGTCGATCGAACGTGAAATGTTCGCGCACATGTTCCGCCGCCGCCTCTCCCATCCGAGCCAGCGACGCCTCATCCGACAAAAACGCAATCGCCCCCGCGACAAATGCATCATGCTCGATCGGTGTCGATCGCCCCGTAACGCCTTCCACAATGAGTTCCTTCGTTCCACTCGTATTCGTGCGCAAAACCGGCAACCCCGTGCACATCGCTTCCGCACAAGCCAGCGAAAACCCCTCCCTTTCCGACGGCAGCAGCAGCGCATCGGCCGCCTGATACAGCGCAAGCGGATCGCGCCGCCCCAGCAGCGTCACGCGCTTCCCCAGCCCCTCCCGCTCGATCCGTTCCCTCAGGCTCGATTCATTCGGCCCATCCCCCGCAAGCAAAATCCGCAGATTCACCATCGAATTCCGCGACTTCTCAGCCAAATCGAGCAACCACCCTTCATTCTTCGGGTCCTCCAATCGACCGACATAAAGCCCCACCCGGTCCCCTTCATTCAAACCCAACTGCATTCGCGCCGCCCGGCGGACCTCGGCATCGCGCCGCGGAAACTTGCTCGGCTCGATGCCGTGCGGAATGACCGTAATCCGATCCGCCGCCACTCCGGCCCTTTCAATCATCCACTGTTTCGCATCCGCCGACGCCACATGCGCATGGTCCCCAAAATCGCTCAACCATCCCCAGGGCCCCCCCAGCGGAATGTGCGAAAGATGTAACGTGTATAGCAGCGGAACTCCCGTTGTCTTCTGCAATCGCCGTCCCGCCAGGGTTGCCTTGCGATAATGCGCGTGAATAAGATCGACCGGATGCTCCGCGACATATTTCCGAAGAATTTTTACCGCCCGTGGCAATTGGATCACCCCGCTCCCCAGCGGCGCATCGATCCACGGCCACTCGGCGTTCTGGAACAAATCGTGCCACGCACCGCGCTCACCCGCGATCGCGACCTCATGCCCCGCCCCGTGCATCGCTCCGCACAAATCATGCAGGTATCGGCTCACCCCGCCGGCGTCGCTGGCGGCAGTCAAATGCAGGATTCGCAGCGGCCGCACGGTGCTCATCGGCGATCAGGCCATCCTCATTTCCTCAACCCTCTTACCAACCATCGAAGTTCCACTGTATAAATGCCGACATCTTATGCGGCGGACCCCGCCTCGGCGAGGCGATGGGGCACCTATCCACCCCGAGGCTCATGAATGGTCGATGTCCTCATTCAAACCCACAACGAAGAACTCAATCTGCCACATACCCTGGCCAGCGTGAAGGGTTGGGTCAACCGCATCTTCGTTGTCGACAGCGGCTCCACCGACCGAACCCGCGAAATCGCCCTCTCCTTCGGAGCCTCCTTCGTCTCCAAAGAATGGCAAGGCTACGCCCGTCAAAAAAATTGGGCCCTCGACAATCTCCCCTTTGAATCCCCCTGGGTCCTCATTCTCGACGCCGACGAAAGCGTCACCGCCGGATTGAAGGATGAGGTTCTTAACATCACCTCCCGCCCCGCCCAGAATGTCCCCTGCACCGGCTATTACATCAATCGCGTCACCATCTTCATGGGCCGCGAAATCTGGCATTCCGCCTTCTTCCCTTCCTGGAATCTCCGATTGTTCAAACGTGGCCTCGCCCATTACGAGGAACGCGAAGTCCACGAACACATGATCGTCCACGGCCGCACCACCTATCTCAAAAACCTTATCCGCCACGAAGACCGCCGCGGCCTCGAACATTTCATCGCCAAGCACAATCGCTATTCAACCCTCGAGGCCCGTGAAATCTTTCGTCAGCGCCAACACTGGCCCGGCTGGAAGGATTTTTGGAACGACCGCGTCGCCCGAAGGCGATACGTCAAATACCGCCTCGCACCAAAACTTCCCGTCCCATGGATGCTCCGGTTTGTCTATATGTATTTCATTCGCGGCGGCATCCTCGACCGCCGCCCGGGTTTGACCCTCTGCCTCATGATCAGCACCTACGAACTTTTCATCCGCGCCAAATACAACGAATTAGTCCGCACCGAAGGAAGGGACCCCATCGGCGTCGTCGGTTTAGCCCTGCGCGAAGGAACCGCCGAGCTCCCCCTGGCAGCCCTCTCAACCTTGATCCCCGAGCCGGAATTCCTCAAGGGCATCGAAGCCGCCGCCGCCGAGCGAGCCGGCCCCCTCATCGAATCCTCCCCCATCGGTCGGACCCCTCCCTCGGGCGTCGGCGTTCCCACCATTTCAACCCCGGCCCCTCCTCGAACCCCTTTGGTGCCCGTAACCCCCGCTCCCCCAAAGCTCGCCATCGGCCCGGAGGTCGCAACCGCCGAGCCCCTCGGCAACAGAGCCAGAATACAACCCAGCCCCTGGAGAAAGATGGAAAACCTCAAACGAGCCCTCTGGATGTTCACCCGGATCGTCCTCTTTCGCCCCTCCTTCCACAACTGGTACGGCTGGAGGCGCATGGTCCTCGTCTGGTTCGGCGCCAAGTTGGGCAAAAGGGTCCGCATTCGCCCCACGGCCATGGTCGAAATCCCCTGGAACCTCGATATCGGCGACGACGTGATTATCGGCGATTACGCCATCCTCTACTCCCTGGGAACCATCACCATCCGCCGCGGCGCGATCATCAGCCAATACGCTCATTTGTGCGCCGGCACCCACGATTACACCACCCGCCATTTCCCCCTGATTAAGCCCCCCATCGTCGTCGGCGAGGAAGCTTGGATCGCCGCCGACGCCTTTATCGGGCCGGGCGTAACCATCGGCGATCGAGCCGTCGTAGGAGCCCGCGCCACCGTGGTCAAAGACGTCCCCGCTGATCAGGTCGTCATCGGGCCCGCCGCAACATTCCTCAAACCACGCCAATTGCGCGACTAAACCGCCCGTTTTATCACCCCCCAATTGTTAAGGTTTCATTGCATCTTCACCCGGATGATTCTAAAATTATTGAAATTTGATGGATTTCCGAAGCATTAGTTTCACAGTTCCTGCGGAAAACGCACTAAAAAGTGAATACCGGCGTTACAAAAAGCGCCGATATGACATTGCTTGGGGGTGTATGCCGTGGACGCAGCGGAAAATGCGGTGCCGCAATCCAATTTTGGGCCATGAGTGATTGAAATGGGCCGAACTTCGTTGCAAAAAAAGACCGTCGACTATCTTTTTGCCGTCGCGGCAGTCGTAGTCGCATCCGCCGCGG
Source organism: Tepidisphaeraceae bacterium (assembly GCA_049520395.1). Classification (GTDB taxonomy): domain Bacteria; phylum Planctomycetota; class Phycisphaerae; order Tepidisphaerales; family Tepidisphaeraceae; genus UBA1161. The sequence continues at coordinate 14,388 of JBEKPV010000063.1, forward strand.
CGATGACGATCGCACATTACGATCACCGCTTTCGAACCCACGGATTTTTCGGCTTTTATCTGATCGCCGTCGCCATCGCCGCGTGGCGCGCCGGATTCGGGCCCGCCTTGTTCGCCATCGTCCTCTCCGTCGCCGCGGCCTCCATGCTTTTTATTCCTCCCCAGGGATCCGTTCGCATACAAAATCCCGATGACATCGCGCGCGTCTTCACCTTCATCACTGTCGCTGTCATCATCAGTTCCTTACACGCCGCCCGCGAACGCGCCGAAAGAAAGTTACTCCAGAGCGAATTGCGGCTCGGTTTCGCCCTCGAATCCTCCGGCGTCGGCTGCTGGGATGCCGACGTCAAGGCCGGCACCTTCTGGTGGTCCGCCAATCTCCCCGCCCTCTACGGCCGCAACGACTACGACTTCGCCTCCACCTTCGAGGGGTTCTTCGCCTATATCCATCCCGAGGACCGCGATTTCTTCCGCCTCGCCAGCGTCCAGAATGGCCTCATCTCCAGATCCTACGAAATTTCCCATCGCGTCATTTCCAGCGACGGCTCATTCCGCAGACTCCATACGCGCGGCAAGATGTATCTCGACCACGAAGGAAAAATCGACCGCATGGTCGGCGCCGTCTACGCTCTGGATCAGGATGCCTTAAAACCCGGCATGGTGTTGAAATTCCGCGGGTCTGAGCCCGTCCTCGCCGGACTCACCGGCGGATCCGAACTCGGGCAATCGCGCCCGCATTTGGAAAGCCCCGACGAAATCACCTCAAATCAGTGAGCCCCCGCAATATGTCTCCGATAGGCCTCGATCATGCGCCCGCCAACCTTGGGCCAGGTGAATCGGCTGGTCACCAGCTCACGCCCAGCCTCACCCATGCGCAGCGCAAGCTCCGAGTTCCCCAGGATCGAATTTATCCCCTCCCCGATCTCCCTGGCGTCCAATTCCGTCACCACCCCGGCGCCCGCCTCGCGCACCTCCGGAAAATGGCAGTTCGTCGATATCACCACCGGCGCCCGGCAAGCCAGCGCCTCCGTCACCGCCAAACTGAATCCCTCCTGCCGGCTCGGCAGGCAAAAACAGTCGCAATCCACCAGCGCCGCCAATTTCTCCGGCCCGTAAATCGGCCCGATCAAATGCACCCGGGGTTCAATCTTCAGTTGACGGATCTGCGATTCAAAACTCTCTTTCGCGCCCGCATCCGGCCCCGCCACCACCAACTGAGCTTCCGGAAATTTCCCCGCAACCACCGCAAACGCGTCCGCCAAATAATCCAGACCCTTCTTGTAATGCAGCCGCGAAAGGAACAACACCATCGGCTTATCGCCCAGCCACGGCCGCGAGGCGCGAAACGTCCCCTCCGCCGGCAGCGGGTCCAATTCCTCCATAAAAATCCCGTTCGGAACCACTTCCGACTTGGATTTCAAATGCAGATCCTTCACCAGCGCCTGTTCATCCGAATTCAGAAAATGCAAAAACGCCGCCCGATCCAGCATCCCACGGTATCCCAGCGCCAGCGCTATCTTTTTCTTCCAACCCTTTTGCGCCATCGACCAGGGATCAAGCATCCCGTGCACGGTCAGCGCATAACCCTTCCCCAGTCGTCCGGCCACCGAGGCCGCGGCGTAAATAATTGGGTCCCAGACCCCATGCAGATGAATCGCGTCCGCCTCTCCCAGCAGCGGCTCCAGCCGCTTCCGCGCGTCCAAAGCCAGAAATCGCTCCTGACGCGTCAGCGGCGGCAAATAATCCAGCCGAACCTGCGAAATATTGGGAATCGTCCTCAAGTCCGTTTCGACATTGCTCTGAGCATCCGGAAATCGGTAGCTGACGATGCTCGTCTGGCATCCCAGCGCCGCCTCGGCCGCCGCCAGGCGCGCCGCCACCACCGGCGGCCCTCCCGTTGCGGGATCCAGCGACGGTATAACATGCACCACTCTCATTCGATGCGGGCCCCCATTACAGCCGATGAATCAAAGAGTTACGCCCGGGTTTCTGCGTGTATTCTGGACGAACTGTCAGCACCGGCATATTCTACCAAGCCAACTGGGCGCGTCACTTCCGCCGGTGACTCAAGCGGAGCCTTTGCGTTGTGAGGAACGTCTTTAAGCCTATCGGCCGAGCCATCAAGTACGGCGTCCTCAAGCGACGTGCCGAACGCGCCGTCGCAGAACTTCCCGAGACCAG
>JBEKPV010000064.1:0-16162 GCA_049520395.1 Tepidisphaeraceae bacterium
TTCCGGAGTGGGCGGCTTTGAGGATGGCGCTGACGGCTTTGTCGACGTAATTTTCGTTGACGGCAATTTCCAGTTTGACTTTGGTCAGCAGGCGAATGACGCCCTTGTTGCCGCGGAAGGATTCGTTGTATCCGCGCTGGCTTCCGCAGCCGCGAACGTCGGAGGCGGTCATCAGATGAACTTCCTGGGCGTCGAGGGCTTCCTGGACTTCCTCAAGCTTCTCGGGACGAATAATGGCGACGATCATTTTCATGGGTGTTCACTCCAAAATGTTTTAATAAATTTGACGGGCGGGGCGGATGATCAGTTCCGCCCCACCCATCAAACGGGGGGATCGTGGAAAAACGGGCGTCACTTCTTGGCGCCGACCAGTTCAGGTTCGGTTTCGCCGTCAACTGGAGACGGAGGCCAATGGCCGACGAGATCCTTGGTATAGCCTCGCGGCGCCGCCAGGGAGGAGATGACGTACTCGGGATAAGCGGGCGCGCCATGTTCGTGAAGGTCGAGTCCTTCGAGTTCGCCCTCGGCGGAGATACGGAGCCTGTTGAACATGTTGAGCACGGCGAAGACAAGCATGGCTACCGCGAAGGTCGCGCCATGGATGCAGAGGACGCCGATGCATTGCGCTTCGAAGACTTTCCAGCCGCCGCCGTAGAAAAGGCCGGTCAACGGGACGTTGTAGAGCGGGCTGGCGGTGTTGACGGTATCGGGAATCCCCGCGGGATTGCTGCCGGCGGCGGAATACTGGCCGCAGGCGAACAGTCCGAGCGAGAGCGTTCCCCACATTCCATTGAGGGCATGCACGGGCCAGGCGCCGATGGGATCGTCAATTCGCAGGTATTCGAGCAGATCGATACCGAGAACGACGAGGACTCCGGCGACGGCGCCCAGTGCACACGCCCCTGTTGGGCTCACCCAATAGCAGGGGCATGTGATGGCCACGAGGCCCGCGAGGAATCCATTGGTGATGATGGCGCAATCCCATTTTTTGATTCGCATGTAGAGGAAGAATTCCGCCGCCAGGCCGCCGGTGCACGCCGCGAGGGTGGTATTGGCGGAGATGCGCCCGATTCCGCCGTAATCCATGGCGGAGAGGGAGGAGCCGGGATTGAAGCCATACCATCCGAACCAGAGCAGGAACCCGCCGATGACGCCGACGGTGAGATCGTGGGGGAGCATGGGAGCGCCGCCGTCGCGTTTGAACTTTCGGCCGATTCTCGGCCCAAGCATGATTCCGCCGGCGAGGGCGATCCAGCCGCCGATGGAGTGGACGACGGTTGAACCCGCGAAATCGTGGAAGTTCATTCCAAAATTGGGCAGGAAGTGGGTAAAGGCGTTGGGCGTTGCGCTTTGGCCCATGTTGGCCAGGAAGCCATCGGGTCCCCAGGCCCAGTGGCCGATGATGGGATAGATGAAGCCCGAGACGCAGACGGAGTAGATGATATCGCCGATGAAATCGGTGCGTCCGATCATGGTGCCGGAGCAGATGGTGGAGGCGCAGTCCGCGAACGCGAACTGGAACACCCAGTGCGCCAGGACGGGGACGCCGGTGCCGGCGTACAAGGTCGTGGCGGTGATGTTTTGTAGGAAGAACCAGCTATGGACGGGTCCGCCGGGCGTGTCGTTGGGATCGTGCCAGCCGATGATTCCATTTCCCTGGCCGAACATAAAGGCGTATCCCCAGGTGTAATAGAGGAAGCCGCAAAGGCAGGTGTCGAAAATACATTCCACCAGCACGTTGACGGTTTCGCGCGATCGGCAGAAGCCCGCTTCAAGCATGGTGAAGCCGGCTTGCATGCAGAAGACCAGGAACGCGGCGACCAGTGTCCAGGCCGTGTTGATGGGGTTGATGGTGGGGTTCTTGGTCATGTCGCCCAGATCGACGATCATGGCCGGGGTCGGCGCTGTGGAAGCGGTCTGCCCGTAGGCGGACGAGCCGGTCATCGCCCTGAGCAGCGCCGGCAAAACGACAATGGCGACCAGCATGAGGCAGATGCCCAAGGCCTTGCCGATCAGGATTGTTTTGAAGTAGCGGCGCCACTCGGAATCCTTCAGGCGCTGGCGCAGGCGCACGAACTTATCCGCCATGCGGAGTTTTTCCGGTTTAAGAGTTAGACCTTTCCTTCTCATAGACATGCTCCTTGCGTACGCGTCTGACTGGAATTGAAAGACCGGGGCCGAACGCTCGGCCACCCGTCACCACGATTTCAGCGCCAGGCGAATTTCGCCGCGCTGTCATTCAGCGATGCCTTAAACAAATAAAGTGCCAGTGGACGCGACGGACGAGGAAGAATCGGGATTGAGAAGGCCGCGCGGTTTGCGCGCAGAAAACGGAGTCGACGCGATTCGCGCGGCGCATTTTTTCAGCGGGCCGCGGCGCGAGGCGATTGGACCCGAGCAGCGCGGCGCGGAATAATCGAATCGCGCGCGCGTTAAACGTCGGCGGGCAAGGCTCCGGATGAATCATCGATGAACGCGGTCGATCGGCGGGCGGCGCGTCGCCAGCGCGAGCGAATTCACTCGATTTCACGCGGATAATTGGCGGCGATGAAAGTTTAATCCGTCATTGATCTTTCCGTGCGCAGCGAAATGACGTGGTGATGCAAATCGCCAACAGCCATCGGTTTTTCATGAGAACTTTCGCGCAGCGCAGTCGCGGGGCGATTATGGGCAGGAGATGATCCTATAATCGGGGGTTGCCTGTTTTCGTGGCAGATGTTGCATGACGCTCCCGATGAAAAGTTCCCGCTTCAAAGTGGCCGCAATTTGCAGCAGTCGCGGAAGATCAAGCGATGCGAGAGTATCGTGCGCTTCGGCTTCACGTTGGCATGGATCATGCAATCAACTTGGCGATTCGATTTCCATATGAATGAAATGCCCGCACAGATTCCCCCGCTTCGCATCCTTGTCGTGGATGATGAGGCGAATATTCGCTTCACACTGGGAATGTGCCTGGAGGCGGAGGGGCATAAGGTCGTCGGGTGCGGAAATCTCGAGGACGCGGTGGACGAAATCAGCAAGCAGGTCTTCGACCTGGTGTTTCTGGATATTCGCCTGGGGATGGATAACGGCCTGGATTTCCTCCCCAGGCTTCGATCCGAAAATCCCTGGGCGAAAGTGATCGTCATTACGGCCTATGCGTCGATTGAAACGGCCGTTGAGGCGATGAAGCGCGGGGCGACGGATTATCTGCCCAAGCCGTTTGAGCCGGCGCAGGTGCAGCTGGTCACGCGGAAAGTGGCGGAAAATCGGCGGATGGAGCGGCGGATCGAAACGCTGCAGGCGGCGCTGGGCGCCATGGATGCCGAGGCGGACTTGCCCACCAATTCGCCCATCATGCAGCAGGCGATTGAAGTGGCGCGGCAGGTGGCAGGATCGCAGGCGCCGATTCTGATCCGGGGCGAGCCGGGAACCGGCAAGGGGCGTCTGGCGCGAGCCATTCATATGTGGAGCGGCCGATCGGCGGGGCCTTTCGCCTCGGTCTCGTGTCAATTGCCGGTCGATTCGCTGGAAGCGGAATTATTCGGAGTTTCCCCCTCCAACGACAACGTCGGCGTGGAAAAAGCCGGCGCGGCCGCCTTCTGCGACGGCGGAACCCTTCTACTGGAGGAAGTCGCCCAGATCCCCGCGCGATTGCAATCCAAACTTCTGCGACTTTTGCACGACAAGGAATATGAGCGGATGGATGAATCGCGGAGCCGTCCGACCAATGTGCGGGTCATCGCCACCACGTCGGGCGATTTGCAAACGTTCGTGCGCGGCGGGCATTTCCGGTCGGACCTGATGCTGGTGCTCAACGTGGTTGAGATTGTGGTCCCGCCGCTGCGTAATCGAACCGAGGACCTCTTGATGCTGGCCGAGCGGTATCTGGCCTTTTTCGGGAAGGAACATCACCGCGCGGTGGAGGGTTTTTCCGCCGACGCCGCCTACGCGATGGGCAAATACCCCTGGCCGGGGAATGTTCGGGAATTGCGGAATGTCGTGGAGCGGGCGACGCTGCTGTGCCGGGGGGAGCAGATTGGAATCGAGCATCTGCCGCCGAATCTGTTGAATTCGCACCTGGGGTATTCGGTCGGGGATCTGGTGCCGCTGGAGAAAATCGAGCGGAGTCATGTGATGCAGGTGGTGGCGGCCACACGCTCACTTCGGCGCGCGGCGTCGATTCTGGGGGTCGATTCCAGTACCCTTTGCCGCTGGATGAAACGCTACGGTGCCAGCGATGACCAGCCTGCGGCATAAACTGTGGCTCGGATTCGGCGGGCTGCTGCTGATCCTGCTGCTCGTCAGCGGCACGACCGCCATGGTCATGACCCACTATAGCCGGGCGCTGGAAACCATCTTCAGCGAAAATTACGACAGCGCCGTCTTTTGCGACGGAATGAATGAAGCGCTCGATCAGCTCAATACGCGGGCGCAATTCGTCGCCTGGCAGACCCAGCCCGCCGAACCGATCGACGCCGATTTGGCGCGGGAGCATTTCGCGCAAAACCTTTCCCGCCAATTGAATAATTGCACGCTTCCCGGAGAATTGGATCACACCGACGCGCTGGCCGGCCTGTGGGATCAATACCAATCGGCGTATGGTCAATTCGACGCCTCTGACCAAATCAAAAGGCCGGCGATCTACCGCGCCAATCTTCTGCCGCTTTACCGGCAGATGAAACAAACCACGCAGTGGATCGCCAGCACCAACATGTCGAACATGGTTTCCGTCGATGGACGGATCAAACGGACATTGCTCGGCGTTCGCGGCGCGCTGGTGCTGCTGGTATCCGCCGGGATCATCGCGGCGGCGCTGGTGCTTGGGGCGGCCGGCGCTTCCATCCTGCGCCCCCTGGCGGCGCTGACCCGATCGGCACGCGAAATCGAAAACGGCAACCTCAATCTGATTCTTCCCGTGCGCTCGCGCGATGAGATCGGTTTGCTCTCCGAGGCGTTTAACGCGATGGCGGCGCAATTGCGCGAATTTCGCCGCTCCGATCACGAACGGCTGATGCGATCGCAGCAAACGACCCAATTGGCGATCGACAGCTTGCCGGATGCGGTCTTTATCGTGGGTCCGGGCGGAAAGATCGAAATCGCCAACCGCACCGCGCGCGATCATTTTGGGATCGAGCCGAATTTGAGCGTCTCGGCATTAAGTTTCAAATTGAAATGGCTCGCGCCTTTGTATCAATCGGTGCATGACGGACTGAAGGCGCCGGAGGATTTGGGATATCGCTCGGCGATTCAGTTGTTCGATAACGGGACCGAGCGATTTTTGCTGCCTCGCGCCGTCCCGATGATGGGGCCGCAGAATACGCAGATTGGGGTGGCGTTTATTCTGGTGGACGTGACGCGCCTGCACGCCGCCGATGAGGCCAAGAGCGGGATCGTCTCGACAATTTCGCACGAACTGCGCACGCCGCTGACGAGCATGCGAATGGCGATCGCGCTGTTGTCCGATGAGAAAATCGGGAGGCTGTCGGAAAAACAAATGGGTCTGCTGAAGGCCGCCCGCGCCGAAAGCGACCGGCTGTATCGAATCATCGAGAATCTGCTGAGTATCAGCCGAATCGAATCCGGCCGGGCGGTGTTTCAGTTCCGCCCGGTGGCGCCGGCGGAGATCGTTTCGCAATCGGTGGAATCGGTGCGGCAAGCGTTCGCCGAAAAAAATATCGAGCTGAGCGTCTCGGACGCTTCCGAGCTGCCGCTGGTTGAAGCGGATCCCGGCGTGGTTGGATTGGTCCTGGCGAATTTACTGTCCAATGCGCTGAAATTCACCCCGCCCGGCGGCAAGGTCTCGGTGGTTGCGGAGGCCAACGGCAAATCGGTCTACTTCAGCGTCCACGACACGGGGCAGGGCATCCCGCAGGAGTTCTCGACACGCATCTTCGACAAATTCTTCCGCATACCCCAAAAGGACGGCCCCACCGGCGCGGGCTTGGGACTCTCCATTGCCAAGGAAGTCGTCGAGGTCCACCGCGGAACGATCGAACTGTGCCCCAGCGACGGCGTGGGAAGCAAATTCAGATTCAGTCTGCCCCAATCGGCTGTAAAAATGGAGGGATGACTTCAATCCGGAAGCCGGCCATCGCTAGAGCGATTCCTATTTCGGATAATCGCGCACGGCGGAAGGGCCTGCTCGCAGCCGCTCGACCACCCGCATCATTGGCCATGTCCAATCATCCGCGGTGCGCTGGCGAAATAGCCGCATGCTCGCATACCAAGGCGCATCTATTCGGGATGGTTCGCTTCGCGCTGGTGATTTCTCAAGAGGAAGTAACGCCTTGACGGTTTATCGCTGCGGTACCTGCGGAGGATAGATGATTTGCAGCTTCTGACCATTGCTTTCCGCCTGCGGAAACCCGTTGGAGATTCTTCCGGTCATGTGGAACATTCCCGTCGGCTTGGCGATATCGATCAATCCGGCCACGGAATAGCCGCCATAATAGACATCGGCTTCGACCTCGCCGGTTTGGGTGTCGTAGGTGCCCATGTAATCGCCCTGGTTGGATTTGCCGCGAAAGACGATTTTTTCGGGCATTGTGAAGCAGAACAACGGCTCGAAGATGAAGACGCAGTGGTCGCTGGCGACGGGGACCATGTGCTGGAAATTCGGATCGTAGAGGCCGGATTGGGACTCATAGGCCTGCAGGCCGAAGCTGATGACGCTGCGGACGTCGCCGTCGACTTTGGGTTGCATCGCCTGCCACTGGCTGTTCACGCGGAGGGGGCCGATTTTGAAGATGAAGACCAGCAGTCCGATTCCCGCCAGGATAGAGAGAAAAACAATTTTGCCCTTGGAGAGATAGATCGCGGGTGTTTGGATTTGGGCTTGCTCTTTGCTCAGAACTTTTCCCGGCGATTTTCCGCGGGATTTGCCGGCCGCGCCGCCGGCGGCCGCGACGAAGACGGGCTCGCCGCAGGCGGTGCATTTGACGGTTTTGCCGGCAAGAAAATCGCCGACGCCAAAGCGTTTGCCGCAGGTGCATTGGACGGTGATGGGCATGGTTGCTTCCGCTATGAGGCGTGAAGGAGATTAGCAAAACTCAGGATGGGGGGACAGAGAAGGGAACACATCGGCGAACCGGCTGTTTGACCTGTCATTTCAGCCTTGGGCGCCTTCGTGGGCTATGCGCACGGATGTTTCATGGGTTCGTCGCCGCCGGCGCGTGCATTTCCGCTTGGGCTTTGGCGATCAGATCCGCCGCGTTGGGATAATCCGGATTAATCTTCAAAGTCTGGCGCCACTGGTCGATGGCCTGATCGTCGTGACCCATCGAATGTAGCGTTAATCCCAGATAATAGTGTGCGTCGGCGTTGCCTGGATTCATCGCAATCGCGCGCTGGAGCGATTGGACGGCGGCCGCGCGATTTCCCAATTGGCCCTGGGAGATTCCCAGACCTAGAAAAGCCGCGTCATTGTTCGGTTCCGCATTCGCGGCGGCTTGGAAGTGCGGGAGAGCCAAATCCGGATGACCGCCATTGAGCAGCAGCACGCCGAGGTTGTACTGCGCGTCGGCGAGGCCGGGAGAAATGCTAACGGCTTGCTGGTAATAGCCGGCGGCGTCGGCGGGGTTTCCCAAATCTTCCAGGGCCTGCCCGAGGCCGTAAAGCGCATCGGCGCTATTGGGATCGAGGGCGATGGCCCGGCGATATTTGTCGGCCGCGTCCGCCGGTCGGCCCATTTTTCGCAGAAGATTCCCCTGGTTGCGATACGCCTTGGCAAAAGTTGGATTCAGCTGCGTCGCCTGGTCATATTCTGCGAGCGCCTGCGGGTTTTGACCCATCGACGCCAGCAGATTGGCGTAATCGTAATGCGCCTCGGCATTTTGCGGATCGAGGGCGATCGCCTGCTGGTAGGAATCGATCGCCTGCCGCGGCTGGTTCATCCGCGCGTAGGCCATGCCCATCGCCAGGTAAGTCGAGGATCGATTGAAATCGTCTTTCTCCTGAAGCGCCACCTGAAAATCGGAAATCGCGGCGGCGGGGGCGTTGCGGTCCAGGAGGTCGACGCCGAGGCTGTAGTGAGCCATCGGATCGTCCGACTTTAATTGCAGAACCTTATCGTATTGCGCCATTGCGGCGGAGTGATCGCCGAGCTTATCCAGCACCAGCCCGAGCCGATACTGGGCCACGGCGTAGTCCGGCTTAAAATCGATCGCCCGCTGAAAATGAACGCCCGCCTCTTTGAAATCATTCTCGCCAAAATAAACGCTGCCGAGAAAACATTCGGCGAGATAGTTATCGTCGGTGACGGCCAACGCGTGCTCGTAAAGTTTGCGGGGAGTTTCCCAGTCGGCCGATTGGTCCCAGGTCCGAACCGCCAGGCCGGCGAGAATCGCCCCGGCGACCGCCGGCTTCAGCCACGGCGCCCGAATGGGACAGCGAATTTCGCGCAGCGTCCAGAGCAGCGCCAATTCCACGCCCAGCAGCGGAAGATACGTATATCGATCGGCCAAACTTTGCAGGCCGACCTGCACGATTCCCACCACCGGCACCAGCGTGCCCAGATACCAAAGCCACCCGACCAGAATCCACGGCCGGCGCTTTCGCTGCAAAAGCGCAAGGGCGGTGATCAGCACGATCACCATCACGCTGGCCCCAACAAACCACCGCGGCCACTGGTGCGGATACGGATAGCAGACCGCCAAATCGAACGGCCAGAAAAATTTATGCAAGTAGCGCACGACCGAAATGGCCGCGTTGGCGAGTCGCGCGGTTAGGGGGATGGTCTCGACCATCGCGCCGCCGGCTTTTTGCACGTGGTAGGTCACGGCGCTGGATGTGGCCGCCAGCGCGAAGAACGGAATTTTCTCCAGGATCAGCGGGCCGATATTCAATTTCCGGGCGTTTCGACGCAGCGGCCAGAAATCGAGCACCAGCATAAGACACGGCAGCGTCACGAGCGTCGGTTTGCACAAAAGTCCCACCGCCAGCGAAACCAGCGTGAACAAATAATATCCAATTCCATGACGCCCATCCCGGCGTCTTTGCGCATAGCCGGCGTACGCCCAAAGCGACAGGAGCCCGAAGAAGACGCTCAGCACGTCCTTGCGCTCGGAAATCCAGGTGACGGATTCGACGCGCAGCGGATGCCAGGCGAAAATTGCCGCCGCTAGAGCGCTGGTCCAGAACGCGGCGGTCATTCTGCGAAAGGTCAGAAAAACCATCACGGCGCTGAGGCTATGCCAGAAGATGTTGGTGGCGTGAAATCCGCGCGCGTCGTTGCCGAACAAATTCCAATCCAGCGTCAGGGAGAGCCAGGTGAGCGGATGCCAATTGGCGGCGTATCCCGTGGTGAAGGCCCAGCGCACGCTTTCCGGGGTGAAGCCGCGCTGAACGTGCAGATTGTGAGTGACATACCCCGGATCGTCGTAATCCAAAAAACCGTGATGGATCGCGGGGCTGAAGAGCGCGAAGGTGGCAAAAAACAGCACGAAGCAGACCGCCAGCACCTGGCGATAATCCGGCTGCGAAGGCGATGCTTCCTCTGATGGTTCCATCGACGATGCCCGTTCAAACGTTAGTGCGGCCGGGTTTGCGGCGCGGCGGCGGGGCTGAAGGCGCGCCCATTTTGATAGAGTTTCAGCCGCCCCTGAATTTCATTGACGAGCTGAGTCTGCCCGCCGGATTGAGCGAGGGCGATCGCCTTTTGCGCCGTGCGGATCGCATCGTTGAAGCGGCCGTCGGCTGCGTAGGCCGTCGCCAATGTATCGACATACCCGGGTACTTGATTTCCGGTGAGATCGCACGCGTGCTTCGCCAAGGTCACGGCACGATCCGGATTGCCGCCCTCCGATGGCGCCAGCGTCGCCAGCAGCCATGCCAGACCGTTATCTGCCTCGGGGTAGTCCGGCTTGAATTGAACGGCCAGATTCCACTGTGCGATCGCCGGCGCTGCTTGCCCCTCCTGCCAAAGGGCGAGCGCCAGTTGATTATGCGCCTCGGCGGAGTTGGGCATGATCTTTGCCGCATCGGAAAAATGTTCGATTGCCTGCGGAAGTCTTCCCAGACGCATTAGAATCCCGCCGAGGTTATAGTGCGCGATGAAAAAATCGGGGTCGATCGCCAGAGCCTCCTCGTATTGTTCGATCGCGTCTTCATCGCGGCCGGCCTGCTGCAGGGCCAGGCCCCAATTATAATGTGCATTGACGTCGCCCGGCTGAATGCGTAACGCCTGCTTCCACTGGACGATCGCATCGTCGATCTTGCCTTGCCGCGCCAGCGCCAACGCCAAATTATCGCGCGCCACCACTGAATCGGGCTCGATATCCACCGCCTCCTCGAAATGCGCGGCGGCCTCCTGAATTTTGCCCTGGTGCATCAGAATCGTACCCAGGGCGTTGTGCGCGTCGGCCAGATCGGGCTTGAGCTGTAATGCCTGTTGGAACTGCGCGATGGCCTCGGCATGTCTGCCCTCGGCTTCCAGGGCCGTGCCCCAATTAAAATGAGCCTGCGGAAAATCCGGATACGAGCGCAAAGCGTGCTGATAGTGCGCGATCGCCTCCTCATATCTTCCCATTTGCGCCAGGCTGCAGCCCAGATTGTTGTGCGCCTGCGGGTAATCGGGATTGAGGCGCAGGGTCTCCTCGTATTCCGCCACGGCCTGCGGAATTTTCCCTTGATCCGTGTAGACAACTCCCAAATTATTGTGCGCCAGCCAGGCGCCCGGATTTTTCGCGATCGTATCGAGCCAGAGCGTCTGTAAATCTTTGTAGACCCCGCATTGCCGCCAGGTCAGGACAGCGAATGCGGGAAGCACCACGGCCGCGAAACCGTAGGGCAATCCCGGGGCGCGCAATCGCCCGGCCAAGCGCGTCACCCCCGCCGCCGCCAGGGCGATGAGGCCCAGACTCGAAAGGTACGTCCAGTGATCGCACACAAACGAGTACCTCATGAAATACGCGTTCATGAATCCAAGCACCGGCAAAAGCGTGCCGACAAAAAATAGCGCCGCCGCCAGCGGCCCGCGCCCGATGCGGCGGCGCGCCAGCCAAAGCGCCAGCAGAACGCCAACCGCGCTGATCGGAAAAACCCATTGCCGCCACGAACCGGAGTTGAGCTGCCAGCGCGGATAGAGAAAACAAAGATTGAGCGGCCAGAGGAGTTTGCCGGCATAAAACCAGACCACTCTGCCCGCGATCAGGCACCGCTGCGGAAACGAAATGTCCCATTCCGGCCCCTTGGCTCCAAGCTTGTTTTTTTCGAGCCAGGCCGTTGTTATGCAAAAACCGATAGCGACGACGAATAGCGGCACCGTCGGCCCAATATCGCCCCACCGAATGCGCCCGTGTTTCCACCAGTAAATCAGCAAGATCACCGCCGGCAGCGAAAAGGCGGTCGTCTTGCACAACATCGCCCCGGTAAACAGGACAAAAGCCAGCGCGTAGGCGCCCCATCGCCTTGGCCCGGCGTTTTTCCCCTCGCTCCAAAACGAATTGAACCGCCCATACGCCAGCAGCGAACCGAGATAGAGAACCATCGAGGAGACGTTCTTGCGTTCGGTGATCCACGCCACCGATTCCACCATCACGGGGTGGAGGGCAAACAGAGCGCCGGCCAGCCAAGCGCCCGGCACTTTCAGACGCCGAAGCAAAGCCCAAAAGAGCAGCGCCGACGAGGTGTGCAGAAGAATGTTCTCGACGTGATAGGGCAGCGGCCAGAATCCCCAGAGTTGGTAGTCGATCCAGAATGTCGTGCCTGCCAGCGGATAATATTGCTGCAATTCGGTGGAGAGCCACATGGTTCGCAGGCCGTGCAAATTGCCGATCAGTTGGGGGATGCCGGTGGTCCAGGAGTCGTCGTCCCAGACGAATTTGCCCTGTAGCGCCGGGAAATATGCTATGGCGGTTAAAACGATGATGACCGCGGCGCCCGCCGCACGCACCTTCCACCCCGGCGGCAGCGGTTCCCGAGTGATTCGGACATTCTTGGAAGCTTGCTTCATTGATTTTGCGGACCGCGCGCGACGAATTGCCGAGCCGGCTCACCATTGCGATACAGATCCAAGCGGGACTGAATTTCCCCCGCGAATTGCGAATCACCGGCGGAGCGAGCCAGATCGATCGCCTTCTGCGCCGTCACGATGGCGTCGTCGAATCGCCCCGCCGACGCATACGCGGCGGCCAGCGTGTCGACATAATCCGGCCTTTGGTACCCGGTCAGATCGCACGCGTGCTCCGCCAGGGCCACCGCCTGCGCCGGATCGCCGCCGTCCTCCGGCGCCAGTGTCGCCAGCAGCCAGGCGAGACTATGCGCTGCGTCCGCGTAATTCGGCTTGATTCGGACCGCCAGCTCCCATTGCGAAATCGCCTCGCGGAGCCGGCCCATGTGAGAAAGCGCGACCGCCAAATCATTATGCGCCGCCGATGAATTGGGCCGAATCCTCACCGCCTCGTTGTATTGCTCCACCGCCGCGGAGAAGTTGCCCAATTGCATCAGATTGATCGCGAAATTGCAGCGCGCTTCGAAATAATCGGGATCGAGATCCAGCGCCTGGCGGTACTGATCATCCGCTTCCTCGATCTTGCCCTGCTGCGTCAGCGCGATCCCTAAATCGTAATGCGCTTCAGCCCAATCAGGCTCAAGCCGCAGCGATTGCTCAATTTGCGCGACGGCGTCGGACAACTTACCCTGGGCGCGCAACGCGTTTCCATAATTATCATATGCATCGGCGTAATCCGGCTTGATTCGTATCGCAATCAGATACTGCTCGATCGCCTCCTGGGTCTTGCCCTCCGCCTTCAAGGCGACACCCAAATTGTTGTGGGTCTCGGCATAGTTGGGATCGTAGCGCAGCGATTCCTCGTACAACTGGATCGCCTCGGGCAATCGATTCTCGTTGCGCAAAACAATCCCCAGATTGTTCAGCGCCAGCCAGGTTGTCGGATTTTTGGTCAGCGTGTCGCGCCAAAGCGTTTCCAAATCCTTGTATATGCCGCATTGTTCCCAGGTCAGGATCGCCAGGATCGGCAAGAGGACCGCTGACATGCCGTACAACGAGGCTCGCGAGCGAAAATGCGCGGCCAAGTGCGTCATCAGCACGGCCGCCGACGCGATAAGACTCAGACTGGAAAGATAAGCCCAGTGATCGCAGACGAAAGAGTAGCGCATGAAATACGCGTTCATAAATCCGAGCGATGGGAAGAGCGTGCCGAGATAGAAAAACGCGGCCGCGATCGGACCGCGGCCGATGCGACGCCTCGCCAGCCAAAGCGCCAGCAGGACGCCGAGCGCGCTGATCGGAAAAAGCCACTGCCGCCACGAATATGGATTCGGATGCCACCGAATGTAAACAAAACTCAGATTCGCCGGCCACAGCAGTTTGCCGATATAAAACCAGAACACCCGACCGGCGATCAGACACCGCTGCGGGAAAGAAATCGCCCATTCCGGCCCTTTTGCCCCGACATGATTCTTCTCCAGCCACCCCGTCCAGGCGCAAAAACCAATCGCCACCACAAACAGCGGCAGCGTCGGCACGACATCCTGGCGCCATCGGATGCGTCCGCGTTTCCACCAGCAAATCAGCAAAATCACCGCTGGGAACGAAAACGCCGTGGTTTTCGCCAGCAGCGCGGCCAAAAACAAACCGGACGCCAACCCGTAACTTACCCAGCGCTTCGGCGAAAGCTTCTCCTCTTCGCTCCAGAACGAAACGAACCGCCCATACGCCAGCAGCGCGCTGAGATAGAGGACCATGGATAAGACATTTTTACGCTCGGTGATCCAGGCGACGGACTCCACCATCACCGGATGCAGCGCGAAAATCGCACCGGCCAGCCAGGCCCCGGGCACTTTCAGCCGCCTCAGCAACGCCCAGAACAGCAGCGCCGAACCCATGTGCAAAACGATGCTCTCAACGTGATACGGCAGCGTCCAAAAACCCCAGAGATGGTAATCGATCCAAAAAGTCGTGCCGGTGAGCGGATAATATTGTTGCAGCGATGTGGTGGTCCACATCAATTTCAGCCCGTTCAAATCCCGCACCAGCCAGGAAATGCTGGTCGTCCAGGAGTCGTCGTCCCAGACAAATTTTCCCTGAAGTGCCGGATAATAGGCCAGCGCGGTTAGAAAAATGATTACCGCGGCCCCCGCCGCCCGCGCGATCCAGGGGCTGCGCTCGTTGGCACTTTTTTTCGCGGCCTTCTTCGAGGCCTGCTTCACGGCTACCATCGGTCACACTACTCCAATCGAAGCGTTCTGGTCTTTCTACGACGGCGGCGCCGAATTCCCGGCCGCCTGCTCCCGCTGCAATTCCCGCAGATGCGCAAGCAGTTGCGGCCCTCCCTGGATATCCGGCTCCAGGCGCAAGGCCGCCTGGACATGGGAGATCGCCTCCGGCAACCGCGCCGGTATTCTCGATAGGGCAATGCTCAGATTCCAGTGCGCCTCCGCATAATCCGGATTCAGCCGCAGAGCCTCCTGGAGCTGGGCGATCGCGTCGTCCAGCCGGCCCGGTATGTCCATCAGCATGTTCCCAAAATTGTTGTGCGTCTGGGCCGAATCCGGATCGTACCGCAGCGCCGCCTCGAACTGCTCGGTGGCCTCTTGCGTCTGATCGGGAAAATTACTCAGCAGCGCCGCCAGATTGGCATGGGCGTCGGCGAAATCCGGCTTCTCCCGCAACGCCGCCTGAAAATGCTCGATCGCCTCCTGAGTCCGATTCGGATCGGATGCCAGCAAACAGGCCAAATTATTTTGCGCCTCTGGAAAATCGGGCCTATAGCGGAGCGTCGCCTCCCATTGGGCGATCACCTCCGCCTGCCTCCCCGGCTGCTGGTTCAGGACATCCCCCAAATTGTAATGCGCGGCCCAGGATGCCGGATTTTGCGCCAGCGTCGCGCGGTAGAGGGTCTCCGGATCGCGATAAATTCCGCTCTGTCGCCAGGTCAGAGCGCCAAGCGTCACCAATAAACCCACCGCGGGCACAATCGCCGCGCTGCGGATGCCGCGCGGCAGCTTGCCCGCCAGGAACGCCGCGGCCGAAGCGAACAGCGCGATGATCGCCAGACAGGAAAGATACTGCAGATGGTCGCCCACATACGAAAGAGCGAACCAGTAGACGTTGAGGAACCCCAGAACTGGAAAGAGGGTTCCGGCGAAGATCAAAAACGCGGCCAGCGGACCTCGATTTCGGCGGGCCAGCAGGCACAATCCCGCCAGCAAAACCAGCGCCCCCAGCGGAAACGCGTATTGCCACCCGACCCCGGCATTCACCGTCCAGCGCGGATACATATAGACCAGATCCGCCGGCCACGCGAGCTTTGCCAGATAAAACCAAAAGACGCGCCCCGCCACCAGCCCCCGCTGCACAAGCGACAGCGAAAAAAGCTCGGGCGAAGCCGCGCACATTTTCCGCTCCAACCCCGCCGCCGGCTGTACCGCAAGTATGCCCAGCACAAACCACGGCAGCAGCGGCAGCACATCCCGCTTCCATTCCAGCCGCCCCCGCTTCCACCAAAAAATCACCAGCAATACCGCGGGCAGAGTCACCGTCACGTTCTTGCTGAGAACGGAAAGAAGGAACGCCGCCAAAGCGATCGCATAACTCGACGGCCGCCGCGTTTCGTCGAAGCGCAGATAAATTTGTACCGAGACGAGCCCCAGAAATGTGGAGAGAGTATTTTTTTGTTCCGAAATCCAAGCCACCGATTCGACGCATACCGGATGAAGCGCAAAGATGAATCCCGCCAGCCAGGCCCCCGGCAGCGCCAGGCGCCGCATGATGGCGACCAGCAAACAGGCCGACCCGGCGTGCAGAATTACGTTCGTTAAGTGGTACCCGAGCACCGAATCGCCCCACAGCCGGTGTTCGAGCCAAAATGCGCTATGAAGAATCGGAAAATACTGATGGGTCGCGCCGACGACCGACCAAATTCGCCACAGACCCGCGACCGATTGCAGCGCCGGCGCCGTCACATGCTCGGCGTCGTCCATGATCATTCCGCCCCGCAGCGCCGGCCAATAGGCCAGCGCGGTCGCGCACAGCAACAGCAGCCCCAGCCCCATTTGTTGAAATCGGCAGGCTTTTGGATTGGACACCAAGATTGGCTGCGTTTGGCTCATCCGCCCATTAAAAAAGCTATGGGGACCGGGTTTTCGGCCCAGTCCCCATAGTATCAAATCGTGCCACTACTTGTCGGAACAAACTCGACTAACCCTTCGGACGGGATTA
>JBEKPV010000065.1:0-31905 GCA_049520395.1 Tepidisphaeraceae bacterium
GATCTAAAAACGTCGTTTGACGACATTACGCATTACAACAATTTTTATGAGTTCTCGACGGATAAAGAATCCGTGGCTGCGGCAGCGGCGGGTTTTGTGACGCGGCCCTGGCAAGTGGAGGTGGGGGGGCTGGTGAGTAAGCCGCGGGTTTTTGATTTGGATGATTTGCTGAAGATCAGTCCGCCGGAGGAGCGCGTTTATCGGATGCGGTGCGTCGAAGGATGGTCCATGGTGATTCCCTGGGACGGGTTTTCATTGTCGAAATTGCTGGATCGGGTTCAGCCGTTGAGTAGCGCCAAGTATGTGGCGTTTCAAACGCTGATGGATCCGAATCGAATGCCGAATGAATCTTCGGATCTTTTGTCCTGGCCGTATGTGGAGGGTTTACGGATGGATGAGGCGCTGCATCCGCTGACGATATTGGCCAGCGGTTTGTATGGGCAGCAGATGCCGCCGCAGGACGGGGCGCCGGTGAGGCTGGTGGTGCCTTGGAAATATGGTTTCAAGGGGATTAAGTCGATTGTGAGGATTGATCTGCGGGCGGATGAGCCGCCGACGACCTGGAGCGCGTATGCGCCAAACGAATATGGGTTTTACGCCAATGTAAACCCCGAAGTGGACCATCCGCGCTGGAGCCAGGCGACGGAGCAGCGTATCGGCGATTTCGAGCGGCGGCCGACGCTGATGTTCAATGGATATGCCGATCAGGTCGCGGCCCTTTATGCGGGGATGGATTTACGGGCGAATTTTTGAGCGCATCATGAAAGACGCTGCGTTTGCCAAGTTCGTCGTGCTGGTTAATGGTCTGGTTCCCTTAGCGCTGCTTTGCTGGGACGCGTGGAATCATCAGCTGGGGACGAACCCTCAGGAATTTGCGATTCGCACCACGGGGATGACGGCCCTGGTTTTTCTCATGCTGACTTTGGCGGTGACGCCAGTGCGCAAGATTACCGGCTGGAATTTTCTGAGTAATTTTCGGCGCCTGCTGGGGCTGTTCGCATTTTTCTATGGATGCGTGCATTTGTTTATTTATTTTGGGTTGTATCAGTCGTTCAGCATTGGCGCGGTGGCGGCGGATTCGCTGAAGCGGCCGTTCATTTTTTTCGGAATGACGGCTTTGCTGGTGATGCTCCCGCTGGCGGCGACAAGCACCAATGGGATCATCAAAAAAATGGGCGCCAAACGCTGGAAGCAATTGCATAAGCTGGTGTACGTGGCGGGGATCGCGGGGGTGTTGCACTATTTTTATCTGGTCAAGGCGGACGAGCGCAAGCCGCTGGCGTTCGCGGCGGTGCTGGCGGTGCTGCTGGGGTATCGCATCGCCAAGGGTTTATCCCCCGCAGCCAGGCCGGTCGCGCCCGCGCGAGCTTGAGGCAACGTCCGATTTTTCCCTATTTAATTGACGAGCCACGGGGGGTTGCGGAATCGGGCGGGTTCCATCGCGTATAAAAAAAGGAGGCCAGAATCACTATTGCCAGCGGATTCGGCCGATCTTAGCATTAGACGTTTCAGGTCAACGACTTATTGTCGTAGACAATCGGTCGGGCGACGAGGAATTCGATGATACAATCGGACGCGATGAACGTGCGGTCGCCGCATCAGGTGGGAGTTCATCCCGCGACGGATGTGGAGTCCGGTTCAATGCGCCACTCCCCGCCGCCGCCGTCGCCAAAACACAGCCACACGCATATTTGGGTTTGGATAGGTCTGGCGCTGGTCGCCGCGGGATTGGTGGCGGTGGTCTGGTGGCGCGTCCATACGGCTAATGCGCTCGCGCTGGCGGGAGCAAAGGCGGCTCCGCCCGTGCCGGTCGTGGTGACGCAGGCGCGGATTGCCGACATGCCGATCTATCTGCCTGAGCTGGGGAATGTCCAGGCGTTCTATACCGTAACCGTTCGCACGCGCGTCGACGGGAATTTGGACAAAGTCGCGTTCGAGGAAGGGCAGATCGTCCAGAAGGGGCAGTTGATCGCGGAGATTGATCCCCGACCGTTCCAGGCGGCCGTGGAACAGGCGCAGGGGAACTTGGCCATTGGATAACGCCAAGGTGCAATTGGCGTATTGCACGATTACATCGCCGATCACCGGCCGGATCGGATTGCGGCAGGTGGACCCGGGGAATTACGTTCAATCAACGGACACCAACGGACTGGCCGTGATCACGCAGATTCAGCCGATTACGGTGGTCTTCTCGATCGCCGGCGAGGATATTTCGAAGGTAATGGGTCATTCCGCGACCGCGCCGCCGCTGGAGGCCGACGCGTACAGCAGCGATTTCAGCCAGAAGCTGGCCGTGGGGCATCTCCTGGCGGTTGATAGCCAGATCAATCCGCAGACGGATAAATTGCTGCTCAAGGCCGTCTATGACAACAAGGATAACGCGCTGTTTCCGAGCCAGTTTGTGAACGTTCAGTTGCTGGTGCGGACCGTGAAGGACGCGGTAGTGGTGCCATCGGCGGCGGTGCAGCGCGGGCCGGATAACAGTACGTTTGTCTATGTGATCAAGACGCAGCCGGGTGCGGATGGGCAGCCGCCCGTCCAGACGGCGGACGTGCGCAATGTGACGCTGGGCCCGACTTCCGGCGATACACAAGTCGTGCGCGACGGCCTGTCATCGGGCGAGACGGTGGTGGTCGACGGCGTCGACAAACTCCTGCAGGATTCCAAGGTGAAAGCAACGCAGGCGCCCAGCGATCAGGCGGCAACTCAGCCGAGTTCCGGTCAGCATCACCATCACCACCAGAGCCAGGACGATTCCGCGGGGGCGGGGGCGACGACAAGGACCGATGAATGAGTCCGTCTCGGCTGTTCATTCTGCGGCCAGTGGCGACGTCACTGCTGATGGTGGCGATCTTACTGGTGGGGGCCGTGGCCTATCGGCAACTGCCGGTTTCGGCGCTTCCGGAAGTTGATTATCCCACGATCCAGGTCGTGACGTTTTATCCGGGCGCCAGCTCGGATGTGATGGCTTCATCGGTTACCGCGCCGCTGGAGAGGCAATTCGGACAGGTCCCGGGTTTGAACCAGATGACCAGCAGCAGCTCCGAGGGGTGCTCGGTGATCACGCTGCAATTCACGCTGGATTTGGATATTGACGTGGCTGAGCAGGAGGTTCAGGCGTCGATCAACGCAGCCGGGACCTATCTGCCGAAAAACCTGCCGAACCCGCCGATTTACAGCAAGGTGAACCCCGCCGACACGCCGATTCTGACGCTGGCGCTGACCAGCCAGTCGCTGCCGCTCTATCAAGTCGAAGACCTCGCCGACACGCGGCTGGCGCAGAAGATCGCGCAACTAACCGGCGTGGGCCTGGTGAGCATCAGCGGCGGCCAAAAGCCGGCGGTTCGCATTCAGGCGAATCCAACTCTTCTCGCAGGCGTCGGACTCACGCTCGAAGAATTGCGAACCCAGGTCGCCTTGATGAATGTGGACGAGGCCAAGGGAAGTTTCGATGGCCCGCATCAGGCGCAGACCATCGGGGCCAACGACCAGATTCTTACCAGCGCCGATTATCGTCCGCTGGTGGTGGCGTACAACAATGGGTCGCCGGTGAAGCTTTCGGACGTGGCGGATGTGGTCGACTCGGCGGAGGATTTGCGCCAGGCGGCCTGGTGGAACACCCAGCCGGCGGTCATCCTGAATATTCAGCGCCAGCCGGGCGCGAACATCATCGAAGTGGTCGACCGGATCAAAAAGCTTTTGCCGCAGCTTCAGACGAGTTTGCCCACTTCGATCAATGTGACGGTGCTGACCGATCGGACGACGACCATTCGCGCATCCGTCTGGGACGTGCAGATGGAGCTGTCGTTGACGGTGGTGCTGGTCGTGCTGGTGATCTTTCTGTTCCTGCGCAGCGCCGCGGCAACCAGCATCCCCAGCATCGCGGTGCCGCTGTCGCTGATCGGGACGCTGGGAGTCATGTATCTCCTCGGCTACAGCCTGAACAACCTGACGCTAATGGCCCTGACGATTTCCACGGGCTTCGTCGTGGACGACGCGATCGTCATGATCGAAAACATTATTCGGTACGTGGAGGCCGGAGATTCGCCGCTGACGGCGGCGCTGAAGGGGTCGGAGCAGATCGGTTTCACGATTATTTCGCTGAGCGTGTCGTTGATCGCGGCGCTGATTCCGCTGCTCTTCATGCCCGATGTGGTGGGGCGGCTGTTCCGGGAATTCGCGGTGACACTCAGTGTGACGATCGTGGTGTCGGCGTTCGTTTCGCTCACGCTGACGCCAATGATGTGCGCCCAAATCCTGCGCCACAAGCCGGTTTCGCAACAGGGACGGCTCTACCGCGCCAGCGAAGCGGCGTTCGAATGGGTGATCGGAAATTACGGAAAGACGCTGCAATGGGTCCTCAAGCGGCAGGGGGCGACTCTTCTGATCGCCGTGGCCACCGTGGCCGTGACCGGATGGCTCTTTTGGATCGTGCCCAAGGGATTTTTCCCCGTGCAGGATACGGGCGAGATCCTCGGCATTTCCGAGGCGTCGCCGAGCATTTCGTTTGAAGCGATGTCCAAGCGGCAACTGGAACTGGCCGAGGTGATTCTCAAGGACCCGGCGGTGGAGAATCTCTCGTCATTCATCGGCGTGGATGGAACCAATGTGACGCTGAATAGCGGACGGCTGCAAATCAACCTCAAGCCGCTGGAGGAGCGCAAGATCAGCGCCAGCGATGTGATTCGACGGTTGCAGCCGGCGCTGGCGAAGGTGACGGGGATCACGCTTTATCTTCAGCCGGTGCAGGATTTGACGGTGGACGACCGCGTGAGCCGAACGCAGTATCAATATAGCTTGCAGGACCCCGACGCCCAGGAGTTAAGCATTTGGGCGCCGCAGCTATTGGCAAAGATGGCGGCGATGCCGCAACTGCGCGACACCGCCAGCGACGGGCAAAACCAGGGCCTATGGACCACGCTGGTAATCGATCGCGACACCGCTTCGCGCTTGGGCATCACCATACAAGCCATCGACGACACCCTCTACGACGCTTTCGGGCAGCGGCAGATTTCCATCATGTTCACACAATTGAATCAGTACCACGTGGTTCTGGAAGTGAAGCCGAATTTCCGCGAAAACCCGTTCGATCTTCAGCATATTTATGTCGCCTCCGCCTCGGGGGGGACGGTGCCGTTGAGCGCGTTCACGCACATGCAGCAGGTGTCGGCGCCGTTGGTGGTGAATCATCAGGCTCAGTTTTCGTCGGTAACTCTTTCGTTCAATCTGGCGCCCAATGCGTCGCTGGGGGATGCCGTAAAGGCGATCAACCAGGCGCAAACGGACCTGAACATGCCGGCGAGCATTCAAACGGGATTTGAAGGAACCGCGGCCGCCTTTGAATCGTCTTTGGCCAACGAGCCGGCTTTGATCGCCGCGGCTCTGGTCACCGTTTATATCGTTCTGGGAGTGCTCTACGAAAGTTTCGTGCATCCCATCACAATTCTCTCGACGCTGCCCTCGGCGGGAATCGGGGCGGTCGCGGCGCTGCTCCTTTGCGGCACGGATTTCAGCGTAATCGCCCTCATCGGCATCATTCTGCTGATCGGCATCGTCAAGAAAAACGCGATCATGATGATCGACTTTGCCTTGGACGCGCAGCGAAATGAACAGAAATCGCCCGAAGAGGCGATCTATCAGGCGTGTCTGCTGCGGTTTCGGCCGATCATGATGACGACGATGGCGGCGCTTCTGGCGGGATTGCCGCTGGCAATGGGAAACGGCGTTGGCTCGGAATTGCGCCGGCCGCTGGGGATCGCCATCGTCGGCGGATTGATCTTCAGCCAGGTTCTAACGCTCTACACCACCCCGGTGATTTATCTCTGGTTCGATCGACTGGCTCGCAGGATGAGCGGGAGGATGACGGCGGGGCCGTTGCATGAGGAGGGCGTTTGAGCCTTTCGACACCCTTCATTCACAGGCCGGTCGGCACGACTCTGCTGACGATCGCCGTGGCGCTGGCGGGGATATTGGCGTATCAATTCTTGCCGGTGTCGCCGCTGCCGCAGGTGGATCAGCCCACGATTTCTATTTCCGCCAATCTTCCTGGCGCGAGCCCGGAAACCATGGCGTCATCGGTCGCCACGCCATTGGAGCGGCAACTGGGGCACATCGCCTCGGTGACCCAGATGACCTCCTCAAGCCAATTGGGTTCGACGTCGATCACGCTGCAATTCGATTTGAACCGGAATATCGACGCGGCGGGACGCGACGTGCAGGCGGCGATCAATGCCGCAGCCGGTAATCTCCCGACCGATCTGCCCAGCAATCCCTCCTGGCGAAAAGTGAATCCCGCCGACGCGCCGATTCTAATCCTGGCGATCACTTCCGATATTTACTCCAAGGCCCGGATGTACGACGTGGCATCGTCGGTTCTGGCGCAGGAATTGTCGCAAGTGGATGGCGTGGGGCAGGTAACCGTCGGCGGCGGAGCGCTGCCGGCGGTCCGCGTGGATGTCAACCCAACGGCCCTGAACGCGACCGGTCTGGGGTTGTCCGATGTGCAAAACACCCTGGCGGCGGCCAACGCCAATCTGCCCAAGGGTGTTGTCGCCGACGCCTCGCGAAGCAGCGTATTGCAGGCGACCGATCAGTTACTCTCGGCCGCTGAATATCGGCCGCTCATTGTTTCGTACAACAACGGATCCGCCGTGCGGCTCTCCGACGTGGCGACCGTCACGGATTCCGTGGAGAACATCCGCGCCGTCGGGCTGGCCAACGGAAAACCCGCGGTCCTGCTGATTATTTTCCGCCAGCCCGGCTCGAACATCATTTCCACCGTCGACAACGTCTTGGCCATGATGCCCCAAATGGAGGCGGAGGTTCCCGCGGCCATGCACTTGACCGTGGTAATGGATCGCACCACGACCATCCGCGCATCGATCCACGACACGGAGTTCACCCTCCTGATCTCGATTTGCCTGGTGGTGATGGTCGTCTTCCTGTTCCTGCGCGACGTTCGCAGCACGCTGATTCCCAGCGTCGCGGTGCCGATTTCACTGATCGGCACGTTCGGCGTGATGTACCTCCTCGGGTACAGCATCGACAATCTTTCCCTGATGGCGCTAACCGTGGCGACCGGTTTCGTGGTGGACGACGCGATCGTCGTCATTGAAAACATCACCCGTCATCTGGAGCAGGACGTCAAGCCGCTGCAGGCGGCGTTGCTAGGGGCGAAGGAAATCGGGTTTACCGTGCTCTCCATGAGCACATCGCTGGTGGCCGTTTTCATCCCGATTCTGCTCATGGGCGGAGTCGTCGGGCGGCTGTTCCGCGAGTTCGCGGTGGTGCTCTCGGTGGCCATCGCCATGTCGCTGGTCGTCTCGCTGACCACGACCCCGATGATGTGCGCGACGCTGCTGAAATCAAAAGGCGAGCAGCGGCACGGACGCATCTACCGGGCCAGCGAAGCGGCGTTTCAATGGCTTTTGGGACTTTACGACCGAACGCTCTCCTCTGTTCTTCGCCATCCACAGGTCATGATCGTGATGACGCTTTTGACCATCGTCTGCACGATTTGGCTCTACTTCATCGTCCCCACCGGATTTTTCCCGCAGCAAGACACCGGCCGCGTCCGCGGGAGCATCCTTGCCGATCAGGCGACGAGTTTTCAGGCCATGTCCAAAATGTTGACACAGTTCTCCGCGGCTGTTGGCAAGGATAAATCGGTCGACGACGTGATCGCCTTTGCCGGAGGCGGCACCGTCAACACCGGCAATATGTTCATCACCCTCAAGCCCATCGGCCAAAGAAAGGAATCGGCCGATCAGTGGGTCGCGCGTATGCGCCGCGCCTTAAGCAGTATCCCCGGTGCGACACTTTACCTCGCGCCCGTCCAGGACCTTACGACCGGCGGACGCCAAAACGCCGCGCAATATCAATACACTTTGCAGGATGACGATTTGAACGAATTGCTTACCTGGGCGCCAAAGTTGACCGCAAAACTGCGCAACGTTCGCACACTCGCCGACGTCAACAGCGATCAGCAGACCAACGGATTGGCCGCGAATCTGGTGATCGACCGCGCCACCGCCGCCCGCATGGGCATTACTCCCTCGACCATCGACTCGGTTCTTTATGATGCGTTCGGGCAGGCGCAGGTTTCGACCATGTATACGGCCCTGAATCAGTATCACGTCGTTCTGGAGGTTTCCCAAAAATATTGGGAAAACCCCGACGGCCTGAAATATATTTATGTCCCCACCACCAGCGGAACCCAGGTGCCGTTGAGCGCCGTCGCGCATTATGAAGCGGGCGTCACTTCACTGGCGGTCAATCACCAGGGGCAATTTCCCGCCGCCACTATTTCATTCAATCTGCCGGTGGGGATATCCCTAAGCGACGCCGTGATCGCCATCAACAAAGCCGAGAAGGATCTCGGCATGCCACCGACCGTCCGCGGCGGATTTCAGGGAAACGCGCAGGCATACCAATCCTCCCTCGCCAACCAGCCGATTTTGATCACTGCGGCAATATTGGCGGTCTACATCGTCCTGGGAATGCTTTACGAAAGTCTGGTTCATCCGATCACGATTCTTTCCACTCTGCCGTCGGCGGGCGTCGGGGCGCTGGTGGCCCTCCTCATCTGCGGCACGGAACTGAATGTGATGGGAATGATCGGCATCATCCTGCTGATCGGCATCGTGAAGAAAAATGCGATCATGATGATCGACTTCGCGTTGCAACAGGAGCGGGGCCATCATATGAAGCCCGCCGACGCCATTTATCAGGCGTGCCTGCTGCGATTTCGCCCAATTATGATGACCACGATGGCCGCGCTCCTGGGCGGATTGCCGCTGGCGCTGGGAACTGGGACCGGCTCGGAATTACGCCGGCCCCTGGGGATCGCGATCGTCGGCGGGTTGATCGTCAGCCAATTGCTGACGCTTTATACGACGCCGATCGTTTATCTATACCTCGATCGCTTCCGCCTCTGGAGCAAGCAGGCGGTGAGGGTTATGCTCCCGAACCGGAACTAAAGACTCATCGTCCCCGGCCAGGCGTCTCGTGCCCCTGGGGCGATTCGGAACGACTGCCGCGCTCCTCGCCTTGCACCCGGGCGCTTCGATCCCGCTCCAATTGGCCCATGTCAGGCTGTCGCTGTTCCTGCGGCGGAGCCCCTCCGGATGGCTGCCCGCTAAATTGATCGTTCGCGCGCTCCGGCGCGGCAGGCCGCCAGGAATCTCCCTGGCGGGATTCCCAACCTTGATCGGTGTGACGGTAGATGGCGCCGCTGGGATCGGCATAAACGTCCTGACGGGCAATATCGGGATTTACAGCTCGACCAGGCTCGACCGGGCGATTGGCTTCCACAGCATGGGCCTCGGCCGTCGGGGAACGCACGTCCTCCCGGCCTTGGTAAAGATTACGCTGATAAAAATCGCTTTTGGGGGCGACGCGCTGCTCGCCCCCGCGGAGATCGGGGTGAGCATCGGCGCGCAGGAAAGTGGGGCGGTAGCCGCCGAATCCGAACCAAACGCCTCCGTGAGAGACGCCCCGGTTGGATTGACCGACCCACAGCCCGCCGCCGCCGGTCGCCAGCGCGAATCCGAAACCCCAGTGACCGGTATAGGAGTCGTAGCGCGCGGAAAAGCCGAAGGTCAGCGGCCGGGGAATATAGGTTCGGCCGATCCAGGCGTTGTAATAGTAGCCGGTGCCGTAAACGACGACTCCATTGCACGCGTAGCATCCCATATAGCCAGGCGTGTAACCGCAGTAGACCACGTTCGGCGTGTAGCCGTAAACGTAGCAGTACCGCACGGAATAGATCGGGCAGGACGGCGGAATCGTGTAAATCGTCGGCGGCACCCGCCGGCAGAGGTCCCAGTGACCCGTCCGCTGGGGACACGTGTACCAAATGGCGTTGTAGCAGCAGTAATAGTTCCCCCCGTCAAAAATCACGGGACAGGCACAATTGTCCGCATAAAAGAGGGGCGTGCCGCTGATCGGGACGAAATCGGGATCCCCGTCGTAATCCACCGGAGGTTGCTGATAATTCGACGTGTCGACGGCGGCCGTTTGCGGGATAACCGTATCCGCGACCGCGTCCTGCGCCGGCTGCGTGCCCGGTACGAACGACAACACGTCCGCCTTTGGACTGCCCGCTGGTATCCTCGCAAAATCCGGCGGCAAGTTTTGCGGCGGAATATACGTCCAGGGGCCATTTTGATTGGGCGCGGAATACCATCGCCCGGAGAGCAACACGATCGTCTGCTGCGTATCGATATCGACGAACACGTCCGACTGCGTGTTTCCATTTGCAGTTCATCGGCGTCGGCGTCCGAAATCGGTTGCTGCGGGTCGGTGTAGCCGGATTGCTGCGCCAAATCAACGATATTCGGCGGCGCGCCGCCGACGAGCTGAAACGGGCCCATCGCATCGGGCGCCGTAAACCACCGGCCGGCGCCCTTGAGGTAATAGAGCTTGGCGGTCGGATCGAGCACGACGAAAAATGGCGTGTTGACCGCCCTGAGCAAATTGGAATTGGGCACTTCGATCAGCCGAGGCGCGCCGTCGTATTGCACCTTAACGGCGGGGTGCTGGAAAAAAATAATGCGCGGCGGGTCGAATTTCAGATCGGCCGACTGCTGCTGCTCCTTTTGCACCGCTTGCAGCATCGCCAGCAATTGATCTAGGGATAACGTCGGCGGATTAGCCATCAGGGCTTGCGTGACGGCGTCGGCGATCGATTGCGAGGTCGGCTGGTCCAGGCTCGGGAAAAGCGTGCGCGTGACCGTCACCTGTATAATCTGAACCGTCCGGGCGACCCGGTCAGTCGAGACCTGGCTCTGCAGCCAGACCGCGCCGTACGTCGGCTGCTGCTGACCCGGCATCACCACCGCGATCGCGGCGTGCGCTTTAATCTGATCCCCCTGAAAATCTTCCAGCTGAGGCTGAAAAATCGTCACCCCAGCCCCGGCGGAGGTGGCCGTCGTCATGGGAAAACGCGAAACTGCCGGAGTCGAATCGTCGGCTCGCGCTGCGACGGCGAAGGCAAGGACGGTCAAGTATATTGCGAAAATATTTCGAAGCATCAATGGCCTCCCACGGCCATGTTAAGCGGGTCTGGCGTTTTGCGAAATGGGCGATCTAGCGCAAGGCGCTTTCGATGACGAAACGAACGGTGGTTCCCTGGACGAGGATGGAGAACGCCACGACGCCGTAGGTGATCGCGACGATGGGGCGACGAATATCCGGGTCGGGGATGGAGAGCGCCATGGCGATCGCCAGCCCGCCGCGCAGGCCGCCCCAGGTGAGGATCTTGGTCATGGCCGGTCGGTCCTTGCGGCGCGGCGCGATGAGGCGGAGCATTCCCGCGACACTCCCCCAGCGAGCCACCAGAACCAGCGGGATCATCAGCACCGCGGCCAATATAAATCGCGGCGTATACGGCATCACCAGAATTTCCAGTCCGATCAGCACGAATAAAACGCCGTTGAGGATTTGCTCGACGAGTTCCCAGAATTTATTCAGGTCGGAGACCGTCTCCGCCGGCATGGAGAGAAGCTGCCCTCGATTTCCGATGAACAGCCCGGCGACGACGACCGCGATCGGCCCGGACACCTCAAGTGCATCCGCCAGCGCGTAAGCTCCCATCGCCAGCCCCAGGGTCAGCAGCACTTCGACTTGGAAACCCCGAACACCTTGCAGCATTTTGTAAACAAGCAGGCCTGCGAGGAATCCGAGCACGGCTCCGCCGAAGGCTTCCTGGATGAAAAGCCGAATCACGTCGACGGACGTGACCGAACCGGCAACGTGCGAGAGTTTAAGCACGGTAAAAAAGATGACCACGCCGACGCCGTCGTTGAAAAGGGATTCGCCGGCAATAATGGTTTCAATGCTGCGCGGCGCCCCCGCGCGACGGACCAGCGCCAGGACCGCGACCGGATCGGTGGGCGAGATCAAGGCTCCAAGCAAGAGGCAACTGAGCCAGGCGAGTTTGATACGCAGCAGATGGACGACCACGAAGGTCAGCCCGCCGATGAGAAAGGTGGAAGCGAGGGTTCCAAGAACCGAGAGTCCCGCCGTGATCCCGCGCTGGCGCGCCAGTTCGCCCAGATCAATGCTCGTAGCGCCGGCGAAAAGGAGAAATCCGAGCATCCAACTGAGCAGGACGTTGCTGAACTCAATGTGTCCGACCAGACGCTGGGCGTCCAGACGAACCCCGAGTCCGAACTTTCCCATGGCGATCAGCAGAATCGAGCAAAGCATCGCGATGAGCATCACCCCGACGGACGCGGGCAGGCCGATGTAGCGTTGGTTGAGATAGCTGAAAAGGGCGGTCAAAGCGACCAGGATGGCGACGATCTGGAACAGGTCCATCGCGGCGGATTGTAACGCCCGCGCCCAGCCGAACATAGCCGGATTTCAGGCGATTACCGGCGCATTGAAAACCGGGAGATCATCGGCAATAATTTTCGACCCGGCCGAGAAAGCGGACGAGAGACGGGCGTGTACCGAAGTGGACAAACGGGTCAGACTGTAAATCTGATGGCTCTGCCTTCGTAGGTTCGAATCCTACCGCGCCCATTCGCCTGAAAATTCGCGGATTTCCCGTGATTTTCAGGCATTTTATATTCGTCAGCTTTTCGCGGCTTCGCTCCGGGGAACTCCGCCGAAGTCTTACAAACCGTGCCCTTTGGGGACAAGCCAAGGGACAAGCAATTTGAAGGCGTTTTTACGGCGCCAGGAGCAGCCGTCGCGCCTTCTGTTCCAGTTGCCTTCATCGTGGCGTTCGTTGGGCTCGAAAGATCGGGAATTGCCATCACCGCAGCCGCCTCGTCATCTCGGTAAGTATGCGTATAGATGCCCATCGTTAGGTTGATGTTGCTGTGTCCCAATACATTTTGCGCGACCTTCGGATTGACGCCGGCCGCGTTGAAGAAACTACCTGTCGTGTGCCGCAATGAGTGGAAATGACGCACGCGACCGCTCGTATCGGTTTCGGGAATCGGCGGCATTGCCCGCGCCATATCGAACCGGATCATCTCGGCGGTGTGCGTTGAATCGGGCATCGTTGGAAAGGCCAGAGCGGTTGGCAGCTTGCCGCTGAGCTGGGTGCGTAGTTCCGCGCTTGTGTCCAAACGAAGCCGCACAGTGCGGGCCTTCCATCCCTTCGTCGTCCACTTTGTGGCGGTGGCCGTTGGTCGGTCGGAATCCAATTCAAACCTGGAAACCGTCATTTGGCGGATTTCGTTGGCACGAAAGCCGGTTTCTGCGGCGAGGCGATATAGAAGCGCTCGCTCCGTTCCGGTCATGCCCTGGCAATCCGAGCCAACGGACGCCGCCTCCAGAAGCCTTCGCATTTCATCTACCGTAAACGCTCCTCGTTCATAGCTCGGCGTTTCATCTCGCTTCTCAAGGTGGGCCAAAGGCGTATCGGATGCCCGCCGATCCTTGACCATCCACCGGCAGAAAGCTTTTACCGCAGTCAGATAGCCGTTCGCCGTCCGGTCCGCCGCTGCGTCCTCGCCGTCAGCCAACTCATTGAGCCACGTATCGAGCCGGCTTGCGGAGATGTCGGACCACCAAACCCATTTGCATTCGTTCGCGATACGGCGCACTTGGCCTACAGCCTGTTGGGTGTAACGCGGCTTACGACCCCTGGCTTTCAAATAGGCTTCGTAATCGTTCAGATGCTCCGACAATGTTTTGCTCGCGGCAACGGTTATCGACGTGATAATCCCCGACTCCGCCAGCCGATCCCGAATCTCCTGCGGCATCGATTCCACCCAACGCGATAGCTCTGGCGATAATGTCGCGTTCGCGGCCCGCAAATCGACGAGTTCCTCGATTTTCCGCGCCGCCGATTCAGCCGCCTTTCTGCTCTCAAACAGCGGTATACGCTGCTTCTCGCCATTGTGATTAGCGAATACGGCATAGAATTTTGCCGAATAGAGTTTGTGACCGGCTCAATAATAAGGCATTTTGCGTAATTTCATCGTGTCACCATCTTTTCAATCAATTCAACAAGTTGACGATCGACCTGCCCGCGTCGCAAGCCAGTGTTTTCGTGGCGGACTTCCGGCATTGAACCACTCTATCAATTCCTGACGGGACCAGCGCACGGCCCGCCCCAATCTCACTGGCAGTGGTCCAAGTCGGCCCGTCTTGTGCAGACAATAGAAGTGCGACTCGGAGATCCCAAGTAGCGCCGCCGCGTCGGCAGCCATCAGAGCGATTGTCTTAGCAGAGCCACGGTTGTGGCCCCGGAACGGATCATCTTCGGTAGCCTCCATGGAAGTGGCCGCAGCAGGATGAAATGTGGGCATAAACATGTTAGGTGATTGTGTGGTATTATTGGTATGATAAAAGTCAATCGTATTTTCATAAATTTGTGTACCGATACAGTTGGATGATTTGAACTTCTTGCGGCGTTCGCTAAACTACCTCCATGCCAAAATCTAAAGATGATCGACCGACAAAGCCGTCCGGCAAAGCCAAAACGATCCAGCGGACATACCGCTTTAACACGGTCCTCTTTAAAGCCTTTGAAGACGACTGCGCCCGGTATTTGTCCAACCCCAAACGGGTGATCGAAGCCTTGATCCGCCATTGGCTTGACGCGAACAGCGCCCAGCGGGCCGCAATTGCCGAACGACATCGCGAATGGATGGGCGCGCTCAACGATGACGACGAAGATTGAATCATCCCGCGGCACAGCCTCTCCCATGCCCTGCAAATAAGAGACTCAGCGTGTCCAGTGGGAAACGCTACCTTCATCAGATGCCTACGCCCTTTTAGGTGCAGCCGGACCTCGGCCTCCGCTCTGGAGCATCCAGGGGATTGGCGGGGGTACCCGTCGCTTGTCGTCCCTTGCGCTCCATCGCATCGGCATCGGCCCCCAGCGCTGGCGCTCTCCCGTGAGGGCCGACGCCGATGCGACGGAGCTCCAGGGACAATGGGGACGGTTCTATAGATGCACAACAGCGCGCAGCCAGGACGCCGGTAGAACGGATCAAGGCGTGTCGGTTGCGGGCTGCCAGGTGGGCAGTTGCGCCCATGCGGAACCGGGCCAGGTGATCAGTCAATTCGTTCGCTGCGCGCAAATCGGCATGTCCTCAACTTCCCTCTTGGCCGCCTAATTACTCGCTTCCATGCGCGCAGTTGCGCGCCTCCAAAGCCATCGGAAGGGGGGAAGCCAAGAGGCTGACTGCGCGCAATCTTGCGCGTCAGAGAAGCGGCTAAGGCGGGATTGGCCGGCGTTGTCGCGCGCATGATCGACGCGTCATCCAGCCGATCCCGGGGGCCATCAGCCGATTTCCAGCACACTTCCATTACTGGCCATAGGAGGAAGGTCGGTCGTTTGCGCGCAGTGTTGCGCGCGTTCAGTGGCAGATGGAAAACCAAGTCGGTCTCGGCCATGCGCATTAGAAGCGCGCAGATCGGCGCGCTGACAGCGTTCATCGACCTGCATCTTGACGGCCAGATCCGAGGATAAAGGGACAATGAAAAACAATCGCTGCTCTGGATCAGCATTCGGCTGTCATGCGCGGAGTTGCGGAGCCGCTGTGACCGATTCAAAGCCGCTCAAGAACGGCGGAAAGTGTCCGATCCCCTGCCAACACGTCACTTGCAGCGATGTGGTAGGAAGAAAATGAGCGGATAAAGAAGGACGGCAAGGTAAAAGAAACCAAGGTGCGCGATTTGTAAGTCCCTGTCCCACCATGACCTGGCGCAACGTGTGACTTCGAGAGGCAATGTGTTTTCACCTTGCGCAACGGGTGGTCGGATCACAACATCAACGGAGGCCAGAAGATAGCATGAACAGCAGACCCAGTGGGTTTCAATTATCTTAACCGGACGGTCAGCTTAGCGAAGGCCACAGTTTGGGCCATCGGGGGAACTTGTATCACCGACGAGGTGGTGAATTCCAGTGGGGGGAGGCGTGCGCGACGGAAGGAGATCGGCGATGCCGGCACGACCCCCGTTTGCAAAACAGAGGCTGTGGAGGCCGCAACCATTGAGCGTTCGACCTAGGCGCAGTCCACCTTGTGGATCGATTGGTCCTCCTAACGGCGCGAATTGAAGGTCCTCCGCGCCGGATTCAAATCGAATAATCATCCGTGAAGATTCGCGCTTTGCGCCAGGAGAAATGCGCCCCGTCGGACCCGCCACCGAGGTTGAAAGTACCTCGGCGACAAGCCCGGGGGCTCCGTCGATCTTCCGCGAGACCTCGAGATCGTGTGGTCGGACGTACGCTGTCGCTTTGCCGTTGCCGTTCGTCTTCTCGTTCCCCACAACCCCGCCCACCTTCTGCAAATCGTCGGCCGTTCGACCGCGGAAAAGGTTGACCGTTCCGAGGAACATCTGCACAAATGGGCCAGCAGGATGATCGTAGACTTCGTCGGGGGTTCCCATTTGCTCGATGATGCCTTTATTCATCACCGCGACGCGATCCGCGACTTCCAGAGCCTCTTCCTGGTCGTGGGTGACGAACAGCGTGGTGATTCCCATGTCGTGATGCAAGCGGCGAAGCCATTGCCTGAGTTCGCGGCGGACCTTGGCATCAAGCGCGCCGAAGGGCTCATCGAGGAGCAGCACGCCCGGTTTGGTCGCCAGGGCGCGGGCAAGGGCGATTCGCTGGCGCTGGCCACCGGATAATTGGCTGGGATAGCGCCTTTCCATGCCGCGGAGCTGGACAAGATCCAAAAGTTCCTCGACGGTTTTGCGAATCTCGCGGCTGGGGGGTCGTTGCCGCCAGGGGCGGACGCGCAGGCCGAAGGCCACGTTTTCCGACACGGTCATGTGCTTGAAGAGGGCGTAATGCTGGAAGACGAAGCCGATTTTTCTGCGGCCAACCGGTTCGGCGGCTACGTCGTTTCCGTGTAGCAAGACGGTTCCGCTGCCGGGGTCGGGCGGCTCGAGGCCGGCGATGGAGCGGAGCAAGGTGGTCTTGCCGGAGCCGCTGGGGCCGACGAGGGCGACGAGTTCGCCGGTTTCGACGCGGAGGCTGACGTCTCTGACGGCGGCGAAAGCACCGTAGGTCTTGCTCAGATGGCGAACTTCGATGCTCATGGCGTCACGCTCTCGCTAATGCGCGACATTCGCGCCCGGCGCCAATCCACGGTCGCTTTAATCAGCAACGTGATCAGAGCGAGGCTCGCCAGCAGGGACGCCAGGGCGAATGCCGCCTGTGTGTCGTATCCCTGCCAGAGCTTTTCCACGCGTAGGGGGATGGTGTCGTTGGCGTCGGTGTTTCCCGATACCACCGACACGGCTCCAAATTCACCGTAGGCGCGGCAAGTGCAGAGGACGATGCCATAAAGCAGCGCCCAGCGGATATTCGGCAGGGTCACGCGGCGAAACGTCTGCCAGCCCGACGCCCCGAGGGAGAGCGCGGCCTGCTCCTCCTCGATGCCTTGCGATTCCATCAGAGGAATCAGGGCTCGCGCGACGAATGGAAAGGTCACGAATATGGTCGATAGAACGATTCCAAGAGGGGTAAAAATAATTCCTTCCAATTGCTGGGAGGCGCCCAGCGGCCACCAATGGCCCGAAAATCCTCGCCAGTAAATTGAAAACGGGTCGGGCCATATCAAATGGGTAGCCCAAGCGCCGAGTACGCCTTCCCGACCAAAGAGCAGGACGAAGATGAGCCCGGCCACCACGGGGGAAACCGAGAATGGTAGGTCGATGAGCGAAATCAGGAGAGTTTTTCCTCTGAAACGAAACTTGCCGATGGCCCACGCTGCAGCGATTCCAAAGACGGCGTTGAACGCGACCGTGGTCGTGCCGACCACGAGCGTCATGGCAATGGCCGAGCGTGTTCGCCTGGCCTCGGACGCGGCACGGAGCATTTGCAATTTTTGGTGAATGGGCATTCGAACGCCGTGCGGGGGCGGGGCGGCAAAAAACGTGTGCACATATCCGCCGACCCCCTTGCTGAAGGCCTGGGCGAAGACGTTGATCAGGGGCAGAAGGACGAAGAGGCCGATGAAAGCGGCCGTGATTAGCGTCAAGCTTCCGCGCGCGATTCTGGCGAGCGCGGAGATTTCGGAATGCCGGACGCGGCTGGGATTCATGGAAGTTGTCGTCGCTTGAGTCATCGGGTTAACCGAGTACGTTTTGTTTCATCGCTCATATCGCCGCGACCACCACTGGATGGCGTTGATGAGGACCAGTACCGTGAGCGAAGCCGCCAGGAGGACGACGCCGATGGCGGTGGCCTTCGCGCTGCCGCCGTTTTCAAACCCGTAGAGGAAGTCGATGATTTTCTGGGGCGCGATCTGGCTTTTGCCGGGAATGTTACCGGCGATAAAGATGACGCTGCCGTATTCGCCCACCGATCGTGCGAAGGCCAGGGCGAGCCCCGCCAGCCAAGCCGGGAAGATTTCGGGAAATATGACCCGCCGAAAGGTGGTGAACGGTCCGGCTCCGAGGCTTGCCGCCGCCTGTTCCAATTCGACATCCAGTTCCTGAAGCACCGGCTGGACCAATCGGATGACAAACGGCAACCCGACGAAGACCAGGACGACGACGATGCCCGCGTTGGTGTTGGCCAATTGGAAATTCAGGGATGCGAACCTTGCGGGGTTGAATTGGAACGCGAAATGGAATCGGCCGAGCAGGAAATTGCATCCATCGGCGAGGCGATTTCCAAACGAGCCCATCCATCCGCGCGGGGAGTATAAATTGCTGAAGGTCAGGCCCGCGACGGCCGTGGGCAGGGCGAAGGGGAAATCGACGATCGCGTCAAGACATCGCCGGCCGAGAAATTGATATCGCACCAGGACCCAGGCCGCGATCAATCCAAAGACGCCGTTGATCGCCGCCGCCAGCAGCGACGCCCCGAAGCTGAGTTTGTAGGCGGAGATCACGATAGGATCGGAAATAGTGCTCCAGAATTCCGACCAGCGCAGTTGGGCGCTCTTCAGAATCAGCGCGGCCAGAGGGATGAGCACCATCATCGATAGGTAGGTAAGCGTGTACCCCATCGAGAGACCGAATCCGGGAATGACGCGGCGGGTTGGCATGATCCTCGCTCCGCATCATTTGGCCGACGGCTGATAAATCTGATCGAACACGCCCTTGTCCGAGAAGAAAGTCGTTTGTGCGCGGACCCAATCCTGATAGGTTCCGGCGACGGTGAATAATTTGATGGGCGGCAGTTCGTCGCGGTATTTGGCCAAAATTTCAGCGTTTCGTGGGCGATAATGGTTCTGGCCGATGATTTCCTGCGCGTCGGGGGTGTAGAGATATTTCAGGTACGCCGTTGCCACGTCGCGCGTGCCGTGGGCATCGACGACCTTGTCGACGATCGCCACGGGCGGCTCGGCGAGCACACTGACACTCGGATAGACGATTTCAAAATTATCGGCTCCGAATTCGTCGCGGGCCAACCAGGCCTCGTTTTCCCAACCGATCAGTACGTCGCCGATGCCTTTCTGGGCGAAGGTCACCGTCGATCCGCGAGCGCCGGTGTCCAGCACGGGGACGTGGCGGTAAAGCTCGATTACATAATCGCGGGCTTTGGCGCTGTCGTAAGCCGGAAAGCTATTTTGCTCGGCGGCGGCCTTGGCCAGCGCGTCGGACTCGCTTTTTCCTTCGGGGGTGGAGAGATCCAGCGCCGGCGCTCCCGCCGCCCATCCCCAGGCGGCCAGGAAATTCCACCGCGCGCCGCCGCTGGTCTTCGGATTGGCTGCGATCACCTCGACGCCGGGCTTGATCAGGTCGGGCCAGTCGTGAATTCCCTTGGGATTACCCTTTCGGACGAGAAACACAATCGTCGAGGTGTAGGGGCTGGAATTGTCGGGCAGGGCGTCCTGCCAACCAGGATTGATCAGGCCCGCCCGCTGGATGGCGGTGATATCCCACGCCAGCGCGAGGGTGACGACATCGGCCTGAAGCCCGTCGATGACCGCCCTGGCCTGCTTTCCGGAGCCTCCGTGCGATTGTTCCACATCCACGGTCTTCCCGGTCTGGCTCTTGTAATAATCCGCGAAGGATTGATTGATCTGCTCATAGAGTTCGCGCGTCGGATCGTAAGAGACGTTGAGAAGTTTGACGTCCTGCGCCGTCGCCGCGCTCACCGACATCGAAACCGTCATCGCAATCATCGTCAGAAATGCTATCGCGTGTTTCATGACCTTCTCCTTTCGTGGGCATGGACTCGTTTCCAATATTCAGGGCGTCTGCGGCTGCTGCGCGGAGTCTGAATCGCTCTGCACCGGCTTATCGGCCGCGGCCTCGTCGGTCAGAGGCCCAACCGGCAGACCAGACATCCGGCAGATCTGGTCGGCGCGCTTCTGCACGATTTCGGCGTTGTCCTCCTTGTCCGCGGTGCGAAGATAGGCGGCCTCATCCAGAAGCGCGCGGGCAAGGTCCTCCCATTGCGATTCGGCCTCAAAGCGCGCCTCGGCCAAATGGAGCAGCTGCAAACCCTTCTCATCGTTCCCTTCCAGAATGCAATAGAGCGCGAAGTTGGCTGAGAGGCGCGTCTTCCCGGGCCAATCGCCGCCATTGGGGTTCTCGAGGGCGTTTCGCATCATTGGGACGCCATGTTTGCGGTCTCCCATGATGCGGCACAGGACGTCCCCCTCGATCGCCTGGGCGCGGCAGGCGATGCGCGGATCGGGCGATTTCACCAGGCCGTCAAGCATGGGGAGGGCGGAGGCGACCAGTTGCAAGGCGAGCATGCTCTGGACGCGATAAATGCGAGCGAGGGATTTCCTTCCCGGCACGGTCGTTTCGGTTTCCGCGCGGCAGAAGTCCAGGAGCGCCGCCTGGGGAGCGCCGCGCACGAGGCGCATTTTGCCGATACCGATCAGGACATCGCCGGTGTCGGGAGGTTTTCCGTCGGAGAAATCAGGCTCGTCGGGTCCGGCAATGTCGGCCTGGGGAGGCCAATCGACAATCTGCGGCTTGGTGAGGATGGCGCGCCCCCACAGGTCGGGGTCCCTGACATCGGCGGCGGAGACGATGGCGTTCTGCCATGCCAACGCCGCGGCGCCCGGCTGGCCGGCGCGACGCTCGGATTCGCTTAGTAGCACTCCAATCTCAAATTGAACATGGCGCGGCCCTTCGCGGGCCGAATCCGCGGCGCGCGTGAACAAATCGGAGGCGCGGTCGGGACGGTCGTTCAGCAGCGCCGAGAGGCCTGCGAGGCGCAAGGCCTCGGTTCGCAATGCCGGTGGCGCATCGGTGGGCAGGGCGGCGGCCGGGTCGATTTTAGCGGAGTCGGCGAATTCGCCGGATTTAAAAAGGATCAGGATGCGCTGGCGCGCATTACGGAAGGCGGCGTAGGCGTCGCGTCCGGATACGGAAGCCGTCAATGCGGCGGACCAGCCCGCGGCAGGGTCGGCGGTGGCGAAGACGCGATCGTAGGAATCGGCGATGGACATGCACAACGGCAGATCCGCCTCTTCAACGACGCCGTCGCGAAGCAGGTCCAGCGTCAGATCGGGCCAGCGCTGAACCAGTTTGTCCAAACCGGCCGAACCCTCGGCGTTGATGTCGCGGGCGCGCTCAAGAAGCCACGTGGTCGCCGGTCGGTTTTCATACGCGGAATAATTCCATCGGCTGTCCACGGTGACCCCATAGGGTCCGGGCGGCGGCAGGGCCAGTGGGGGAGTCTGGGAATAATTCTGCTGCGAAGCGTGCGGCGCCGGCGATGCGAAGCAGGCCGCCAACGCCATCGTCAGGGCCATGCCGGTCAGCTTCACGGTGATCTGTGCTATTTTTCGCACGGCGCAATCCTCGCATGCAGGTTAATAATCCGTCGGAAGCGCGCTGTAGAAACGGAAGGTCGTTTCCAGCTTGTTGCGAGACTCGTCGGGCCGCGCGACGTCATGCGGCAAATACGTGTTCATAGTCCCGATAGGCTGACCATCGGAGGGGTAAAGATCGGGCGCTATGGGATGAAGCGAAGTAGCGTCGGTCAGATGCCTGCTGGCCGCCTCGGCTTCCGACGGCGTGCTGAGAATGTACGGGCGAATGACCACGATCACCTCAGTACGGTTCCTGCCCGTGGTTTGCCGGCGGAAGAGAAATCCCAGGTAGGGGAGGTCCCCCAGGATAGGGACCTGCTCGTTCTGGTCGGTTACCGTCTCGTCGATCAATCCGCCCAGGGCGAGGCTCAAACCGTCCTTGGCGACCAGCGTGCCGGTGAGCGTCGTTGCGGAGACGACATCGACCGGCTGATTGGTGACCGTCCCGTTGCTGCCGACGATCGGGATCGAGGCTCCATCGACAATAACGCTGGATTGCTCCTCCAAGAGACGAAGGGTGACGGTCCGGTCGGCGTTGATGTTCGGCGTAATCAGCAAGGTGGTGCCGACCGGTTCAAAATTGAACGTGGTTTGCGGCGTGTTGGTCACGACCCCCTGAGTGGCGGTCGTCTGGGAACTGATGTTCTGGATGATGGGGTATTGCTGGCCGACGAAAATCTGGCTGACTTCGTTGTTGGCGACCAGCAGCATCGGTGTCGCCAGTTCGGTGACTTTGTTATGCGTTTCCAGCAGCTGGATGCGGGCCTGGAAGTGGTCGTTGACATATTGGTAAATCAACGAGGTCGGATTCAGGGCGAAGGGCGATCCAGCGGGCTCCCCGGTTCCGCCCAGGCCGCCGCCCCCGGTGCTGAATCCGAAGCTGTTGTTGCCGCCGGCCGCGGGGTCGCCGCCGGTGTACTGGTAGTCAAAGATGGAATTGAGCCCGTCGGTCAGATCGACGGAGAGGACTTTTACTTCAAGCAACACTTGAGGTGTCGGGACATCGATTTTCCTCTTCAACTCCGCGATTTCATCCAATACATCCGGATCGCTGGTGCGGACGATCATTTGGTTGTTTCGATTGATTACCGTGACATAAATGGAGGCATTTCTCCTGCCCAGGCTGTTCAGCGTGGCCGTATCCACGCCAACTCCGGCGCCCTGCTGCTTGACCAGGTTGGAGATGCGTTCCAATTCCTCGGGCGAAAGGTTTTGCAGTACGGACTGGTCGCTTGGATTGGGCTGCCCGCCGCTCTGAAGATTGGACAAGGAACTGAGCGCGCTTGATCCACCGCCGCTTGATCCGCTGCTGAAGGATGATCCACCTCCGCCTCCGGACGACCCGCCGACGGATGTTCCGAAACCACCGCCGGAGCTTCCGCCGGAACCGCTCGAACTGCTCAGCGAGATCGTTTCCCCTCGCTGATTGAGTTGATCGAACGACTCGAATCGTCGGGAAAGCTCGTCCGAATCGTCGTAAACGCCTTCCTTGCCCAGGCTGAGATGAACACGATCACCGTAAAGATCTCGGACGGCGACGGCAAGGTCCATGGCGTTGGGATAAAGCAGCGTGAAGACCCGGGTGTTTTCATCCCGGAATACGGTCAATCCATCCTGGAACTCTTTCACGGTTGTCACGATTCCGATTTCATCATTGGCGGGTTTTCGATAATAAAGCCCGTTGGTCTGGCAAAGGGCCTGGACCGCTTGATCGGCCGTAACATCCCTCAAATGGATCGTCA
This sequence comes from Tepidisphaeraceae bacterium, assembly GCA_049520395.1. Taxonomy (GTDB): domain Bacteria; phylum Planctomycetota; class Phycisphaerae; order Tepidisphaerales; family Tepidisphaeraceae; genus UBA1161. The sequence continues at coordinate 23,450 of JBEKPV010000065.1, forward strand.
CTTCGGACTTGGCGGCGTCGTTGCTGGCGGCAAGGTTTATCCCGGCGGTGCTTCCGATCAGTGTGAGAGCATCTCGCAACGGGGCATCGCGAAGATCCAGTTCTTTAAATCGAACAGGCAAATCCGGCGCATCCACCGAGCTGTCTTGACCGGGCGACGCCGAATCAGATTGGGCGGACGAAGAAGATACCGATGAATTATCCGCGGATCTCACGGCCGCCACCGGCATTAGAACCGACGAGACTGCTACAAGCAGCGATAAGGCGTAACTGACGCGGGACTTCATCACATTCGCTCCATCGTTCCGGTCAAAGTCGGTAATTATCTGATGACAATGGTCTGGTCATTTAGACCAGCCTGAACAATCACACCTTCATCGCTCACGTTGATGATCTTCAAAATGATCTGGGTCTGCGTGTTTGCCTCATCGGGTTGTGGCGCCGGAGTCGCCGATTGTCCGAGCCCGGTGAGTTCCGATTGATTGATGGGTGAGAGACGGCCTTCCACGGTGATCGGAATTTCAGTCCCTTTTTTCACCAGGAAGATGCGATTTAAATCGGTGACTTCGAGCAATGCACAAGCGCTGTCATCGGCGGTCCTGACAAATCCGCGCAAGGACATCGACGGCAGCTTGGGCAATTCCACCGGAGCGATGCCCGGCGCGCGAACACCAATCAATTGGCGAAGGTCTTCGGCATCCGACGGTCCGGCTGCAGTCGCAGGTTGGGAAGACGCCGGCGTTGCCGGACCGGGTTGCTGGTCCGATGGATCGGCTGGCGCCGCCGCAACGCTCGGCAAAGTGCTTGGCGCAGCACCGAGCGGTTCGGCGCCACTGGCCCGCACGGCGCAACAGATCAATACGACCAGAAAAGCCGCCAGGCATACGGTCTTCGCCGCGCCGGCGATGCCGAGCCAACGGCCCACTCGTTTCGTCGCCGAGATATGATGCTGGAACATGTTCGTCATCCGTTCTCCACGGCCGGTCCATCGGTGTTTTCAAACACCTCGGCGATGCTGGTTGTTCCGCCAAGCACTTTTTCGGCGGCATCCATTCGAAGCGTTCGCATCCCCTTGGCACAGGCTAATTCGCGTATCCGGGCTTCGGATCCGCCGCCTACCACCAAATTGCTCAGTTCGTCATCGGGGGCCATCATTTCATAAATTCCAGTGCGCCCTGCATATCCACGGCCCGAACAGTAGGCGCAACCCACGGGTTCCCAGATGGTCTCACCCGCCGCATCCGGCCTCCCGAGCGCGACGGCCTCTGCATGGGTTAACAACCGCGGCTTTTTGCAGTGACGACAGAGCCTTCTCACCAACCGCTGCGCGGCGCTGAGGCGAAGCGTGGCGGCGACGAGGTACGCCGGCACGCCCATGTCGATCAGGCGCGTCACGGCTCCGGGCGCGGAATTGGTATGCAATGTGCTGAACACCAGATGCCCGGTGAGCGCGGCCTTGATCGCCACATCGGCGGTATCCAGATCGCGGATTTCTCCGACCATCAGCACGTCGGGATCATGGCGCAGAACGCTGCGCAGCGCCTTGGCGAAGGTAACTTTCTCCGCTGAGTCCACTGCCACCTGCGAAACGCCTTCGATCTCGAGTTCGACGGGATCTTCGACGGTAATGATATTGAGCGCGTCGCGATCAAGTTCCTGCATGGCTGCGTAGAGCGTTGTGGTTTTTCCGCTCCCGGTGGGGCCGTTGAGCAGAATCAGGCCATGCGGCGATTTGATGACGCTGGCAAAGGTTTCCAGGTCCCGGTCGGCCATTCCGAGGTTATGGAGCGTCAGTGCCGACGTTTGGACGTTGAGCAGACGCAGCGTCATGCGCTCGCCATATTTCACGGGAACGGTGGCGGCACGGATATCCACCGATGTGCGATCCGGCCCGGTTCCGGAGGACCAGCTAAATGCCCCATCCTGAGGCGCGCGGCGTTCGGCGATGTCCATGCCGCAAAGCACCTTCAATCGTGAAACCAAACCCGTTTGCCTTGCGATCGGCAGGCGGCGCAGATCTTCCAGTTCACCGTCCACGCGCAGGCGGATCCTCACGACATCGCGCCTCGGTTCGATGTGGATATCGCTTGCCTGGCGCAAAACCGCGAATCGAAGGATCTCATCGGTAAGCCGGATGGAGTCCTCATCATTTTCGGGGCCGCGCTGCATGGCCCCGGGCCGAACCGCCGGCGCTGTCGGATCGGGATAGACCCTCAGCAAGACTTTGCGGAGCCCCTCCGGTTCGGTCTTTAGCAAGGTGACCGAAGCCCCGACGTACCGCTCGACCGCTTCCATGCCGGCGCGATCCGTGGGATCAGCGCAAGCCACCAGCACTTTGTTGTCCGCCATGGCGAACGGCAACATGGATCGGCGCAACGCCAAATTCGCCGGCACGCGCAGCGCCCAGTTCGGATCGATCGATAATTTCTCCGCATTCAGCAATTCCGGAGCGACCGTCGGTGCGGCTGCTTCCAGTTGGCGGATGACGGAAGAGGTCTTGGGCATTATGCACCTCTCCGAAGCAGAGCAGCACGCTCGCGCATGACCTGCACATTTCGGCAAGTCGCCACGGCGGTTTGCTCGGTGATGCGCCCGGTCACCCACAGCCGGGCGATGTCCTGCTCCAAGGTCTGCATGCCGACCGCCCGGCCGGTTTCCATGTTCGAATGAATTTGGTTGCTCTTCCCAAGCGCAATCAGATTTGCCACCGCCGGCGTGTTCACAAGCACTTCGGACGATGCGACGCGCCCTTTTTTCCCATCCTTCGGAATAGCGGGCAAAAGCTGCTGATTCACGATCGTCCGCAGCACCAGGCTCAATTGCCGGCGAATACCATCCTGCTCATCGGCGGGGAAAACGCCGACCAATCGTTCAACCGTCCCGACGCAATCGCCGGCGTGGACCGTCGTATAGACCAGGTGGCCGGTCTCGGCGGCGGTGATCGCCGTCCGAATCGTTTTCAGATCGCGGATTTCGCCGACCAGGATCACATCGGGATCCTGCCGGAGGCTCGCAACCAACGCTTCATTGAAATCCGGAACATCCGTGAACAACTCGCGCTGATTCACCAGCGCCAATTGAGACTGATGCACGTATTCGATCGGGTCTTCGATGGTGATCATATGGCAGCGCCGCTCGCGGTTGATCTTGTCGAGCAGCGTCGCCAGCGTCGTGCTTTTGCCTGCGCCGGTTGGGCCGGAAACGACCACCAATCCGTCCGGGAGTTCCGCCAGGCGATAGAGTTCATCGGGCATGCCCAATTCCGCCAGGGTACGAAAGCGGTCTTCCAAAAGTCGCAGCACAATTGCGCGACGGCCCTGACGACGGAAAATGTTGAATCGGAATCGCCCGCCGCTGGAGGATGAACGGCTGCCATCCGCCGACCCGCGCTCTTCCAGCGCCCTACGATGACCGTCATGCATCATCGACTCGGAAATCGCATTGATCAGCTCGGGCGTCAGCGGCTCAAAATCCGGGGCGTTCATCAGATCGCCGTTCACGCGAAGCTGCGGTCGCAGCCCTGGCGACATATGCAGATCGCTCGCCTGCTGCTTTTCGCACGCCGCCATGAGCCTTTCCAGTGCTTCGATCGGTCGATCGACCGGCAGGCGCTCAACGGGATTTTCTTGCAGTGATATACTCATAAACGCCCGAAAAAATCAGAACTTCTGATAGCCATTGGTGGGCCGCCCCTGCGAGGGAGGCGCGAGATTCAATACAACAACCACAACTCCAGTAATCGGGTTTGCCCGCTATTTTTCGGGTTGTACACAAGGTTCAAAGACAGCGGCACGACGGTTGGGTTATCGGTGGTCATGTCTTGCACGGCTTTCTGCAGCTTGTCGATGGAATCGTCAAAAATGTAGTGCCAGACCCGCAGCCCCTTGCGCGAATCGCCGATGTCCGAGGACGAATCCAACACCATCGCGGAAATCAGCGCATCGGGCCCCTTACTCGCGCTATCCATGATTGGCTCGCTGATCAGCGGTGTGACCCCGTCGCCGGCGCACGCCTCTTCGACTTTCTGAATGACCCTGGCGGCATCGCCTTCCTCCTTCAATTGCGTTTCGTGAATCGAAGCAAGACGCTGCCGCACGCGCGGAATCTGCGTCTGGCGATCGGTAATCTGCCGTTTCAAATCTGCGACCTCCGCCTTGGCTGAGGAGGGTGGGGCGACGATTCTCGGCGCCGGGCCGCTCGCGGCCTGCAATCGCTGCCGCGCCTTATCCAAATCTGCCGAATAACCTGGGTAGATCCAAAACAGGTAAATCCCCAGAATTGCCACAGTCGGCAACACCGTCAGGACCCATCGTTCGCGGCCGGTTATTTTGCGCTTGTATTTCACGAATGATCCCTCCCCGAAACCGTCGGGACATTCGTCGTTATGCCGCCATATGCACCATTGCCTGGCTCGGGAATCGCGCTTTGGTCATCCGCGCCCGAGGGTTTCGAATGGGCCTGGGGGTTCGCCGGAGGTGGCGCACCTTCCGAACCGGCGGCGTTGGGATCGGCAATATTCGGATCGATTTCATTTGGATCGGCAACGCCCGAATCCAAGCCCAACATCGATGCCGGTGCGAGATTCAGCGTAAAATCAAACGCTTGTAAATCGTCCCGAAGTCTTTTTTGAGCCGCGCCAACTTTCCATTCCTTCAGCGTCAGTTGGGTTTGCAACTGCACGGCAAACGCATTCACTTCGGTAGCGTGTTTGCTTAAGCCGGTTAAAACGAGGCTGCCCCCGTCGGGCGACTGGCGAATGTCCTTGATCACCACTTCCGCTTGCGGATCGTCTTCCACTTTCGCGACGGCATCCAACAACATCGCCAGCGCCGGACGTTGGATCGACTGCAAATACATAACGCGATTGCGGCGTTCGGCTATCTCGGCCTGCTTCTTGTCAAGGTCGGCCGCCTGCTGGTTTAACTGCTGCAACTGCGCATCAAGATCGGTCAATTGCGACTTGAGTTTCTCGGCGAGGGCTTCCGTCTCGCTTTCATCCTGCTTGCTTTTGTCAATTGGAGTCATTTGCGCCCGCAGTTCTTCCAACTGCATCGCCCTGGTATTGGTGGCGGCTGTCTGATAGCCCATTACTTCCCCATGCACGATGCACGCCGCCAGCGCCAATCCCGCCAGAACGCCCCCTGCGACGTAAAACTTCTGATTGGGCGATGCGTTGGAGAACCGCTCGACAATGGGAACCCGGCGCGATGTCGAAGTCAGCTCTTCGATCCATGCCCGCAGCCATTCCACGGGAACCTTGTCGCGAGGCAGTTCGATCTTCTCCGTCTCCAGCGGTGTTCCGTCTCCGCTTAAAAGGGTCAACGAATCGGTCACGCGCCGACCATCGGGTCCGACGCGCGTCACGGGGCCAGGACCCATCCAGCTCACCGGCCCTTCCGACGGAAGATCCGACGCCCATTTCTCTGATCCGGGGCTGGATCGAATCACCCGCGTCTCCGTCGTGCCGTCCGGACGACCGTGGAGGCTGAAGGTCAGATCCTCCCAAATCTCAACCCTCCGCCATTCGACGGCGCGCTCCGCTTCGACGCTTTCCCCCCAGTGCGCTCGGGGCAACCCACCGGGATGGGCGATCCCCAACAGCTTCGCTCCGGTGCGCGTGACGGCTTCATCCATTTTGTCGCGCACCGCCGCCGGAATCTGCGTTACCCAATAGCGTTTCGTGTCCGGCAGGAGATCCTTTGTGGCGCGTTGCGAAACCCCACCGATCGCCGATTCCGTCGCCGGCAATCCCGTCAAAGGCTCCGCTTCAAAGCTAAGGGCATCGGCCAGTTGATTCTTTTCCAGGCCCACGACCACGCCGGAGGACATATCAAGCATGATCGCCGTCGCACCCTCCCACAAAACCCAAACCGATTTCCCAACCCGCGCTCCACCGACCAGTGCCGACTCCAGCAGAATCTCCGGCTCTTCATTGGCCAGCGCTGTCTGGTGCTTTACCGCAAGCACGGCGAAGTCCGGCGCGGGACCGAAATCGATCCGGTCGATGCGGTTCACCCCAATAAAGACCAACGTATGAGCCGCTCGCCTCGCCATTAAAACACCAGCCCGAAAAAAGCGCCCGAAGATCCTCAAAAAAATCGTGAACGATCAAAACACTCACCGGCATAAACGCCCGAAGGAGGACGCCCGAAATGAATGTCAAGAGGCGAAATATATTAAGTCTATGGGAATTGTCAACAATCTCCCGTCGGGCTTCCGGTTTTACCGGAACGTCGATCAGACCGGGCGCGGGTTGGAGCGTCTCCGGTATCAATCCGAGAAGCATGAGATATCGTTGGAGTTGTTGTTATTAATGGCTTTATGTGAAAGATGACCACAACTGTGTCCATCATCCTCTGTCAATTCGTCTAGACAAGTCGTAACTTGCCATTGCAATCCGTTTCACCCGCCGTTTTAATGCTGTGGTATATTCCATATTAAATCTGCGGATTTGATAGGGATTCGATTTGTGTCTGAGAAAGGCCTCTCAGGCTGTGCGGTAAAGGGAATTCGGGAAGTGTTTCTCGGACCCAAAAAATCACTCGTTCCAAAACGAAAGGAAATGGAACATGCGTGCTTCTCAAGTACCTCCAAAGCACCGTCGAAAGGGCTTGACCCTCATCGAATTGGTGCTCGTCGTGGCCGTGCTGGCCATCCTCGCGGGCTTCATCGTCCCGCGTCTAGGATTCATTCGTAACCTGGCTGGTGATTCCGGCAATGCAACCATCATCGCGGATGCAGTTAATCAATCGGTGCTCTACAACACCGCCGAAGGGCACTATGCCGCGGGCGAAGATACTCTCCTCGGGTCCAGCGGCGCGGCGCTCGATTCGTATCTGAATCCCAACTTGGTCCTCGCCCTGACGACCACGACGCTGGGGAACAACGACGCCAAGAGCCTTCTCGCCCAATTGGGTGTGTCGAGCACCAACGTCGTTACGTTTTACAATCAGGCGGACGTTCTAACGACGACGCCGAACCTCGACGATAGCCTCGCCGTTACCCTGGCTTCCGACGGTGTCGTCGGTACTCCGGCCGGACAGTCTACCTTCGCGGTCGTCAGTACCACGTCCACGCAGGGAGAGGTGATCTATCGCGCCGCGTATGAATCTGCGGCGTTGACCATCGGTGGCACCAATGGGACCCTGGGCACGCCAAACGACAAGACCTACCTGCTCGCTTTGGGCTACGGCACCAACAGCGCGATCAACGGCCGCACGGGCCTCGAACCCCCGGTCCTGTTTGACAAGACCCCCGGCGAATACACGCGCCCGATCTTCCTCCTGAAGATATTCGGAGCCGGGTCGACCGCGACGGGAGTTCCCGCTGGTTCCAGCGCCGCCACGTCGATTGCGATCGGCTTTGACGGAAGCACTGTCGCCAGCCAGCTCACCAAGTATGGCGTGGATCAAAATCGCTAATTCTTCGAATTTGCGGTTTTCGTAAAAGCAAGGAGCAACCCATGGAAAATGTTTCCGGTTGTTCTGACGGATGTAACCGGGTGCATCGGCTGAATAGGTCGATGCACCCTTTTCCGACTCTTTTAATTGCACCGAACCATGACCGAACTTCTCACCCAACCCGCGCCTGTCTCAGCTTCCCCGGCCTCCGTGCCCGAGCCTCGCAAACGCGATTGGCTCGCGCCGTTTCTGTTGATCTTTGCGGCAATCCTCTTCCTCGGGCGCGTCTGCCTGAATTTCTTTGCCTATTGGGATGATCAGGATTTCATCTTCAAGAACGGCCATGTCACCCAACCGACCCTGGCCAACCTCGCCTGGTTTTGGAACCATACTCAGGGGTTGCTCTATGTGCCGATTACGATGGACATCTTCGTTCTGCTGGCAAAATTATCGAAATTGCCAAACTCCGCGGGCATGGAAAATCCATTCGATCCGGCCTATTTCCACACCGCCAGCCTCTTAACCCACGTCGCAACCATACTGGTCGTTTACACGCTGCTGAACTTCCTGTTTCAGCGCCGCTGGGCCGCCTGCACCGGGGCGCTGCTCTTTGCGCTTCATCCTGTGCAGGTTGAGCCTCTGGCCTGGACCTGCGGTATCAAGGATCTGCTATGCGGTTTTTTTTCCGTGACCGCAATCTGGCAATATCTGCTCTTCACCACAGCGGGAAATCCCCGATTTGAATCGCCGCGGTTCAAACGCACCTGGATTCACCTGGCCATCGCGATGCTCGCGATTGTGCTGGGTGAATTGTGCAAGCCCTCGGCGATGGTCGCGCCGGCGATCGCCTTCGTGCTGGACTATTTTCTCATTGGCCGGCCCTTTAAGCGCGCGATCATCTCGGTCCTGCCGCTGGTATTCATCGCGATCCCCCTTGCGGTTGTGGCGAAGGTGGTTCAGCCGGAATCAACCGGCCCGGGCATTCCAATCTATTTTCGGCCGCTGCTGGCAACCGACGCGCTGGCATTTTATCTATTTAAGTTCGCTCTCCCCTTCA
>JBEKPV010000066.1:0-15818 GCA_049520395.1 Tepidisphaeraceae bacterium
CCGGCGGGACAGGATCACGTCAAACGCGTGGTCACGGAAATGGGGGGGAAGAATGCGATCATTGTGGATGAGGACGCCGATTTGGATGACGCGGTCGGGGGCGTGGTGGCCAGCGCCTTTGGGTACGCGGGGCAGAAATGCTCGGCTTGCTCGCGGGCGATCGTGCTCGAAGGCGTCTACGACGCTTTTTTATCGCGGCTGATCGAGGCGACGCGAAGTTTGAAAGTCGCGCCGGCGGAAGATCCAGCCTGTGGCATCGGGCCGGTGATCGACGCGGAGGCGTACAACCGAATCCGTGCGGCGATTGACCGAGGAAAAGGGGAGGCTCGGCTCGCCTTTGCCGGAGAAGTTGGATCGCTGGCCGAGGAAGGGTTTTTCATCGCGCCGCATATTTTTTCGGATGTGCCGAAGGAAAGCTTTTTGGCCGGCGAGGAAATCTTTGGGCCGGTCCTTTCGATGATGAAGGCGAAGGATTGGAGCGCGGCGCTGGCGATCGCCAATGGGGTGCAATATGCGCTCACCGGCGGGGTCTATTCGAGGAGCCCGGCGAATATCGAACGGAGCCGGCGCCAATTTCGCGTGGGGAATTTGTACATCAACCGGAAAATCACCGGAGCTCTGGTGGGTAGGCAGCCGTTTGGAGGGTTTAAGCTTTCCGGCGGCGGCACGCAGGCGGGCGGGCCGGATTATTTGCGAAACTTTTTGCTTCCCCGGTGCATCACTGAAAACACGATGCGCCGGGGGTTTGTGCCGGCCGAATCGGATCGGCCGGCATGATGGGGGAAATTAGCGGTGCATACCAGGGGCGGGACCGAAACCCGGCGAGCCCTGAACGATATGCGGCCCGGCTATTCCGCCGTAATGCCAGACGTGGCCGGGATAACGCGAGTAGTTGCGGTAGTTGAAATAATAGAAGGTCGAGGGGCCGCAATAATTTCCGTAGGCGTAATAGGGATAGACGTAGACCGGCGTGTAATAGGCCGGCGGCGCGTAGGTATAGGCGTATGGGGCGGAGTAATAGGAATTGTCCGTGTACGGTGAGGCCGCGACGGGAGCGGGGGCGGTCGCGTCGGCGACCTGGGCCGGCGGAGAATTGGGAGTTCCATACGTAATCGTCGGGAGGTCGGCGCTGGGCGGTGGCGTGGGAAGTAATTGATGCAGCTGCGCAGAAAGCGAATCCTCCATTTTGAATAAATCGGGGACAGCTCCGGTGGCTTGCAAGGTTCCGATGGTATGTGCGGAGGCGACGTCGACGATCTGGGCGTCGATGCGAATTTGACCGGCGACTACCTGATAGGCGCCGAAGATGACGATGTTGGCGCCGCCTTCGTGAGCGGCTTGGAGCGCAGTGGCATTATCGCCACCGCCTACAACTCGATTTGAGGAAACAGCCTGAAAGAAGCCGGTCTGCGCGACTTGACCAAGCAGATTTTCCTGAATGGCCGGGGCGATCCAACCAAAATTGCTGGTGTCGCCGGTTTGCTGGAAGGGGAGAACCAAAACCGTTGGAGCGGCCGGGGCGTTCGCGGACGCGGCGGCCGTATCGGGGGCCGTTGCGGCAGGAACATCCGCCATTGCGCTGGAAACCCCCAAGGCCAAAACCGCTGAAAGCAATAGTGCGCTACGCATAAAGCACCTTTTGTGCCTTTCTTCTCTTTAATCATATCACTCTAAAGGGTAACGCGGCGCGGAAGTGCAGAAACCGCAATGTATTCAGCTTACTGCATGGTCGTAAGTCCAGGTTTCGCCGACGTCGCGGAGTGCGATGCGATCGGATTTTTCTCCGGCGGCCGCGATTAGGCGATCGATCGGCTCGTGCACCGGCTCATGGCTGAGGCGGAAGGTGCTGTGATGGATCGGGAGTAGATATTTCGCGCCAGCGTGGTTAGCCATGCCCCACGCTTGCTCGGGACTGGCGTGGTTGCGGATGAATGGGTCGTAGCCGCCGATGCCAAGGATGGCCAGATCGACACCGCCCAGGTCGGTAAAGAATTCCTGATAAGCGCTATCGCCGCCGAAGAGGATGCGATGGCCGGCGGATTGCAGGAGGTAGGCATTGAAGCCGCGATATTTGTCGAGAATTAACCGCGAGCCCCAGTGCGCGACTTCCCGGGCAGTGATGGTCAGATCATCAAACGAAACGTGCTGGCCCCATTTAAGCTCAGTGATGCGGCGGAAGCCGAGATCGCGAATCAGATCTTGGGTGCGCGGGGCCGTCACGACCGGGGTTTTTTTATCCAATCTGCCGAGTGAGGGGCGATCGAGGTGGTCGAAATGAGCGTGTGAAATCAGGATTAGATCGAGTTTCGGCAAGTCGCGGGGCAAAAGAGCGGGAGCGACGCGGCGGCGCGGGCCGAGTGTGCCGAGCATCAGCCCCAGGCCGATGCGATTGGAAAAGACGGGATCCGTCAGAATCGTTTTCCCGCCGATGCGCAGCAGGACCGTGGCGTGGCCAATCCAGATGGCACTGAGCTCGCGGGTTTCCCAATTTTTCAGATCGGGGACATGGGAAGCTGGGGGCGGAACGGGATAATCGTCGAGCCAGCGCATGCCGCCGCGGCCGCGGTCGAGATGAGCGGCCAATCGAAGGGTCGACGGTCTTCGCGTGACGAAATTTCGGATGGAGGGCCAGCGCATAGTTAATTGATTACGGCGACGGCGGGATAGTGGTCGCTGGCGTAACGGGCGAGGCGATCCTGTTCGATTGTGGCCTCTTTGATGCGATGAGATTCGATGCCGAAGGCGAATATGTAATCGAGACGCTGGCCGGGGAATTGAGTGGTGAAGCTGAAGATTTCCCCCGCAGCTTGGCCGGCGACGGACTGGAGCGTATCGACGTAACCGGCTTCCAGGAGTTTGGAAATGCACTGGCGGGGCAACATGCCTCCGTTGGCGGCGAATTCCTCGCGCGTGCGCGGTTTGCAATTTTCGGGCACGATCCGCTGAACCGGCGAGTTGGCGTTGAAATCGCCGGCGAGCAGATGGGGCCGGCGGGTTTCCCGCATCCGGGCGTAGATTTCCAGAATGGCTTCAATCTCACGCATGCGGCGGTCTTCGGCTTTTTGGCTGGCGCGGGGATGAAGATGGACCGCCGAGATCGGCCACGCTTGGCCCGCGGGATCGAGAATCGTCGCCTCAAGAAGGCAGTCGGTAAATTCCTCGCGCAGGAGGCTAAAATTGATCGATTCGGCGATGGGCCAGCGGCTGAGAATCGCGCCGCCATGGCGGCGGCCTTCGGCGAGGACCGACTCCATTTTCAAACGCGATGCGATGCGGTCGACGACGGCAGCATCGTCGGCTTCGACCAACACGACGACGTCCGGCTTCTGGGCCTCGATCACTTCGGCGAGGGGATCGGCCCGGCCTACGCCGCCGTCCAATATGTTGTAACTGACCAGACGCAAGGAAAACCCCTATTTACCTCGACACACGCTCGAATCGGAAAAATTCCGCCGGTGAATTTGGAAATCGAACGGCTGAATCGTAGGCTTCGGATTGACGACTGTCATCTGTCGTAGCGGGTGAACGATTATCAGGTGGTGGCGGGGTCGCCGAAGGACCGGCGATCCCGTCATGGGCCACTGGAGTCATGTGGCGCTGCGCAGCTCGGCTTGATCGGGCGCGGGGGGTTCTGAGAACCCCGGGCGGTCGGCGGGCGGCGCCCAGATGGCCCGCGGGCGGATGGTGCGAATGCGCTGAGCCAGGGCCATCTGCTGGGCGAACAGTTCGCGGTTGACCGAGGCGACGGCGCGATCGTCGGCGCGGAAGATGTCGCCCGTGAGGGTGCGGGCGATGGCGGATTCGACGAAATCGGGTCGCGCCGTCTCCTGCCATTGGGCTTTGACGACGATGTTGACGCCGGCTTCGCCGAAACACAGAAGCCCCCAGCGCGGCGGGAGGTCTTTCTTGTGGATGATGCCCGACGGCGCCAAAACGTAATGCAGATTGGCCATCGGCTGCATGAGGCAGGCGTCAAATTTCCCTAAACCAACGGCCTGGCGAAGAATCGCGCCGGATTTTCGGCGGCGGCGATTGCGCCGGCGCTCCATCATGCACAGGTGCATCTGCCCGTCGCGGCTGCAATCGCGCAGAAAATCGCTGCGGGTCGCTTTGCATTCGATGAAACAGACCTGCGGCAGCGGACGGGCGGCCTCGAGATAATTGTGGTAAGCGCGGAAGACGCCGGTGCCGACGGCATCGACGATCCCCAGAGGCTCCAGACGCACCTCGGCGGCGATGCACCGGTACCCCATCCGAAAGAGCCAGCGGCACCCTTCTTTTTTGAGCTTTTTATGTAAATCGGTTTCGCCGGGCACGGCACTCCTTTGCCAAGTTTGCGGATCATACCACCGGCGGCTTGCGACACCACTCGTGCCACATCCGGCGATACGCCGCCTCCACATCGCGGGCGAAGCGCGGGGCATCCGCGATGGGGGACTGGAGGATGCGCCGCCGCAAGCCGACTCGCAAATCGGCCAAGCGCGATAGATCGCCGGCCAAATTTTGGGCGATTTGAATGTACTGCTCCGGGGTGCCCGCGATCAATTCGGAAAGGTTGAGATTACTTAAAATACTTGCGCCGCCGCGGGCAACGGCGGTGTTGCCGCGGAGGGTGATGATGGGGACGCCCAGCCAGAGGGAATCGAGACTGGTCGTGTGGCCTGGGTAAGGGAATGGGTCGAGGCCGATGTCCTGGGTTTGGCAGAGTTTTACGTACTGGTCCCAGGGCATGCGGCCGGTGATTTCGACACGATCGGGGGAAATTCCGTGGCGGCTGAGAGATTCCCGCACCCATTCGGCGGCTAGGCCGGGGGGAGCGCGGAGAATCAGCCGGGAACCCTTTACTTGGGACATCAATTTGCCCCAGGTTTCGAGCGTGGGTTTCGTGACTTTGCAGAATGTGTTGAGGCTGCCGAATGTGATGTACCCATTTTTCGCGGCCGGCGGCGCGCTGAGGGGTTCGTCCGCGCCACTCCAGCGCCAGCAAATATATGTGCTGGGCAGGCGGATGGTGCGCTCCGTGTAAGCGGCATCGGAGCCCGGGGGATCCAGATGGGCATCGCTTAGGCGATAGTCGATGGTGGTCAGGCCGGTGGTGCCGGGGTACCCGAGGTATGTGACCTGAATGGGCGCGGGCTTTTGGGCGAAGAGGAGCAATCGGTTGTGAGCCATGTGCAGGGAGAGATCGATCAGGACGTCGATCTTTTCATTTCGCACCAAATCCGCGGCGGCCCGATCGGTCAAAGAATGAATCGAAAGCCAATGGTCGGCGCAGGAGCGCAAGCGATGGGTGACGGCATCCTCGATTTCGGAATTGGTGAAACAGACGATCTCGAATTGCCGGTGATCGTGATTTTCCAAAAGCGGCTCCAGGGCGAGCCCGACGGGATGATCGCGGAAGTCGGCGGAAACGTAGCCGATGCGAATTTTTCGATCCGGAGAGCGATCGTTGCGATGGGGTGCGATCGCGGAGCCCAATGCAGCGGCGCGGCGTCGATTCCATTGCTGGTGTTCCTTCAAAATGGCAGGGGCATCGTAATCGGGGTGAAAATAGAGGGTGTAAAGTCGGTTGGATTCGGGAGCGTCGTAGTCGGTGCCGGCGGCGGCGGTTATTGCCTGGTCGTAGGCGACCAGGGCGGCGTCGAGCTGGCCGATGTCGCGCAAGGCATTGGCGAGATTGTTCAGGGCGGCGGGATATTTCGGCTGCAGCGCCAGACATTTGCGATAGGCGACGATTGCGTCGTCCAGCCGACCGGCGGCACGAAGGGCCGCCCCCAAATTGAACAGGGCCAAAGGAAAGTCCGGGCGCAATTCCACGGCCTTTTGATGGGCGGCAATGGCCTCGTCCAAGCGCTGCTGAGCGTGAAGGTGCACGCCCAAATTAGTTTGTGCATGGGCCAGAGCATTTTTTATTTCCGGCATGTCGGGACGCAAGACGCGCGCCAATTCGAATTCGGTAACTGCATCGGCGGGCTGGTTCCTGGCTAGCAGCGCATCGGCCAAATTGTTGTGAATCTCGGCGAGGTCCGGCCGCAAGGCGATCCCCTGGCGGTAGGCGGCGATGGCGTCGTCCACGTTTCCGGCCGCGAATAACGCCAGCCCGAGATTGTTTTGAAATGTCGCTGAGGCGGGCTTGAGGTCCAGAGCTCGGGAGAGAAATGCGATTGCCTCGTCGTTTCGGCCGGTTTGGAAAAATAGATATCCCAACTGTCCGAGCGCCTCGGCGTGATTGGGGTCCTGCGCGAGAACCTGCTTGTACTGCCCTTCGGCCGGGTCGAATCGACCGGCCCGATGATGCTGCGTGGCGGATTCGAAATCTTCTTGCGTCATCGCGTCGAATTGCACCAATCTTCCCAGACGCGCCTATACGCCTGCTCTACCTCCCGCGCGAAACCGCCGGCATCCAGCAGCGGACTATTTTTCATCCGCTCACGCAGCGTCCCGCGCAGATTTTCCAGTCGTTTCAAGTCCCCCGCCAGCTCCACCGCTAAGCGCACATAATTCGCCGGCGTATTTGCGATCCACTCCGCGAGGCCTAAATTATTCAGCACGCTGGCGCCCAAGCGCTGGCAGTGCACCTGGCCGGCCAAGGTTATCACCGGCAATCCCATCCAGAGCGCGTGGCAGGTCACCGTATGCCCGTTGACCGGGAACGTATCCAGATAAATATCCACGCGATTGTGCAATGCAAAGTATTCCGGCAGACTTCGTTTCCCCAGTAGTTCAAGCCGATTTTTCTCCACGCCGTGACGCTGGAAACGCTTTTGTATCTCCTCCTGAAGTTCCATCGCCTGCAAACCCGCCGCCGCGATTAATAGACGGGAGCCCGGTGTTTGTTCCAAAATTTCTCCCCAGCAATCGAGCAAGGCCGGCGGGGTTTTGGCCAGGGTGGTGAATGCGCCGAAGGTCACACCGCCATAGGTGAGCGCCGGCAACGGCGAAACGTCCGTCGCCTCGGCCGGCGGACGATAGCAGGCGAACGTCCGCGGCAATCTCAATAATTTTTCGCTGTGATATTGCTCCGTTTCCCCCGGCGGATCGGCGTAGGCATCGGTCATTCGATAATCCATTGCCGATAATCCGCTCGTGTCGGGATAACCCAGATACGTCACCTGCACCGGCGCGGGTTTGCGCGCAAAGACCAATAAGCGATTGCCCGCGGTGTGTCCGGCAAGATCCACCAGAATGTCGATCTCGTCCTTTCGGATCAAATCCGCGACGGCTTGATCGTCCATGCCATTGAGGCTTCGCCACTGGTGAATGTGCCTTCGCAATCTCTCCGTGACCGCATCGGCCCTCCCTAAATCCGCGTAGGCGAATACCTCCACCTCCGCCGGGTCGTGGTGGCTCAGCAGGTTTTCCAGGAAATAGGGGACCGAGTGCTGGCGAAGATCGGACGAGACGTATCCGACGCGCAGCCGGCGTTGGGGTTCGCGGGTGCGGGTATGGGGTTCAGCGCCATCGGAAAATTGCTGGGCATATATTCGATTCCATTCGAGGTGCTCTAGATATGTCGCCTCGGGATTGGGCTGGGGCAGCAGATGCAGGGAAAAAAGCAGGTTGCTGTAAAAATAAGGGTCGTTTCGGAGGGTCAGGGCGTGCTTATAGGAGGCGATCGCCTGGGCGATTTGGCCGATGTCTTTCAGGACATTGCCCAGGTTGACATACGCCAGAAAGAATGATGGGTCGAGGTCGATGGCTTTGCGGAATTGCTGGACGGATTCGATGAGATCGCCATCCACTAAGAGCGCGTTGCCCAGATTGTTGCGCAGTGGGGCGTTGCTCGGGAGCGAGATCAAACCTCGCCGATAAGCGGCAGCCGCATCGCGCGGGCGGTCGACGGCCATCAAGGCCAGTCCGAGCTTGTTGCAGACATCGGGATTCTCGGGCCTTAGCGAAAGTGATTGGCGAAATTCCTCGATCGCCTCCTCGAGATTGCCTTGCGAGACCAGCGCGTTGCCGAGATTGGCGTGGATATCGGGAAGATCGGGCCGCAGCGCCACCGCTTGCCGATAGGCGGCGACCGCCTGGTCGAATTTGCCCTGGGATTTCAGAACGGTCGCCAGGTTGTTGTGGGCCTCGACGAACTCAGGATTGCTCGCCAGCGCCAGTCGGAAGGCGCTGACGGCGGCGTCTGGATCATTCTTTACCTTCAATATCAAAGCCGCGCGGTGATGCGCTTCGGCAAAATCCGGCTTCAGAGCCGCGGCGCGACGATAGGAATCCAGAGCCTCGTTCGGCCGTCCGAGGTCTTCCAAGACCATTCCCAGGTGATAATGGCAATCCGGCGCCTGGGGATTCAGGGCTTCCGCTTTTTGCAATAGCTCGAGGGCGGCCTCTTTTCGACCGAGCTGATAGGTAACCACGCCCAGGAGTTCCAGCACGTCCGCATCATCCGGGCACGAGGCGAGGATTTGCCGATACATCGATTCGGCTTCGTGCAATCGCCCCGCCTCGTGGCGACTGACGGCGTCCTCGAAAAGCTCGTGGCTCGTCTCCATTACTTCTTGGCCAGCGAAATGACACGCATGGTTTCGCGGGCCTGCTCCAGGGTGACGGGGAATGGAGTGCCTCGCCGCATCGATTTATATAGTTCGATCCAGAAATTCGGGGTTTTGGTCGGGGCGGCAGGGAATTCGTCTTCAATCCAGGGGATATCGTCGCTGCCGCCGAAATGGGAGCCGGCGCGAGTGGTGGGAGTGGCGTCGTCGGGCTTGAGCTTGGAAAGACGGCGCGCGTCAAAGTATCGCAGCGAGCAGCGGTTTTCCGCATCGATCCGCAGTGAACCCTGCGAACCCATCAGAAGCCAGGGCGGCTGATCGAGGGCGGCGGCGCCGTTGATTTCGATGTCGGCGACGATGCCCGTGGGGCCGCGCAAAAGCAGCTTGACGTAATCCTCGGCGTCGCCTGCGGCGGCGATGAGCTTGAGATCGGCCCAGACATCGACAGCGGCCCCGCCGATGAGTTGCAAGGCCCAATCGACCAGGTGCGGGCCCCAGTTGAGGAGTTGCCCGCCGCCGAATTTTTTCAGGGTTTGCCAGTCGGATCGGCGTTGGTATTTGCCTTGCCGCAATTGGACGGAAAACAGCTTTCCCAGCTTTCCGGCCGCCACGATTTCCCTGGCCTGAAGGAAGGGGAGATCGAATCGTCGATTGTGGCGCACAAAAAGGCGGCGGCCATGCTTTTTCGCGGCGGCGATCAGTTTGTCGGCGCCGGCCAAGTCGAGGGCCATCGGTTTTTCCACCAGAACGTCCCGCCCGCCGCGCAGGGCGCGAAGCGTCATCGGAACATGCTCGTGAGAACGGGTGGCGACGATGATCAGTTCGATATCGGTGTCCCGGAGCATCTGGTCGTAAGATGGGTAAGCTTTGGAGCCGCAGAGGGCGGACAACTGACGGGCGCGATCCTGGATAAGATCGAAACCCGCGACCACCCTGATTTGCGGCAGAGAGGCCAGATCGCGGGCGACCATGCCGGAGCCGGACCGGCCGATGCCGCAGAGGCCGACGCGCAGGGCGTTTTTCAGCTTGGGTCGGGGCCGTCCGTCGTGGACTTTGTGCACCGGGAAGAGGGCCGCGGTCAGGGGATCGTTGGCGACTTTTAACACCACGGCGGAATTATACCGGGAAGGGACTCCCGATAAACGGTGCGCGTTAAGTCACGGAAATATCTACATTTTGCGACACCGATGAGGCCAATGGTAGACTCGCGGCAGTGCTGGCCAAGATCAATTCTTTCGTTTTGATGGGGATCGACGCATTGCGGTGCGAAGTCGAGGTGGATGTCAGCCATCACGGAATGCCTCGGACGATGCTGGTGGGCTTGCCGCAGGCGGCGGTCAAGGAATCGATTGAGCGCGTACGGCGGGCGATCCTGAATTCGGGGTATGCGTTTCCAGCGCATTCGCTGCTGATCAATCTGGCGCCGGCGGATGTGAAAAAAGAGGGTCCGGCGCTGGATTTGCCCATGGCGGTGGGAGTTCTGCGGGCGATGAAATTTATCGCGGAGGATAAGCACAAGCGATTTCTGATCGCGGGGGAACTGGCGCTGGACGGGCGGCTGCGGAAAATCAAAGGGGCGCTTTCGATGGCGATGCTGGCCAGGGAGAAGGGGTTTGCGGGCGTAATCTTGCCGGAGGATAACGCGGCAGAGGCCGCGGTTGTGGAGGGGATCGATGTCTATGCGATGTCGTCGCTTTCGCAGGTCGTGTCCTTTCTCAATGAGCAGCTTCCGCTGGAAGCGTTTGAATTGGACGGGGCGAAATACAAAGCGTCGTCACAGGGAGATGAACTGGATTTCGCGGAGGTGCGCGGTCAGGAATCGGTGAAGCGGGCGGTGACGGTGGCGGCGGCGGGTGGGCACAATTTGCTCATGGTCGGGCCGCCGGGGACGGGGAAAACAATGCTGGCGCGGCGGATGGCGGGGATTTTGCCGCCGCTGAGCCGGGGAGAATCTCTGGAAACGACACGGATTTATTCGGCGCTCGGATTGCTGTCGGATGGCGTGGCGCTGATGGATGAGCGGCCGGTGCGCATGCCGCATCACTCCGCGACGGCGCAGGCGCTAATCGGCGGCGGGACCATTCCGCGCCCGGGGGAGGTTTCGCTGGCGCATCATGGCATTTTGTTTTTGGATGAGTTGCCGGAGTTTTCGCGGTATGTGCTGGAGACGCTGCGCCAGCCGCTGGAGAACGGCGAGGTGACCATCGCGCGCGTGCATGGATCGATCCGGTTCCCCGCGAGGTTCATGCTCGTGGCGGCGATGAATCCGTCGGCCAGTGGCTACGCGTCGGAAAATCCGCGGGCGCGGGATCGATATTTGGATAAATTGAGCGGGCCGCTGCTGGACCGAATTGATATTCATATTGAAGTGCCGACGGTGCCGTATCCGGAATTAACGGGGAAAAGTCGCGGGACGGATTCGGCGACGATTCGCCGGCGCGTTGAATCGGCACGCAATATTCAGCACAACCGATTCGGGGATACGACGACCAACGCGAGAATGAGCACCAAACAATTAAAGACCGCTTGCGAACTGAACGATTCATGCCTGCTATTGATGAAGCAAGCGATGACGGAAATGGGCTTGAGCGCTCGGGCATACGACAAGGTGCGGCGGGTGGCGCGGACGATCGCGGATTTGGAATCCGCCGAACATATCCATGAAAATCACGTGGCGGAGGCGGTTCAGTATCGGCTGCTCGATCGGCGGTTTTGAAAAATGATCAGGCCAGGGCAGTCCGATGCGGGCCCAGCGCGGCGACCTGCTGGTAACAGTCGCGCCACTGCTGAGTGAAATCCTGCAACGCACCCATATTTCGGGCGTTCTCGCGGGCCGTCCGGCCGAGTCGCATTGCCAGAGGCTGATCTTCACTTATCCCTAAAATCGCCTGGGCGAGGGTTTTTGGGGTGGCTTGAGGCACGATTACGGCGCTCGTGCTGTCCAGCAGTTCGCCCGTGCTGGGGCTGGCATTGGCGACGATCGGCAGACCCGCGGCCATGCAAACGGAGATGGGCAAAGTGGGGATGAATCCATCGGCGGGAATTAAAACCGCGTCGGCCACGGCCACTAAATCCTCGAAGTCCACGCGTCGGTTTAATTTTCGCTCGGCCAATGTCACCAGCCTCGGCTGATGCAGCCGATTGCCGAATCGCGCTAGTCCATCCGCCATCGGCCCTTTCCCCCAGGCAAGCAAGCGGTGGTGCGGATCGATCACGTGCAAAATGCTGATCGCCCAGGCCGCCAATCGATGCGAGGCGCCGCGCGTCGATTCGCCCGGAACGAGTGTGACGTAAGCGGAATCATCAAATCCCAATTCGCTCCGAAGTTTTACGTCGCGCGGGTCGGCAAGGCGGTCCACACTCAAAACGGGCGGGATAACGCGGCATCTCCAGCTAACCCTCTGATGCGGCAGGAAGGCGCGGAGCATCGATTCGGTCGGGAAGACGATTTGAACCGGGCGATTGCCCAAAATCATGCGCGTACCGGCGCCAATTCGGCATGGTTTGTCAGCTGCCGGGCTGAAGACAATATGGCCCGCTCCTGCGAGGGCCGCCGCGCAAAACGCCCCATCGCCCCAGGCGTGAAGGATTTGATCCTCCGTATTCAGCAATCGCCGCAGTGCGAGCGCCGCCGCCACGGGGTGGTGAAAATCCCCGTCGAGACCGATCGAATAACGTGTGATGGAGAATTCACTGCCGAGCTGGCGCGCCAGATGATCGACGGATCGATCGGTCTGGAAATCCGGCGATGCGGGGGTGAGTTGGATGACGCGCGACATGCCTGAGCCGTACGTTAATGGAAATATTGAGCCGTGCAATGCGAAGGCGCGCGCGATCAATCCTGTTTGATTCGGCTGTCGAGCAGGAAAGTGACGGGGCCGTCGTTGGTGAGCGTCACCTGCATATCAGCCCCGAATTGGCCGGTCTGGACGTTGATTCGCGCATCGCGCAGCCCTTGGACCAGCCGATCGAAGCGATCGCGCGCGACGGCCGGATCGGCCGCGGCGGCCAGGGAGGGACGCCGGCCTTTCTGCGCATCGGCGGCTACGGTGAAATTGCTGATCAATAGGATCGCTCCACCGATTTGCTGAACGTCGAGATCGAAATTGCGCTCCCCCTGGGGGAAAATGCGGAGCGTCGCCAGTTTGCCGGTCATCCAGGCGATTTCCGCATCGCCATCCGTTGCATGAACGGCCAGCAGGACGACCATCCCCCGGTCTATCCGCCCCACCTCTCGGCCCTCGACGAGTACCCATGCGCTCGACACGCGCTGAACGACGCAAATCATCTGGGCGCCCTTCCGATCAGCGTGCCGAAGGTGCGATCCAGTGTCACGCGATCGATTCGTACGGTGACCAGGTCGCCGGCGATTACCGTTTCGTCTGAAAAATGAACATCGAAATAACGTTCGCAACGCCCATGGCGGAGGGTTATGGAATTCGATTCACCCTCCTGGCGCTCGACGAGCAATTGGACGGAATTTCCGATGAATGCCGTGCGAAACTCGCGGCTGAAATCGCGGGATATATCCCGGAGCTGTTCGATGCGGTCGTTAGCACTTTGAGGAGCGACAAATTCGGTCTTCCATCGGGCGGCGGCAGTGCCGGGTCTGGCGGAATATGGGAAGGCATGAATGTGAATGAAGCGGGCGCGGCGGGCGACATCGAGCGTTTGCCGGAAATCGTCGTCGGATTCGCCGGGGAAACCGGCGATGATATCGGTCGTGATCGCCGGGCGATCGAACGCGGCCTGTACTTTGTCGATCATCCGCAGGTAGTCGTCACGCCGATATTGGCGGTTCATGCGGCGGAGAATGCGGTCCGAACCGCTCTGCAGGGGCAAGTGAAAATGAGGGACCACTTGCGGACGGGAACCTAAAACGGATAGCAGATCGTCGTCGAGATCGCCTGGTTCAAGGCTGGAAAGACGCAGGCGCAATAGCCCCGGGATTTCACACAGGGTTTCGATGAGGTGTGCCAGCGGGCGGCACCCATGACCATCCTGCCGTCGCCGTAAGGCGGTGTTTTGGCCGTAGGCGCTCAGGAAGATGCCCGTCAGGACGATTTCGACATGTCCGGCATCGACCAGCCGCCGGGCCTCGGTCAGCACGTCCTCCGAAGATTTGCTCCAAAGCGTCGGGCGGAGCTTGGGGATAATGCAGTACGTGCAGTGGGCATCGCACCCGTCCTGAATTTTCAGAAAGGCCCTTTGATGCCCGGTTTGGCGCTGATCGAGCAGCGGCAGGGATTGGGTTCCGATTGGCCGCTCGGGTTGAACTTTTGCGTCCCCGGATCGTCTAAATGGTTGGCGATCGATTGGGTCCGTAGCCCAGGTCGCCATGAGATTTTTCAGCCGTTGCGCGACGTCGTGGCCGTGTGTCAGGACCGCGTCGACGCCGGGGATGGCGGCGGCGTCTTGCGGATTGCTGGTCGCCCAGCAACCCGTGACAATGACACGCTGACCGTCAACCTTGGCGGCATCGGAGACAGGGGATGCCGTCTGCAATACCGGCAGGCGGATTGCCCGGCGGACGGACTGGCGGCTCTTACTGGCCGCCTCGGTTGTGACACTACACGTATTGACGATTCGCAGCTCGGCCTCGGCGGCGGCGGTCTGCACCATGCCCCAGGAACGCAGCAGCGAGGCGATCTGTTCGCTTTCGTAGTGGTTGACCTTGCAACCGAGGGTTTGGACGCAGAATGTCCGCACAGGGCCGGAAGTATACCGCCCCAATGCCCAAAGGGGGTCGGGGCGGGTTTGGCGAGTATGGAACAATGTTGAACTGACCCCCTAAAGAAGGTAAACCATAGGGCCGAGCGGCACGTAGTGGCCCGTCATCCCCCGAACACGGGCGCGTCGCTCCCCTGCGTTGAGTTGGTAGTCGAGGAGAAACATGGCCAACGCCCGCTTTGCCTGGGGAATCGACATCGGAAACCGCGCACTGAAGGCCATTAAATTGGTCCGCGCCGATGGTGCCCTGCATATAGATGACTTCGAGGTCATCGAACATGAAAACGTCCTGTCCAGCGCCGGGGATAACAAAGAAGCCCTGATCCAGGCCTCGCTGGCGAGTTTTGTGCAGCGGCACCCGACCAAGGGGGGCGTCGCGGCCATCAGCGTCAGCGGCGTTTCCAGCTTCGCCCGCTTTATCAAACTCCCGCCGGTCGAACCCAAAAAGATTCCCGAAATTGTCCGCTTCGAGGCGATTCAGCAGATCCCCTTTCCGCTCGATGACGTGGAATGGAGCTACCAGCTCTTTCAGTCGCCGGATTCTCCGGAAGTGGAAGTCGGCATCTTCGCCATGCGGCGCGATCTGATCAATCACCACATTCAGCATTTCACGGACGTGGACCTGAACGTGCAGGTCGTGCAGATGAATCCGCTGGCGGTCTACAACGCGATGTACTACGACAACCGCATCAAGGGGACGACCATGATCGTCGACTTGGGGGCGGAGAATACCGATTTGATCATCGCCGAGGGGGAAAGCATCTGGCTCAGGTCGATCCCCATCGGCGGAAACAATTTCACCGATGTGCTGGTCAAGAGTTTCAAACTGCCGTTTGGAAAAGCGGAGGAATTGAAGCGAAACGCCAACACCAGCAAATACGCCCGGCAGATTTTCCAGGCGATGCGGCCCGTCTTTGCCGATCTGGTCGCGGAAATTCAGCGAAGTATCGGGTTTTATTCCTCGGTGCATCGGGATTCGCGCATCAAGAAAGTGATCGCATTGGGCGGAACCTTCCGGCTGGCGGGATTGCAGAAATATCTGCAACAGAATCTGCAGCTCGACGTCGAGAAACTCAACTCGATGGCCGCCGGCGCGCCTTCAGACCCGAAAATGGCGACCACCTTCAACGAAAACCTACTTTCGCTAGTCAGCGCCTATGGGCTGGCAATCCAGGCGATGGGGGAAGCCAAGATCACCAGCAGCCTCTTGCCCATGCGCATTCGCCGCGAGCGGATGTGGCAGGAGAAAACCAAATGGTTCGGCGCGGCGGCGGCGGCATTTCTGCTCGGATCGGGGCTCGCCGTCGGGGGGTACTATTTTCAGGACCAGGAATACAAACTCGCTCAGCCCTCGCGCGACAAGATTTCCAGCGTGCTTTCGCAGGCCGAGGCGTGGTCCAACAGTTGGAGTTCCGACGTAGAAGGCTCGGGCGCCGACGACCGCCAGCGCATTACCAACATCCGGGGCATGATGGACGGCCGCGATCTATGGCCCGCGATTCTTTCCGATATCTTCAGCGCTCTCCCGCCAAGCCCGGCCACCGTGGCGCAAATGATGGCGCAGCCCCGTCAAAATCGTGAAATCAT
>JBEKPV010000067.1:0-15706 GCA_049520395.1 Tepidisphaeraceae bacterium
CAGTTCCTCTTTGCCCATGTAATCCAGAAGGCATTTTTTGGCGTTCGGAACACCCTTATATTCTTTCAGCTTCGATAGGTTCATGTTATACATGCCCCGATAGCCCGCGTTCTGAAAATAACCATATTCGGAGACGCCAGCCATTTTGGCGACAGAGCTTAATGATTTTTCCTTCCCCGATATTTCATCGCGAATTGCTAATCTCTCAATCTGGCTCGCGTCGACCAAGTATTGCCGAATCGACTCGGCCGCTGCGGCAAACCATGCTTGGGCTGCCGCTACGGCAGGCTTATTGGGATCGCTATTCATGGCGGCCAGGTAACACGCAAACCTCGATAGCTTGACGTCCACCGTCGACCGACCGTTTATTTCTCTCTTCTCGGTGACGAAATTCTCTGTCATCGGAATTGACAGGCTTCCACAGGCTGCCATAGCCCTATTGAGCGGCCCCTTTTGAAAGGTGCCAAAGTCGGCGTATCCGAGGGATTGAGCTAAGTCCGAAGCCCACCAGAAGCGAAATCCGTTGTCATTTCCGAGGTCTTCAAAATTTGGACCTTGATCGAAATGGAATAGGTTTGAAGTGTCTTCTCCCATGTTTCGAAAGGTTACCATAACATTCAAATAAGCCCAAATTGTGGCTGCATTCGCAACTCGTAAATCGACTGAATTACGGCGCAAATGTTGTTGCAGAGTACCTTACACTTAATCACGTTGGTTTGGGCAACTTGCGTCTTGCTTCGGATCGCGTCACGTCCCATCTGTTCGGTATATCGACCATGGCCGAATTGCGACGGAACCTGCCATGATCCGTCTAGTCGTTTGGCGATTTTGAATTTGGCAACTATTTCGAGACCGCGCTGCAGCCGCACTTCAATGCCCGAGTTGATCGCGTCTGTGAACTCATTGGTATTCATACGGGTTATTGTGATCGCAAAAACACCACAGTCAAGAAAAATTCTTTGACGGCGAGTGTTTTTGTGACTACACTCCCGATATGGCTAGACCACGAAAAGAAGCCCAGAAAGTGAAGTCAACCTATTTCCGATTCCGCCTAACGGCTGACGAAAAGAAGTTGATCGAAGAAGCCGCTAGTTCTCGTAGTTTGGATTCGTCTGCTTGGGCGAGATCAGAATTGCTTTCCTTGGCCCGAGAAGCCGCCAAAGCTGCCAGGAAACGCACTTAGGGAGGGTAGAGCTATGGCTGAACGCTGGCTTGGCGTAGTCGTCCAAAGTGAATCCGTCGTGATTGCGGATGCGGAGGTGCCCCCGAGTGGTCCCATCACCATCCAAGCCGATGATACGTGGAAGCTGCAAGATGGAATGCGCCCAGATGCCTACAAGGTTATGTACCAGCACGTTGTTGACTACGTGCAAAACAACAAAATTGACCGCGTCGTCATGAAGGCAAGCGCCCTAAACATGGGCGGTACAAAAATGGCCCATCTTGAAGCGGCCGAATTGCGAGGCGTCGTCGCGACCGCTGCGGCCTCGGTATGCGCGACGGAATTCATTGCCAAGGCTCTCATAAGCCGAACCTTCGGTGGACGCAAGGTAGATGAATATCTCAAGGACGACAAATTTTGGGCGACAGAGATAGCGGGGAAACGACTGCGAATAGGGACTCGCGAGGCGGCTATGGTGCTGCTGGCCGCAAGGAAATCGCTATGACTCAATTCCATTCCACATTGCAGATTGGAATTGCCCTGGGTGCCGGACATTTCGGGCAAGTATTCGCCGGAACGGACCAATTGCACGGCGACGTAGCAATCAAGATTCTCGAGCAGTATCGGGGCGAATCCGCATCCGATTGGCAGACCAGAAAGGCTGATCTCCTAAGTGAGGGCAAACGGCTTGAAGCCGCAAGCCATCCCAACGTGGTTCGGGTTTACAGCGTCGTTGAGTCTACGACGAGTAACGCAATTCTTCTCGTGATGGAGCGATGCACGGGTGGATGCCTAGATCATCGCTTTAAAATCGGACCGATGCTCCTCAGCGAAACCCGAAACATTGCGACGGATATCGCACTAGGCCTGCAAGCGCTGCATCAGCGCGGAATGCTACATCGCGACATTAAGCCGGGGAACATCCTTTTGGACGGACGGGGAAAAGCCAAACTCGGTGATTTTGGACTAGTAACTGACAATCTGGTTTTGGGCTACGCATCACAGCAAGGATATGCCGACCATGTTGCATATGAAGTTTGGCAAGGCCATGGAACTAGCGAAAAATCGGATATTTGGGCGTTCGGCATGACCATTTACAGACTGTTGCATGGTGAGGATTGGTATTCGAGAAGTTTAGCTCCCAGACATTTAGTCCAGAACGGCGGATTTGCAGATCAATTGCCGTGGCTCCCGCATATTCCCAAGCCATGGCGTCGATTTATTCGGAAAACACTCGAAGACGATACCGCGTTGCGATATCAGAATATGAGCCAGGTAAAAAATGCGCTGGCTGATCTGCCATTCGACCCGCCATGGAATTGCCAAGTGATGCCAAATTCCATTAAGTGGTATATGCAGACCAGTTCACGATCATTGGACGTTGTGTGGACGCAGCACAGCCAGCGCAAGCACTCTTGGGAAGCGATGAGCAATCCTCTAGGTACTGGGAAGCGCCGTTGCCTTGGCAAATCGGGCGGACGCGGGGGGAGCGCGAAAACCATTCGTCAGCTGGAACAATTCTTTGCTAGGCAGACTTGAGACTACGGCGACGAATATACGGTCCCTCGAAGTCCTTCCCGGTAAGCCGATGCAGCGAAAGGGCCTTTCTCGCTATTTTTCGGCGCTGTCGACTGCATCGTGGACAAAAGCTCTGCGAAGCCGTTACGCCTTCAGGCGGCATCCAACACTTATGACAATGGCGGCATTTTGGTAGGGTGAACATTGGGCGCTCTGCGGCGGATGAACTCAGCATCGAACCTCCTTGCCCGACTGCTTGATCAAAAGTATTTTACCTAACTTTCACCATACGTCAACTAAAATACTTATTAACAGTCACTTGCGCGCTGTAACATGATTTTTTATGAGCATTTACGACAGATTATCCACCGATAACTCATAGCAATAATGCACACGCGCGCCAATATCGTAGGGTTGCAAGACCTTTTGGGGCAGGAATCGGAAATGGGGCAAAGCCCTGGGTTGATCCCATCCCCCCATTCGCCTATAGGTAATTAGGAACGGATTTTGCCCTCGCCTTCCCTTGCGGATTGCGGCTGGGTGGGTGCTTTGCTATTTTGCGCCCTCACAGGAACTTTTCGATATGCCGACCGATTGGAAAAGCCAACTTGGCAGCAGGATTCCCGCCGACTGGGGCGGGGAGATTGATCTTTTTGAGGCCCAGATCGCTCTCCGCAAACAGGGTAAGGTCGACGAGAAGGTCTTCGCCGAGACCCGCCTGCGCCGCGGCGCCTATGGCCAGAGGTACGACAACGGCCAGCGCCACGACGGTGCCAAATCCCAAAAGCTTCCCTACTCCCCGCTCACCAAGGGCCCGGATACCTATTGGGACGCCCCCGGGATGGAGCGGATCAAGCTCCCCTACGGCGGGGTGAATCCCGAGCAGATGATCGTTCTGGCCGAACTGGCCGAGGAATATTCCGACGGCATCTGCCACATCACCACGCGGCAGGACATTCAACTGCATTTCGTGCACATCGACGACACGCCCGATCTCTTCCGCCGCCTCGCGGCCGTCGGCATCACCACCCGCGAAGCCTGCGGAAATTCGGTCCGAAACGTCACCGCCTGCCCGCTCGCCGGCGTTTGCAACACCGAAGCCTTCGACGTCACCCCCTACGCCAACGCCGTGGCGTTTTATCTCCTCGGCCATCGCGACATCCAGGACTTCGGCCGCAAATTCAAAATCGCCTTTTCCGGATGCGAAGACGAAGCCTGCGCCCTGGTCAGCATGCACGATCTGGGCGGCATAGCCGCGACCAGACAAGTCGACGGCAAAACCCTTCGCGGATTCAAGCTCTATGTCGGCGGCGGACTTGGCGCCGTCCCCCATCAGGCGAAATTGTTCGATGAATTTTTGCCCGAAGAAGAACTGCTGCCGATGTCGCGGGCCATCGGGCGCGTCTTCGCTCGTCTGGGCGAAAAAAGAAATCGCAATCGCGCCCGTTTGAAATTTCTGGTGCAAAAACTCGGCATCGACGAATTTCGCCGGCTGGTGCTCGAGGAACGCCGCACCATGCCCGAAGACCCGGCCTGGCGCGAACATTTCGATCGCATCCCCAAGTGGGAGGAAAAACCCTCCTTCCCGGCCGTTCAATTAAACGGCGCCCGCCGCCCCGAGGGCTTCGACGCCTGGATGGCCACCAACATTTATCACCAGCGGCAAAGCGGCTATGCCGTCGTCACCGTCACCTGCCCGCTGGGCGATTTGTCCTCCGATCAAATGCGAGCCCTGGCCGAGATTTCCCGGCGTTACGCCGGCGGAAACGCCCGCACCACCGTCGAGCAAAATCTCGTCTTCCGCTGGATCCCTCACGGAAAATTGATCGACCTTTACAAAGAGTTGTCCGCCATCGGCCTGGCCGACCCGGGCGCGGGCACGATCGTCGACGTCACCGCCTGTCCCGGAACCGATACCTGCAAACTCGGCATCGCCTCCTCGCGCGGCTTGGCCGGCGAACTCCGCCACCGTTTGGCCGCCCAAAGCGCCACGCTCGATCAGGCCATCCGCACCCTGCGGATCAAAGTCTCCGGGTGCTTCAATTCCTGCGGCCAGCATCACGCCGCCGATATCGGCTTCTACGGAAACAGCCGCAACATCGGCGGATACACCGTCCCCCATTTCCAGGTCATGCTGGGCGGCATGTGGAAAAAAAACGCCGGCAGCTACGCCCTGGCGATGGGCTCGGTCCCCTCCCACCGAATCCCCGAACTCGTCGAGGCCCTCACCGGCCGATATGTCTCCCAGCGCCAAGCCGACGAAACGTTTCAGCAATTCTGCCAGCGCATCGGCAAGAAAGCGCTCAAGGAGATCGTCGAGCAGTTCACCGCCGTCCCCGCCCACAACGTCGATCCGTCGTTCTACAGCGATTGGGGCGATCCGCGCGAATACACCATCGGCGACATCGGCGTCGGCGAGTGCGCCGGCGAAATCGTCTCCCTCACGCAATTCGGCTTCACGCAAGCCGAAAGCGAGGCCTTCGAGGCCCAGCTTCTCCTCGATGCCGGCCAATTCCGCGCCGCCGACGAAAAGGCCTATCAGGCGATGCTCACCGCCGCCAAGACCCTGGTGCAATTACAATATCTCGACATCCCCAATGAGCCGGACAAAATCGTCCAGGAATTCCGAACTCGCTTCGTCGAAACCAAGCTCTTTTGGGACACCTATCATCACGGCCAGTTCGCCAATTACCTGCTCCTCCGCCACGAGACGCCCGACACCCGCTATACGGCCGAGACCGCGCACAAACTGGTGGAAGAAGCCAATCTCTTTATCGACGCGGCTCACAAGGCCGA
Organism: Tepidisphaeraceae bacterium; assembly: GCA_049520395.1. Classification (GTDB taxonomy): domain Bacteria; phylum Planctomycetota; class Phycisphaerae; order Tepidisphaerales; family Tepidisphaeraceae; genus UBA1161. Next base: position 5,477 of record JBEKPV010000067.1, read on the forward strand.
CTCCAAATATCAGGCCCAGCAGGCCGCGGCGGCTCCAGCGGTAAAGTGAATCCATGGATATCTTCAAGATTGCAGCCAAAATTTTCGTCGCGGAGGACCGTTTCGCCGCGGATCGGTTCATTCCCATCTTCCACCGCTGGATTCAAAACCAGGCCGTCGAAGGGCATCTCCTCATCGACGTGGCGGATTACGCCCACGTCGTCGCCGGCCCTGGCACCGTGCTGGTCAGCTCACAGGCCAATTTCCACATGGATCGAGAAGACGGCCGCCTCGGCCTCAGCTACTGGCGCAAATCCCCGCTGCCCGGTTCGTTCCGCGATCGACTTCGCGCGACCATCCTGGAGACGATCAAGGCCGCCGCTTTGCTTGAGCGCGAAGAATCGCTCGCCGGCGAACTGGCCTTCCGGGGCGAAGAGATACAGATTCGGCTCAACGACCGCCTTCGCGCCCCGGCCAGCGCCGCAACCGCGGCATCGCTAAAGCCCGATTTCGCCGCCGTCGCCGGCGAACTTTACGGCGCCGGTTTCTCCGTCGAGCCGCGAATCGTCCCCCACGCCCTGCTCGAGTTCCGCCTTAAATCCCCCAAGCCCCTCCCCCTCACGGCGCTTTTGGACCGTCTGGCGGCTTCAGCGCCTTCCCGATAAGCGCCTTCAACTCCGGCGAATAATTCAATTGCAGTGCCGCCTCATGCCCGCGGGGCGACATTTTGGCCCAAGTTCGCCGCAGAATCGTAAGCATTTTCCCCTCATCGTGTTTAGGAGCGAAATCGGCCAGTTCAAATTCCAGAAAGACCAGGCAGATCACATCCTCCAGCGCCTGCATGTCCGAATTGGATTTCAATTTTTCCTTGCGCAGCAGGGACTGGACGCCGGCGATCGTCTCCCGGTCGTAGCCAAGGTCGCTCAAAATCCGCCCGGCCTCCTCGGCATGAAACGAATAGAGCGCCGTCCGCCACTGGTGATATCCCCCGCGGGTGATCGGGTATTGCGACCGCGGGATTTGCCATCGCCGAATATGCTGGGATCGTGCCGCCAGTCGCAGCGCTTCAGAGGCGTCGGGATAGAGGCGGCTCAGCCAATCGGTCATGCGCCGGGCGTACAGAAGCTGAACCGCCGTCCCCTCGATCTGGTTCGGGTCCGCGGCATTGGCGGCGTCGAAGCGCCGAATCGCCTCGCTGAATCGATCCTTATTCATTCACTTATGGCCAAAGTGTATCACATTGGGCAAACTTTCTTATAATGCCCACGGTATATTCGGGCGCAGAAGGAGCTGTGCGTGGCTAAGCGTTCGCCGCTTGCGGAAAAATTACATCAGGTCAAAGATCGCATCGCCGCCGCCGCCGCCAAGGCCAAGCGCGATCCTGGCGAAATCACGCTCATCGCCGTGACCAAGACCGCCGCTCCCGACCAAATCCGCGAAATCCTGCAATTGGGTGTCGGCGATCTGGGGGAAAGCCGCGTCCAAATCCTCATCCAGCGCGCCGGCCAATTAAACGAATTTTATCAGCGCCGGGCCATTCACGGCGACGAAGCCCCGCCCCAGCGCCTCCGCTGGCACATGATTGGGCATTTGCAGCGCAACAAAGTCAAAGCCGCCCTGCCGATGGTGCATGCCATTCACAGCGTCGACAGCCTACGGCTGGCCGAGGAACTGGATATTCAGGCCGCCAAGCTCAACCGCCGCGTGCCGATTTTTCTGCAGGTCAACGCTTCGGAGGAGAGCAGCAAGTTCGGCGTCGCCGTCGGAGCCGCCGTTCATCTGGGGGAACAAATCGATTCCATGCCGAATCTGCAGTTGGTCGGACTCATGACCATGGCGGAGTTGGAGGCGACCGACGCCAAAACCCGCCACACCTTTGCCCGCACCCGCGAGATTTTCGAAGAAATGAAATGGCACAAGATCGGCGGCGCGAATTTCCGGCATCTCAGCATGGGGATGACCCACGATTTCGAAGCGGCCATAGCCGAGGGCTCGACGATGCTGCGGATCGGCACCGCCCTCTTCGGCGGGCAGATCCTCGAAGGGGAGGAACACGCCGAGTAGGCGGAGCTTGGCCCGTCATGCGAAACGTCGATTTCTTCGATTTCTTCCGGTACATGCTGGCGGTGTTCGTCACCGTCTACGCCACCACCGTAACCCTCCAGTCCCTCTATGGCTGGTACGCCTATCTCAACGCGCCCGATAAATACATGTCCCTGATCCGCCGATACGTTCTCGTGCAGGGTCTTCGCCTGCGGTTCCGATACTTTTGGGGAGATGTGCTGATTTGCCTGTTGTTATGCGTGGTCTGCCTGCTGCTGTGGCAGGCGCACGCCGTGGTGGCTCAAATCCGCGCCCAGCAAATCCATGCCGCCAGAAATCTCTCAACCCGATGAATCCTCCCGGCTGCCCGCTCCCAACAGCGCCGGCGCCCCGGGCGGGCAGATCGTGCGCCTCTCCACCCTTCAGCGGCAACTCTCGGACCTCCCCAGCGACGAATTATCGAATTTGGCCGAGGAATTGGGTCTCGATCCCACGCGCTATAAGACGCCCCAGGAATTGGTCGCCGCCGTCCACGATCGCCGGCAAATGATCGCCAACATGGATCGCCAAGCGATGCTCGATGTCATCCGCTGGGGCCGCCGCCCGCTGACCGTCAACGCCAGCAACGAACAAATCGCCCGCGAGATCGTCTGCGTCAAGTCCATGCGCTTCGAGGGGCTTTCCCATCGCGGCCTGGTCATCCTCGCCAAGATCCGCGGCATCGAAGCCGACGACGACGCCGACGTTCCCGAACTGATCCAGGCATTAAAAAAACAGGAAGGGCTTTTCCATAAGCTCAACCGCAAACGCCGCGCTATGCTCGGCTCCATCGTCGCCAAAATGTTCAGCGACCCGGCCTCCGAAAGCGATTACAAATTCATCCCCCCCGAATCCGGCGACGCCCCCCCCTCCAACCCGCCCGGCCCCCAACCCTCCGGCTCCATCAAACGCGAAATCGAAGACTCCGGCCTCTTCGGCGGAATCACCAACCGCATCAAAAAAACCGCCGATCAATACCTCAACCAAAAACTCGACGAAGTCGAGGCCCGCATCGATCAGAAACTCGATGAGATCGACCGCCGATTGGCCGAATGGCGCGACAAGGAAATCGCCAATCGCATCCGCATCCTGAAGATCACCCTCTGGGCCAGCGTCATCGTCGGCATCTTCTCACTGATTTATTCCTACGTAACCACCTATATCTGGCCCCATTAAGCCGATCTGTTGTTTATGGATCATCCGCAGCACAATGGGGGCCGCTCCGCTCAGGTCTTCCGGGCATTGCGCCATCGCAATTACCGCCTCTTCTTCGGCGGACAGCTCATCTCCCTCATCGGAACCTTCCTCACCAACACCGCCATGATCTGGCTCGCCTTCACCCTCTCCCCGGACCCTGCCAAAAAAGCCTGGCTCATCGGCGTCGTCGCCTTCGCCTCGCAGATTCCCGTCCTCTTCCTCGGACCCATCTGCGGCGTCTGGGTCGACCGCCTTAACCGACAAAAACTACTCGTCATCACCCAAACCGCCTCCATGCTCCAATCCTTCGCGCTGGCGTATCTCTCCTTCACCCATCAAATCCATATCCCCACCGCCATCAGCCTCGCGGCCCTGCAGGGAATCATCAACTCCATGGATATCCCCGGCCGACAAGCCTTCCTCGTCGAAATGATCACCGATCGCCAGGACCTGGCCAACGCCATCGCACTCAATTCCACCATGGTCCACGGCGCCCGCCTCATCGGGCCCGCCATCGCCGGACTCCTCATCGGATGGCTCGGCATCGGCTGGTGCTTCCTTCTCGACGCCACCAGCTATCTCGCCGTGATCGCAGCCCTGCTGGCGATGCGCATCCAGCCGCGAACCCCCCGGCGCCCGGCTTCCGTCCTTACCGAGCTGCGCGAAGGATTCGCCTACGTCCGCGGTTTCAGACCCGCGCGCGTCCTGCTTGTGCTCATGGCCATTTTCAGCCTCTCCGGAATCCCCGCCATGATGGTTCTCATGCCCATCTTCGGCTCCCATTTCGGCGGCTCCGCACACGGCGCTCAGGTCTTCGGATTCCTCAGCGGCGCCTTCGGCCTCGGCGCCCTGATCGGCGCCATATCGCTCGCCTCGCGCAGAACCGTCGTCGGACTCGGACGCATGATCGGCATCTCCTCGGTCGTTTACGCCCTGGCCATCGCCGGATTCGCCCTTTCCCCGCTCCTTTGGATTTCCCTCCTGATCGTTCCCTTCGCCGGCTGGGGAATGATCACCAACTTCGCCTCCACCAATACCATCCTGCAAACCCTCGTCGACGACGACAAACGCGGCCGCCTGATGAGCTTCTTCGCCATGGCGTTTATGGGAATGGTCCCCTTCGGCGTCCTCATCGCCGGCGCCCTGGCATCGCATCTTTCGCCGGGCGCCGATCCGATTGTCGGCGCCAGGCGAACGATCCTGATCGCCGCCGTCGTCTGCCTCGCCGCTTCGTTCCGCTACTGGATGGTCATGCCGGAGCTGCGCAAAATCGTCCGCCCGATCTACATCCAGCGCGGCATCCTTCCGCAAATTGCCGAGGGATTACAGGTCACCGGCGCCGCCACGCAGGCAGAAGCCTAGCCTCGCCGAGACAAACGCCAACCGGGCGCATATAACCTCCGGCGTGCCGCCGCCGACGCTGCAACAATTCCTCGCGGACCTGCCGCAGGTCGGAAATCTGATCAAGGATCGCGGCTATCGCCAAATTTGGCGCTTCGACTTCGAGGGCCACGGGTATTACCTCAAGTTCTATCCGCGACGCGGATTCGATTTCCGTCGCCTCTTCCGCGGCAGCCCCGCTCGGCGCGAATTCTCCCGCCTGCTCCGCCTGCAAAAGGCCCACGTCCCCGCCCCTCGCGCCGTTGCCGAACTGAGCGGCTTCCGATTGGGAAATCGGATCGGAGACGCCGTCATTCTGGAGGCGATCGAGCCGGCCCTCCCCCTCGATCAATACCTCAGCGAACTCGCCCGCCAGGGCGAAACCATCCCCAATCGCCTTCAGCTGGCTCGCAAGATCCGCCAAATGCTGAGTCAATTATCCCAGGCCGGACTCGGACACAGCGATCTCCATCTGGGAAACATGCTTTTCCGCTACGGCGAAGTTTTCCTCCTCGACGGATATTCCCTGACCCTGCGCGGATTACAGATGGAAGATTTGCAAAAGCTGGCCCACAGCGCCGCCGGATTCGCGACGCGCACCGAACTCCTCCGCGGTTGGGAAGAACTCGGCCCCGGCGGCCCGCCGCCGATCTACAACCCCGTCAGTGCCCGCCACTGGCGTAAATTGCTGCGGAATACGCGCCAGGAAAACCACTACTTCGGCCGAATTCGCTTCGGGCCCTGGAGCGGAATATTTTTCAAGCGCTACAAATACCCCCGCCGCTGGGCCCCGGCCAGCGACCTTCGCGTAACGTCCGACGATTGGCAAACCGCCTGGCCGCCAATCTGGCGGGCGCTGGAGGCCGCCGAATTAACCCCGCTGAAACGCGGCCCCAGCGGCGACGTCTGGGCCGGCGATCTCACGCTCGGCGGCCGCCGCCTCCCGGTCGTCATCAAACGCCCCTTCAAGCGACGCTGGTACCGATATCTAAACGAGATCGGCCGCGGCAGCCGCGCCTGGCGCGCGTGGCACAAAGCCTGGGCCATGATCGTCCGCGACATCCCCACCGCCTGGCCCCTGCTCGTCCTGCAAAAACGCCAATTCGGTTACGTCACCGATTCCGTCATCGTCTTCGAGCGCATCGAGGGACAAACCCTCGACAGCTTCAATCTCGATTCCCTCTCGCCCCGGAATCGCGAATTGCTCTTTCGCCGCACCGGCGGCATGCTTCGCAAAATCGACCAGCTTGGAATGGCTCATTTCGACGCCAAGAGCACCAACTGGATCGTCCAACCCGACGAAAAACTCGGCCCCCGTCCGATACTGATCGACGTCGATGGACTCCGCTTCCGCCGCTGGCAGGCCCTGGGATTGCAACGCCTCCTACGCGCCATGCGCCAGCATCCGCAATACACCCCCGCCGATTCGCTGGCTCTATGCCAGGGATATGCCCCGTTTTCCCATGTCGCGACCGAGGAATGAGGCTATTTTCCATATATAATGGATCATCCCATGACCCCGACCACCGCCCCCCCACAGCGGGTGCTGATTATCAAGCCCTCCTCGATCGGGGACATCGTCCATGCCCTCCCCGCCCTGGCGCGCATCCGCAAACTTTGGCCCGACGCGAAAATAAGTTGGCTGGTCACCCCGTCCAACGCCTCCCTCGTGGAACATCACCCGATGATCGACGAGGTCATCCTCTTCAATCGCAACCGCTGGGGACACGTCTGGCGCAGCCCCACCGCGATGGCCAATTTAATCCGCTTCTTCCAGAATTTGCGCCGCCGGCGCTTCGACATCGTCATCGATTTCCAGGGCCTCCTCCGCAGCGCCTGGATCGCCCTGGTCAGCGGGGCGCCGCGCCGCGTCGGCTTTTCCAACGCCCGCGAGGGCGCCGTCCATTTCTACACCGAACTCGTCGATTGTTCCTGGGAGCTGGATCACGCCGTTGAGCGCTATCTGAAAATCGCCTCCGCCCTGGGATGTCCGCGGGGACCCGTGGAATTTCCGCTGGCGATAAGCGATTCCGATCGCGAGTTTGTTGCCGCTCTGGTGCCGCCGGGAATCCCCTTCGCGGCGATTCTTCCCGGCACCAATTGGCCGACCAAGCGCTGGCCCGTGGAAAAATTCGCCGCCCTCGTCCAGCCGCTGCGCGATCGGTTCGGTTTGGAAACGGTCGTCCTCGGCGGCCCCGCCGACGCGGATCTCACCCGCCGAGTCCCCGCGCGATTCGATCTCACCGGCAAACTTAATCTGCGGCAAATTGCAGCGCTGCTCGAGCGCGCATCCTTGGTGGTCGCCAACGATACCGGCCCCATGCACCTCGCCGCCGCCCTCGGACGCCCCCTCGTCACCCCCTACGGCCCCACCAGCCCCTTGCGCACCGGCCCCTTCGGCAGAATGGACAGCGTCATTCGACTCGATCTCCCCTGCAGCCCCTGTTTCTCCCGTTCCTGCAACCATCGAAGTTGCTTACAATGGCTCGAGATCGAACCCGTCCTCAAACTCGCGCAGCGCCAAATGGCTCAATATCCATTGGCCTCTTAGCGCGATCGCGCCACTCTAAACGTCCGATTCTCTATCGCAATTATCGACAATCTGGCCTTTTCTGGCCTAAAAACGACAATAATTAAGATTGCGCTAGTTCGATGTATCCAATTGTTCCCTAGCGCGCGGCCGTATAAACTGCCCGCCAGCAACTCTTACGAAGGCCGCCTCTATGATGGCTCAAGTGCGATCGGCTTTGCGAACGGTGATTCTGCCGTCACCCGATGCTTATCCGCAGGATACCCCCACTCGCCGATTGCTGGGGGAGCTTGGACACGACGTCTCGCGCGCCGCAACGCCCGATCATGCGCTGGAACTGATCGCCGCCGATCACACTGATCTGCTCGTCGTCGATCTCACCAACAACAACGCCAACACTCCGTTGATCGACGCCCTCAGCGAGCTGCCGGAAGGCAAACGGCCCACGCAAGTCGCGATCTTTACCGACACCATCGATCTCCATCTCCGCGATTTCCGCCGCAGTTATGTCCCCTCGCATGTCCATATCTTTCTCAAGCCGCTCCATATGCACGGACTCCTCGGCGTCCTGCGAACCATGGACCGGTCCGACCTCACCCAAAAGGCCGGGGCCTGAAACCGCTTAAAATAATTGATTCCTGATCCTAAGGCTGCGTCGCCGGTTGGCTGCTTGGACTTCGCAACCAATTGAGCAATCCCCCGTCCGTCGACTTCATCATGTATCCGAATAATCGCGCCGTCCCCTCGGTCAGCGCCGGAGCCGGAACGGTTTTTACCTGCGGATTGGACGCGTCTCCGGTGATGTGAAACGTGTAGAAAAGTTCGCCGGTTGCCGTGTTAAGAATTTTCTGCAAGGCGCCCGCGAAATCACCCGCCAGCGTGCTAAGCAGCGGCACGCCGGTTTTCTTTATTTTCGTCTCCCAGTCCGCCAGCGGCGCCGCCAGGACGTTCAAATCAAGGTTACCGTCGAAATCCACCGTTCCCGATCCCTCCAATCCGAGCACCGGTGCGTTGATCGCCGCGTCCTGCAACTGCACCTTCCGATCCGCCACGTGGAAATAAGCCGCCGCTTCGCTCATCGTCAGGGCCTTACGCGCAATTGTTGCGCTATCCGCCACCCGCTCCAGCGCCGGGATATCCCAAAGAATCCCCTTGTGAATCTCAAATTGTCCGTCCGAAGCGAAGATCGCCGATGAACTCTTCCCGTTATAATGCCCCGAGCCGCTGAAATTCCCGTTCACGTCGACTATCCCCTGAAATTTGCTTTTATCCAGCGTCGAAGCCCGCAGCAGAGTCGCGATCGCCGACAAATCCGCCTTCTGCACCGCCAGTTGCCCCCCATAAACATACGGCCGAAAACAGGCGACCGCGCCATCGGCGTCGCAATTGCCCCCCAGCGCCGCGAATTGGATGCGCTGCACGTTCACCCGATCCGGCAGAACCTCCAGATTCGTCCGTATCCGCGTCATCTCCACGTCGCGGCTCGTGATATTCGCCGCCGCGTCCCCGGCCGTCGTTACCTGGAAATCATAATTGATCACCTTCCCGCTTTTGATCTCGCCGGTTATCCAGCCGCGCACGCGCCAGGGACCTTCCGGGCGAAAATCCGCGAATATCGTATCCATCGGATCGAAATAAATCGGGCTCGGCGGATGAAAGTCGATCACCCCGTCCACGTTATTCAACCGCAGGTTTCCATGGGCAATCGCCAATAGCGGCAACTGCGTCGAAACCGTAAATCGATCGTTCCCGTAATTTCCACTGAGGCCGGAGATATCCAGTGTCTGCCCCGCCGAGCGGAAAATCCCGCCGTCGAAACCCAGCGACGTTTCGCCGCTGCGCACCAGGAATTTCGAGACGGTCACCAGGGTCTGATGCTGATCGTAGGAACCCACCGCGTCCAGCTGCAGCGCGTCCAGGGGAAAATTCGCCTCCGGCACATACGCCGTCGCGTCGTTAATCGTCACCTCCGCCCAGGCGCGATCGCGCGACGGATGCCGCGCGTCCACATGCGCTGTTCCCTGCAGGCCCCACGACCCGCGCAGATGATATTGCTTGGCCAGCAGCGCCAGCGGATCCCGCCCACCCGCCAGCGCGACGGCCGCCGTGGAAGACCCGAAATCCGCTTTCAGTGCGAATTGATCCAGCGACGCCGCGCGATCATCCACATTCACCGAACCGCTGGCGCTCAGACTGGCGATCGGACCCACCCCGGAAAACCGAAACGTATAATCCCCCGGCCCAGTCCCCGTCGCATCCGCGTCCAACTGAATTTCCGCCCAGGCTTTTCTCCCCGCCGCGGGGTCTTCCAGCACAATTCGCCCATTTTTCAAGCTCAAATGACCGATCTGCACCACCTCCGACGGCTTTTTCTTCTGCGTCTGCGGCTGCTCGCTCCCGCTGGAAAACAGCGACTGCAAATCCAACGCCTCCTCCGGCGATTTGGCGATATGAACCACCGGATCGATCAATTCCACATCCCTCAGCAACGTCGGCCCGCCCCCGATCGGCAATCGCCGCAGCGTCAGCCGCAATTCCCCCACATCGATCAAATCCGCCGGCCTGTCGTGATGTGGAATCGTGAAATGGCAATGACGAATGACAAACGTGAACGGAGGTTGATACGTCAATTCCGCGGAAAGATGCGTATTCAAATTCTGCTGCGCCGCCGCCTGGATTCGCTGGAGCAATAAATGCTCCACCAGCAATCGCAGTCCCACCACCCCCGCCAGGAGCATCACGACGATCAATCCCGCGATCCGCCACCGGCGTGCATTTCGTTTCCAAGCCATGGGTCGTCAATCATAGCGACCCGCCCGGTGGCGTGGGGATGGTCCACCTGACAAAAAAAGCTCGGGTTCGCGCCGGCGAACCCGAGCCTGACGATTGAACGATGCCGCACGTCCGCCAGCCCGCGGAACCCGTGCGATTTTTTACAGCCAGATCTGGAACATCACGCGCGCCACGAACTCGGCGCGGGATCCCGTCTGCGCCTGATAGCCCAGCCCCGTAATCCCAGGCGATCCCGTCGGCAGATAATTGAAATCCGTCGCGATCTTCGC
>JBEKPV010000068.1:0-15588 GCA_049520395.1 Tepidisphaeraceae bacterium
CCAGTGGCATTCCTCCCCCCACATTTATAGCCTGTAATCCATGAGCACTCTCACTCAATCCCCCGCCTGGCTGGAACTGCAGATCCATTACAAGCAAATCGCCGACAAGCACATGCGCCAATTTTTCGAAGACGACCCCAGCCGTTTCGACAAATTCTCCCTGCGCTTCAAGGATTTTCTCCTCGACTATTCCAAAAATCGCATCACCACTCAAACCATGCGCCTTCTATTCGATCTCGCCCGACAGGCCGAGGTCGAATCCTGGCGCGATCGCATGTTCGCCGGCGACAAAATCAATTTCACCGAAAACCGCGCCGTCCTGCACACCGCACTCCGCAATCGTTCCAATCGCCCCGTCAAAGTCGACGGCAAAGACGTCATGCCCGAGATCAACGCCGTCCTCGCCCACATGCGACAGTTTTCCGAAGCCGTCCGCGGCGGCCAATGGCTCGGCTTCACCGGAAAACCCATCTCCGACGTCGTCAATATAGGCATCGGCGGCTCCGACCTCGGACCCGTCATGGTCACCGAAGCCCTCAAACCCTATTCCGCTCCCAATCTCCGCGCCCATTTCGTCTCCAACATCGACGGAACCCAAATCGTCGAAACCTTCAAACAGGTCAATCCCCAAACCACCCTCTTCATCATCGCCTCCAAAACCTTCACCACACAGGAAACCATCGTCAACGCCCAGACCGCGCGCCAATGGTTCCTCGACGCCGCCAAAAATCCCGCCGCCATCGCCAAACATTTCGTCGCCCTCTCCACCAACGAAAAAGAAGTCGCCAAATTCGGCATCGACACCAAAAATATGTTCGAATTCTGGGATTGGGTCGGCGGACGTTATTCCCTCTGGTCCGCCATCGGACTCTCCATCGCCGTCAACATCGGCATGGATCATTTCGAACAGCTCCTCCAGGGCGCTTTCGAAATGGACGAACATTTCCGCTCCACCCCGCTCGAAAAAAATCTCCCCGTCGTCCTAGGCCTGCTCGGCATCTGGTACAACAACTTCTTCAACACCTCCACTCACGCCCTCCTCCCCTATGATCAATACCTCCATCGCTTCGCCGCCTATTTCCAGCAAGGCGACATGGAAAGCGACGGCAAAAGCGTCGACCGCGACAGCAACCGTGTCGATTACTCCACCGGCCCCATCGTCTGGGGCGAACCCGGCACCAACGGCCAGCACGCCTTCTATCAGCTCATCCACCAGGGCACCAAGCTCATCCCCTGCGACTTCCTCGCGCCCGTCGAATCCCAAAATCCCATCGGCGAGCATCACTCGATCCTCCTCTCCAATTATTTCGCCCAGACCGAAGCCCTCATGAAAGGAAAAACCGATGCCGAGGTCCGCGCCGAACTCCTCGCCTCCAAAATGCCCGAGCCCGAATTGGAAAAACTCCTCCCCCACAAAATCTTCGAAGGCAACCGACCCACCAATAGCATCCTCTTCCAAAAACTCACCCCCTCCACTCTCGGCTCCCTCATCGCCCTCTACGAACACAAAATCTTCGTCCAGGGCATCATCTGGCGCATCAACAGCTTCGATCAATGGGGAGTCGAACTCGGCAAACAATTGGCCAAAGCCATCCAGCCGGAATTAGCCCTGCCCGGAAAAATCACCTCCCACGATTCCTCCACCAACGGCCTGATCAATTTTTTCAAGGGACATCGACCGACCCGCCCCTGATTTCGCTCGCCACCCGCTCCACCAGCGCCGCATTCGCCGGCGGAAATCGAAACCCCCGAATCTTCTCCGGCTCCACCCACTGAAACCGCTGACACTCTATCAATTTCACATCCCCCGAAACCCACCGGCAACGAAACGGATGCAACGTCAATCGCACATGCGGATAATCGTGCGCAATCGGCGGGTATTTCTCCACCGCTTCCACCACGATCGCCAGCTCCTCGCGCAGCTCCCGCACCAGACACTCCTCCAGCGTCTCCCCCGCCTCGCATTTCCCCCCGGGAAACTCCCAAAACCCCCCAAAAGTGTCCTTCTCCTTCCGCTGACAAATCAGCACCCTCCCCCCATCCACCACCACCGCGATCGCCACCTCGATTCGCTTCATAAAACCCGCGCCAAGTGTAGTCTCACCCCTCACATGCGCATAGCCGCCCCCTGGCGCAAACGCCCCCATCAACCCCAAAACTCAAAAATCGCATTAATCGTAACTTTATATAATATAAACACTTAGTTCACAAAATAATTCCTATCGCTCCAGAAACCCAGAATTGACAGTCATTTTGGGCAGAGTTATAGTCACAATCGTTGAATGAAAACCGAGCTATGCGGCTTCTGGCCGTGGCGCACTTCCGGAGGTGGATAGGAGCCATCCCTCCGGAAGTCTTTTTTTGCGCCTCCAGACCTGTAGAATCCGCCCGATGACCCCGCCGAGGCCCAGAGCCCAATTCCTCGCCACCGTCTCCCAAAATATCCCCCTCTGCCGAGATCATTTCCGCCTCGTCCTCTCCGTTCCACAATTCCCCGCCACACAACCCGGCCACTTCATCCAAATCGCCTGCGACGACCTAGAAACCGACCCCGATTCCGATCCGATTCTCGATTGGAACCCGGCCCATCGCCCAAACATACAAGGCCGCGAGCTAATCTCCCCGCGCGCCATGCTCCGCCGCCCCTTCTCCCTCGCCGGTCGCCGCGATATCGACGGCCAAGTCGAGTTAGACATCATTCACCGCGTCGTAGGACTCGGCACCGCCTGGCTCGCCCATCTCAAATACGGCGACCCAGTCGCAATCCTCGGCCCCCTCGGCAATACCTTCCAACTCCCCCCGCACGACGGCGCCGCAATCCTCGTCGGCGGCGGAGTCGGAATCCCCCCCATGATTTATCTCGCCGCCCATCTCCACAAAACCAAGGCCATCGCCTTCGCCGGCGCCACCACCCGCGATCTCCTCCCATTAGCCATCACCGAACCCCCCGGCCCACCCGGCCAGCCCCGACACTGCATCGCCGAATTCGCCGCTCACGGAATTCCCTCCATCATCACCACCGACGACGGCTCCTTCGGCATCCGCGGCTTCGTCACCCAGGCCCTCGAAACTTTTCTCGACACCGCGCTCCCCAATAATCCAACTCTTTACACCTGCGGCCCCGAAGCGATGATGAAGCGTGTCGCCGACATCGCTCAGCGCCGAAACATCCCCTGCCAGGTCGCCGTCGAACGCGCCATGGCCTGCGGAATGGGAACCTGTCAAAGTTGTTGCATCCGCGTCAAAAAGAAAAACCCCGCGCAGGTCCCCCTCCCCGGCCGAGATTGGTGCTACCGTCTCGCCTGCACCGACGGCCCCATTTTCCAAGCCGCCGATTTACTCTGGTGATTCAACATGACCACTATTGGAATGCATTACGAAGTCATCCCCGGAAAAGAAGACGAATTCGAAAAAGGATTCCTCGGCGTCCTCGAACATCTCAAAACAGTCCCAGGACACGTCGACTCCCAACTCTACGAAAACGTCGGCAACACCGGCAGCTATCTCATCTGGAGCCAGTGGCAATCCCAGGCCGACTTCCAGGCCTTCATCAAAAGCGACGCCTTCAAACAAGTCACCAGCTGGGGAAAAGCCGAAATCCTCCGCTCCCGCCCGCGACACAAAATTTACTCCGATGTTTAAGAAAGAATCCCCGTGCCCGACCTCTCCATCAACCTCGCCGGCCTGAAACTCGCCAACCCCCTCCTCACCTGCTCCGGCACCTGCGGCTACGCCCTCGAGTACGCCGATTTTATGGATTTATCCAAATTAGGCGCCTTCGTCACCAAATCCATCACCCGCGAAGAACGCCCCGGCAACGAACCCACCCGCATCGTCGAAACCCGCGCCGGAATGCTCAACGCCATCGGACTCGCCAACGTCGGACTCGATCGCTTCCTCGCCGAAAAAATCCCCCTCATCAAAAAAATGCCCTGCCCCGTCATCGTCAACGTCGCCGGCCACAGTTACGACGACTACATCGAAACCTGCGCCGCCATGGACAACCTCGATTGCCTCGCCGCCGTCGAATTAAACGTCTCCTGCCCCAATGTCAAAGACGGCCTCACCTTCGGCACCCATCCCGGACGCCTCAAAGAACTCACCCGCGAAGTTAAAAAAGTGCTCCCCCGCAAGCCCCTGATCGTCAAACTCTCCCCCAACGCCGAGGACGTCACTCTCACCGCCCGCGCCGCCATCGAAGGCGGCGCCCAAATCCTCTCCATGATCAACACCTTCACCGCCATGGCGATCGACATCCACAAAAAACGCCCGCGCCTAGCCAATGTCACCGGCGGCCTCTCCGGCCCCGCCATCAAACCCATCGCCCTGCACATGATCAGCCGCGTCTATCGGACCGTCGCCCGCGCCGCCAACGTCCCCATCATCGGAATGGGCGGAATCCAGTTCTGGCCCGACGCCGTCGAATTCCTCCTCGCCGGAAGCACCGCCCTCGGCGTCGGCACCGCCCTATTTGTCGATCCCGCCGCTCCCAATAAGATAGCCGCCGGTTTAGCCGAATATATGAACAGGGCGGGCGTCAACACCATCGCGGATCTGATCGGCGCCCTCGAACTCCCCGGCGATCAACCCAAACCCGATCCGTACCCGTAACCTCGGAGCCCCTGGCGAATGAAGAAACCCGTCCCCATCGCCGTCATCGTCAGCGACAACCAAGAATATTGGCGCGGTGTCATCCACGGCATCGTCAAATTTATCGCCCCCGGCAAACACTGGTCCATCACCCGTTTCGACCCCACAACCCCCGACCTCCCACGCCTCGCCTCCCTACACCCGCGCGGCATCATCGCCGCCGTCGATTCCCCCGAACTGGCCGATTGGATCAAGACCTCCGCAATCCCCACCGTCAACGTCTCCTCCACAACGGACAAACTCTCCTTCCCCCACGTCTTCCCCGACGACGCCGACATCGGCCAACTAGCCGCCGGCCATTTCCTCAAACGCGGCATGACCCATTTCGCCTTCGTCGGCCACGCCAATCGCGCCGACTCCGAAAAACGAAAAGCCGGCTTCGTCGCCCGCCTCGCCAAGGAGGGCGTCACCCAGATCGCCGACTACATGACCGCCGGCCCCGACGGCGAACCCGCTCTAACCCAGTTCATCACCGATCTGCCCAAACCCTGCGCCATCCTCGCCGCCGACGATTCCCTGGCTCGCCAGGTCTTGGACGCCTGCAACGCCGCCGCGATCCGCATTCCGCGCGACGCCGCCATCCTCGGCATCGGCGACGACCCCATCGTCTGCGGCCTCAGTTTCCCGCGACTCTCCAGCGTCTCCTTACCCGCCGAACGCGTGGGTTTCGAAGCCGCGGGCCTTTTAGAAAAAATGCTCGCCGGCAAACGCCGCGGCGTTCAATCCGCCCTCCTCCCCGTCTCCAGCGTCATCGGCCGAGGCTCAACCGACATCGTCTCCATCGACGATCCCCAGGTAGCCGCCGCCGTCAGATTCATCCTCGCCCACGCCGGCGAATGGATCGGCGTCCGCGAACTGCTACTGTCTCTCCCCCTACAGCGCCGATCGTTGGAAAGAAAATTCCGAGCCGTCCTCGGCCGAAGCCCCCTGGAAGAAATCCGCCGCGTGCGTTTGGAAATCGCCAGGGAATTGCTGAGCACCACCGACCTGGCCATGCCCCTGGTCGCCCGCCGATCCGGCTTTTCCGAAGCCAAGCAACTCTCCACCGTTTTCCGCGCCGAGATCGGCGTCACCCCCACCCAATACCGCGCCAAGTTCCGGGTCGTCGGCTCCCCCATCCCAGGTGAATCAACACCCGAAAACACCCCCTCCGACGAGCAATAATCGCAACTCCCACTCATTTAGCCGCGCGTGCGCCCCGCGGTGAGCCCCGTCGAACCGAGCACCGCGTCCCCCCGCCCCCCGTTTGTTTAATCGCGCCAAAACTCGATCCTGCGCACACACACTTAACTTTTTTTCAATTTTTTTGAACCCCAACTCAAACCAAGACTTCCGACCCCCGCCCAAAAACTTACGTCAAAAACGCGCGCAAAAACCTTCAGGCGCCAGACCCTATTATAGAGGGGCTCACATTTTTTTACGTGAAGTAAGCCCATCGAACTAAGGACGCAGACCCCTGGAGTATGGCCGGCCAAGCGCTTGACCGCCCAGCGACCCAGGATCTGTCCCCCGCCCGCACAGCGCCCTTCGTATCGGCGTTGTCCGAGGCGGCAGGCGCACACAACCGGTGAGCGCATTTCCACGTACAACCCGCGCCCACCGTTGTGTGCGCCGTCCAAAATTTTCATCGTCCGTCCCCCTCTCCCCCGTACCCGGGGGAGAGGGTGGGGGTGAGGGGCAGAACTCGGTGTGAGCGGTAGAACCAAGACACTCGCAACATCATCCCAAATTCATCATTCAGCATTCAGCATTCAGCATTTCCCCATAGGGAATTTTCTCCCATGCGCCCTCAATCAACCAAACGCCAACTCCCCCCAAGCCGATTTCTTCCCGCTCTGCAGAAATTCCCCCAACCCCTCCGCGTATCTTTTCGACCAGAGCGAATGCCTTACCGCCTCCCGAAACATCGCATGCCCCGCGGCCGCGATTCTTTCACATTCCCGCGGCTCCGCCAGGCACTGCTCGATCGTTTGCAAAAGATTTTCCGTCCGGAAGATTCGCCAGTGAACGCCGTCGCGGGGGGTCAGCGGATTCAGATCAATGCTCGGATGCCACTGCCGCAGGATGAAACATCCATTGGCCAGCAACTCGCCGTCTTTGAGGCACCACGGCCCACGTCCATTCAGCGAGACGCAAATCCGGCTCGCCCGGCTGATTCGCAAATATTCCTCCAGCGGAACCGTCGCCCCCGCCGCGTCGGCGTGCCCCGGTTTGGAAATCGTCAAAAATTTATTTTCCCGCGAAGATGCCGCCAGCAGATCAAATGCCGCCTGCCGATCCGGGCTGGTGATCGCCCCGATGCACGAAAAATCAAACTCGTAATTCGCGGGCACATTTGGCAAAAGCGTCCGGCTGAAAAGATTCTCCCCCGCGAAATCCTCCTGAACCGTGATGTGAAATCGCGACCCGCCCAGCAGCAGCGGCCAGGAGAGAACATGCACGTTTTCCCGCGCGCGGTTCAGCTCGGCGTATTTGCTCGCGTCGTGCACCTGCAATTTCAAATAGATGATCTGCAGGTTTTCACGCGCCGCCGTTTCCCACATGGCGTCCGACAAAAGCAGGAAATCCAATTTCCTGCCCTTGTCGTGCGGGTCAAGAAAAATACTCACCCTGGGACGCGCCGCCAGAAAATAATCCTCCACGTTCGCATCCGTGGCGAGAAACACGGCAATGGCGTCGGAATTCCAGTCGGCGGTGATGCACGTGCGCCGCTGATCGCACAGCAGGCAGCGAACGCACTCCGCCTGCTTCATATCCAAGTTGACCGGATAAAGCTGAATCGGAGCCGCGGAATTCGCCGCAAAATGGTTCGCCACCGCCGGATGCACCGGCGGAAACGGGCCGCGCGCGGTATCTCTGAGTCCGATAATAGAGCGCATCCGATCTACATCGGAAAAACCCCGCCAAAAACTTGAGACTGCAACGCCCGATAACTTTTTTTTGCTGCGATCGCCGCCATCGCGCCGATCAATCCAATTGCATGTACGACTGGCTCGTCGTCGGAGCGGGGTTCAGCGGGGCCGTGATGGCCGAGCGAATCGCCACGCGCCTCGGCCAACGCGTGCTCGTCATCGATCAGCGTAATCACATCGCCGGCAACGCCCACGATCACCCCGACGATTCCGGCGTCATGGTCCACGCCTACGGACCGCATATTTTTCACACAAATTCCCAGCGGGTTTGGGATTATTTGTCCGGGTTCACCGATTGGCGCCCCTATGAACACCGCGTCCGAGCGGTCATCGACGGCAAACAAATCCCCGTGCCGTTCAATTTGACATCGCTCCAGATGCTCTATTCGAAGCGCGACGCCCGCCGCCTTGAAAAAGTTTTGCGGCAACGCTACGGCGCCGGAGCACACGTTCCGATTCTAAAAATGCGCGAGGAAACCGATCCCCAGCTCACCGAACTGGCCGAGCGGATTTATGAGCAAATTTTCCTGGGCTACACGATCAAACAATGGGGCCTGCGGCCGGAGGAATTGGCCGCTTCCGTCACGGCGCGGATTCCCATACGGATCAGTCGCGATGATCGGTATTTTCAGGATCGCTATCAGTCCATGCCCCTCGAGGGGTACACCGCGATGTTTCAGCGTTTGCTTTCGCATCGAAACATCCGCGTGATTCTTGGACTCAATTGGCGCGAGCTTCCCAAATCGGTGCGTTACCGCCGGATTATTTTCACCGGCCCGATCGACGAATTTTTCCACTATATGCACGGGCCGCTCCCCTATCGGAGTCTGCGCTTTGAATTTGAGCACGCCGCCGCCGATTTCGCGCAGGATGTGGCACAGCTCAATTTTCCAAGTTCGCACGCCTACACCCGCATCACCGAATTCAAGCATTTAACCGGTCAAAAAATCGCCGGCACGACTTTGGCGCGCGAATTTCCCCAGCCGCATGTGCCGGGCCGCAACGAGCCGTTTTATCCGATTCCGCGGGAACAGAACCGCTCCATTTTTGAAAAGTATCGCAACGAAGCCAGTAAATTGGCGGGCCAAGTGATTTTTACGGGGAGACTGGCCGACTATCAGTACTACAACATGGATCAGGTCGTTGCTCGGGCGCTGAGCGTCTTTGAGCAGGAGGTCGCTGTCAATGAATCGGGTCTGCGCGGTCTTGGTGAGCCGCAACCGAAAATCGCTGCTGCGTGAAGCGCTGTCCGCGCTGGGCGAATCCACACGGCCCGTGCAGGCCGTGGTCGTCGTGGACAACGCCAGCACCGACGGCACCCCCGTCATGCTCGCCGGCGAATTCGGGCACGTCGACGTGATTCACCTCAAAGAAAACGCCGGAAGCGCCGGCGGATATCACGTCGGGATCGACTGGGCCGCGCGCCAGGGTTTCGATTGGATCTGGACCCTCGACGACGATTCGATTCCGCATCGATCGGCGCTGGCGGCGCTGCTCAACGGGCGCGAGCGATTCCCAGCCGGACATCGCCCGGATTTGCTCGCCAGCAAGGTCGTCTGGATCGACGGCGCCTTGCACCCCATGAACGTGCAAAAACCCAAGCTGTATAATCCCGAGGAACAATTCGCCGCCGCCGAGCACGGGACCATGGCGATTCGATTCACCTCGTTCGTCTCCATGCTGATTCACCGGCGGCTGATCGAAACCTACGGCCTCCCCATCCCCGGATATTTTTTCTGGAACGACGACGTGGAATTTTCCGCACGCATCCTCCGCCGCGAATTCGGCGTCATGGTCCCCAGCAGCCTCGTCGTCCACAAAACCCACGAAAAACACGTCCCGGTTAAAAGCATGGGGGCGAAATACTATTACGAACTGCGCAATAAGCTCTGGATCATCCGCCACAGCGACGCCTTCGCGCGCGATGAAAAATGGTGGATGGCCAAGAGCCTGATCCGCCGAACCTGGCGGCATCTGCGCGATATCGGTTTTACGCGGCAAAGCATGCTCGCCATCGTCCGCGGCGCCGCCACCGGTTTGATCCTAAAGCCGAATATGAAAGCCCCGGTGCCGGTCTTGGCTTCCAACGAATCCCTCGACTCCGCTACAATCGCCGCGTGAAACCGCGCGGCATCTCCCGAAACGTATTGGCTCTCGGCTGGGTGAGTTTCTTCACCGATCTCGCCTCGGAGATGCTTTACCCGATCATGCCTCTATTTTTGATCGGCACGCTCGGGGCGTCGCCGGCGATTTTGGGATTGGTCGATGGAATCGCCGAGGGGATCAGCAGCGGATTGCGCTGGATCGCCGGGGCGCTGTCGGATCGCTGGGGCAGACGAAAGCCGCCGGTATTTTTCGGGTACCTGGTCTCGGCGGTCAGCAAACCGGTGATCGGGCTGGCGACATTCGGCGGCTGGCCGATTTTCTTGCTCGGGCGAACCGCCGATCGATTGGGAAAGTCGATCCGAACCTCCCCGCGCGATGCCCTGATCGCGGACAGCACCGAGCCGGAATTTCGCGGCAAAGCGTTCGGATTCCACCGGGCTATGGACACCTGCGGGGCGATCCTCGGTCCGCTCGTGGCGCTGGCGGTCATCGTCGCCTTTGCCGGATTCCGCGCGACGTTTAGCGCCCATTGGACCGGCGGCGAAAACGCCATCGCGCGATTGCCCCTCGCCCGGCTTTTTTATCTGGCAATTATTCCCGGGCTGATCAGCGCCTCGATCGTCCTGGTTTTCGTCCGGGAGATCCGGCCCGCGGAAAATCGCGCCGCGACGCCCCCGTCCATTTTGCAATCCTTCCCGCGCCCGTTTTGGAATTTGCTCATCGCCAACGCGGTTTTTTCACTGGGCAACAGCAGCGACGCGTTTTTGATCCTCCGCAGCGGTGAATTGGGATTGGGATTCGGCGCCATCGTGCTGGCGTATGTCCTCTATAACGCGATTTTCGCCGCCACGGCCACGCCCCTGGGGGCGGTTTCGGATCGCCTCGGCCGCAAGGGCGTCATCGCCGCCGGGTGGATCGTTTACGGCGTCGTCTATCTCGGCTTCGCCGTCTGGCCCTCGACTGCCGCGCCGTGGGTTTTACTGGCGGTTTACGGGCTATATCAGGCTCTGACCGACGGCGTCGCCAAGGCGATGGTCAGCGATCTCGTCCCCGCCGCCCAGCGCGCCGGCGCCATCGGACTTTTCTACACCGTCAGCGGCGTCGGCCAATTGCTGGCCAGTCTCGTCGCCGGTGTCATCTGGAATATTCGCCCCGGCGGTGTCGTCATTGCATTGGCGGCCGCGGCAGGATTGGCGCTGGTGGCAGCGTTTCTGATTTCAAATATCAAGTTGCGGGAAAAAAACGAATCCTGAATTCATCATTCAGCGTTTATCTTCCATCCCCTGAAGCATCGCGTCGCGCAGTTTTCTCAGCGCGTGATGTTCGATCTGGCGGACGCGTTCGCGGGTGAGGCCGATTTTTTCGCCGATTTGTTTCAGCGTCAGCGCGTCGCCGCCTTCCAGGCCGTAGCGGAGTTTGAGAATTTTAGCGGCTCGCGCGTCGATCCCTTCCAGGAGCCTGCCCAGTTGCTGCAACTCGTCGCTGTCGCGCACGATCTGGTCGGGCGGAAGATTGCCGGTGTCGGCCACCAGCTCGTTGATCGTCAGTTCGCCGTCGGCGCTGCCGGATTGCGTCGGCGAATGATACGCCTTGACCGCTTTGCGGATGATCTTGAGTTTTTTCGCCGGCATCTTCAGATGCGCCGACAGTTCTTCAGTGGTGGGCAATCGGCCCAGCTGATCCTCCATGTGGCGGATGGCGTAGCGCATCTTGGACATCATCTCCACCATATACGCCGGGATGTGGATCGGCTGGACGCTGTTGATCAGAGCCCGCTTGATCGCTTGCTTGATCCACCAGCTCGCGTAGGTGCTGAAGCGCGACCCGTTTTCGGGATCGAATCCCTCGACCGCTTTGAGCAGGCCGATGTTTCCCTCCTCGATCAAGTCCGGTAACGAGAGTCCGCGGTTGACATAGTGGCGGGCGATATTGACCACCAGGCGGAGATTGGAGCGAACCATCCGCTCGCGCGCTTCGGGATCGTTGTCCTTGATAATGCGCCGGCCCAGCTCCTTTTCCTCCGCTGCCGAGAGCAACGGCGACTGGTTGATCTGGCGCAAATAGAGCTGAAGACCGGACTGGAGCGCTGCGGAAGCCATAGCGGTTTGCGATTCCGGCCCAAGGCCGCTGAAAACCGGGGGCCCAGCGTCCAATAATTCGGCGCTGCCGCCTCCGGAGCCGATCATTCGATACGATCCGACCCATCTGTCTATCGGTACCCCCGAAGACCGACTTTCGGTCCGAAAAACCCGAGTCGGCATCGTCTTGATTCTAGGCGTGAAAAATCAGAAATGAGGCATGAAAGCCCTTGGGGCCTTCATGCCTATTTGCGACAGAATTTGGTCCGGGGATCAGCTTCCGATATCGATATCGCCCAAGCCGCGGGTTTGTTCGCCGCCCTCGAGGCCGCCGCGAAGGCCGCGCTTTTCGGCTCGCTGGGCACGCGCCGATTCGCGCTGTTCGTCTTCCTGCGCCCACTGCGCGCGTTTGAGCGACAGACCGATTTTTCGCTCTTCGCTGTCGACGCGCAGAATCTTGACGTCCAGTTCCTGGCCGACCTTGAGCTGATCCTCCGGCTTCTCCACCTTCTGATCGGAGATTTCGGAAATGTGCAAAAGGCCTTCCAAACCCGGCTCGAGTTCCACGAAGACGCCGAAGTTGGCGATTTTGGTGACGTGCCCTTTGACGACCATCCCCGGGCGATAGTTGGCGGGGATCACTGTCGTCCACGGATCTTCCTGCATCTGTTTCAGACCCAGCGCGATCCGCTGCTTTTCCTGATCGACATTGAGCACCACGGCTTTGATGGTCTCACCCTTTTTGAGCACTTCGCTGGGATGGCCGATTTTTTTCGTCCACGAAAGATCGGACACGTGCAGCAGCCCGTCGATGCCCTCCTCGATTTCGACGAACGCCCCGTAGTTGGCGATATTGCGGACCTTGCCTTCGACGACGGAGCCTTGCGGATATTTGTCGGCCACGCGCTCCCAGGGATTTTCCTCGACCTGTTTCATGCCGAGCGAGATTTCCTGTTTTTCCTTGTTGATCTCCAGGACTTTGACTTTGACCTTTTGGCCCTGGGTGACGACTTCGCTGGGATGGTTGATCCGCTTGGTCCAGGACATTTCGCTGATGTGGACCAGGCCTTCGACGCCTTCCTGCAGTTTGCAGAACGCGCCGTAGGACATGATGTTGACGACTTCCGCCTCGTGAACGCTGCCGACGGGGTATTTCTGCTCGATATTTTCCCAGGGGCTGGCCTCCTGCTGCTTCAGGCCCAGGGCGATTTTCTCCTTGTCCTTGTCGATGGAAAGCACTTTGACTTCAATTTCCTGGTCGATCTTGAGCAGATCGCTGGGATGGTTGATGCGGCCCCAGCTCATATCGGTGATGTGCAGGAGTCCGTCGATCCCGCCCAGATCGATGAAAGCGCCGAAGTCGGCGATATTTTTGACCGTCCCCTTGCGCGATTCGCCGACGGTCAGTCCATCCAGCGTTTTTCGCTTCAGCTCTTCGCGCTGGATTTCGATCATTTTTCTGCGGGAGATGACGATGTTGCGCCGCTCCTCGTCGATTTTAAGGATGACCGCGTCGATGGTCCGGCCGATCCAATCGGAGATTTCCCCGGGCCGGCGGATGTCGACCTGTGACGCCGGGAGAAACACCGGCACGCCGATGTCGACCAGCAGACCGCCCTTAATTTTCTTGGTGACTTTTCCCGAAACCGGATTGCCCTCTTTTTTGGACTGCATGATCGTTTCCCAGTTGATAATGCGGTCCGCCTTGCGTTTGCTGATTTTGACCAGTCCGGTGTCCCCCTCGACATCTTCCAAGAGAACGCGCACTTCGTCTCCGATGACGACTTTTTCCGGCTCATCAAATTCCGATCGCTCCAGAATGCCTTCGCTCTTGAGGCCCAGTTCGACGACAAAATCGTCGCCGGCGACGCTGGAGACTTTGCCCTTGAGGATCGCGCCGGGGGTGAAATCCTGCACCTCATCGCCGGCCACGAGTTTCGTCAGATCATGTGCCGCGTCGCCCAGGGCGGTCGCGACGGCGCTTTCGACATCCTGGTCCAGATTCCCGAGTGAATTGATCAGATTGTAATCGACCATAAAACCAAATACGGCGGAGACAAATCCCGCCTATGCCTTCTGTTATGCGTGGCCAAAAATAAGCCGCCGGCATCCACGCGAAGCCGAAGGCACGAAGCCAATTTTCCCCAGCGGAACATCCGCCAGGCGAGAGTCATCAATCGTATCCGGTAATGAGAATCTGGGCAACCGCCCGATAGGTGGCTCTTAATGCTGGTGCAATCTTCGGTTGTCGATCGCCAGGGAGACAATGAAAGCGACCGTGAAACCTGACCCGCCAATTAGGGATATCATCGCCAGCCAATCAGCAACATGAATTCCAACAGACATCGGTGAGTAAAACAATAATGCTAAACTTAAGAGCCAATCCGTCCTCCGGCTCGTCTTTGTGCTTTCCCTGAAATCGGCAATGAATTTAGCGAATCGGCCGCTCATGCTGCCACATTTTACCAAACTCATCGGCAAAATTCCGCCAAATTCAGCTTCCCGATATGGCGCCATTTAGAGCATCGATCAGATTCTGGGCGGTATACAAACTTGTAAGCTTCGACGGTTCTTGTTGATGCGGCCCATAAATCGCCGTCAGCGGTATGCCGCCGCCGGGATTCAGTTTGTTAACTACGTCCCACATCTGCGGCGAAGCGTCGGTCATGTCGCCGCGCAATAGGATCACGTTGTGCTGATGAATGTACTGGGCGGTTTTCGGGTCGCGATAAACCGAGGCCTCCAAGGCCAGACAGTTGCCGCACCAATTGGCGGTGAATTCGACCAGCACGGGTTTGCCGGTGGCGCGGGCTTGGGTCAGGGCGTCGGGGGAAAATGTCTGCCATTCCAGGCCGCCGGTTAATCGAAGGGTGATGTCCAGTGCGGCCGCGACCGAGATTATCGCGATGATTGTGGAGATGATGATCGCGCGCGGGCGTGGGGAGAGTTGAGCGGTGCGGATCACCAGGAAAATCATCGCCACCGCCACGACGGCGAAGACGGCCCAGATGAATTTGCTGCCGGAGATTAGGCGGCCGGCCGCGAAATAGACGCCCGCCGCGACCAGGAGGAAACCCATCATCTGTTTCAAAACGGCCGACCAGGGGCCGGTGTGCGGAACCCATTTCACTAAATTTGGGAACGCACTGAGCAGCAGATACGGCAGCGCCATCCCGGCGCCGACCATCAGCACGCAGCCGACTCCCAGGGCCACGGGCTGCGCCAGCGACCAGGCCAGCACGCCGGCGAACATCGGAGCCGTGCACGGAGTGGAGAGGATCGCGGTAAAGATGCCGAACAGGAAATTGCCCGGGATTGAATCGTGGGTGAGGGTGACATTGTAAACCGCGTCGGGCAGCACCACTTCAAAGAAGCCGAACATTCCGAGGGCAAAAAGCAGGAGGAGAATGGTGATCGCCCAGATGAACCAGCCGCTGCTGAATTGCTGGCCCCAACTGAAGCGGTGGAGGACGACGATGAGCATCGCCAGGCCGAGGAAGCAGGCGACGACACCGGCGCTGAAAACCAGGCCCAGGAAAAAACATTTGGCGCGGTTGTGTTTGGAGACTTCCAGAAATCCGATTGCTTTCAGCGGTACGACGGGAAGAACGCAGGGCATGAGATTAAAAATGATTCCCACGCCAAAGGCGACCAGCAGCGCCAGGCCGGCGTCGTTGGAGCCGAGGGTAAACGTGCGCCCGAAAAAATCGACGCTGGTCCCCGCCGGCGCGGCGGCTGCCGGCGCGGCGCCCTGGGAAAAAATGCTCGCGTCGAAGCCCGCGAACAAACCCACATTTTGCGGCGTCACCGCTTCCGACGCCAGGACAATTTCCGTCGGCACG
>JBEKPV010000069.1:0-15503 GCA_049520395.1 Tepidisphaeraceae bacterium
CCGACGACGAAATCGAATTCCTTCTTGAGAAGTTCGATGTATTGCTTCGCATCCTGTGCGGCGCGTTCGACGCGACCGTTGAGCTGGACTTGCATAGCGAGGGACAATTTTGTTTCTGCGGCTGTTGTGAAAAGGGCGTCATGGCAAACGATGAAAGGCTCAAAAGTGAACTGGGGGTTTTTTTCCTTAACACGGATATATCGCGGTAAAACTAAGAAGAGGATATTTATGGTGGTTAGGAACGCGGCAAAGGGATGTATATCGATAGCGTGCAAACAGCGTTGTATGGCTTCTAGTTCGCATTGATCCCTTACCCATTGCGGCTGCTTGCCAGGTTGGAGGCTGGCGGGTGGGAACTCGGCGAAGTGAACGAGGAGTCGCGAGAGGGCTGCGACGACGAATGCACCGCTTCCGCAGGCTGGGTCGATTAGGAGCTTGCTGGCGAGGTCGGGATTGGAGGGAACGTAGCCGACCTCGTCGAGCAGGGTGTCGACGATTTCATCGGGTGTGTAAAAGCCACCGAGCCTCTGCCGCTCTTCGCGTGGGAGGAAGTGTTGATAGACATTCCTCCAAACATCAACATCGACATCCTGGAATTGGTATTGGTCTAGAACCAGAAAGAGGCGCTTGAACGCAAGACCAATTTGCTGATCAAGATTCGCGACGTTGGATTTATCTTTGGCACCGAGGGCAGATCGTTTGTCCGTTAAAATGTACCACCAGTCGAACTCGCCAAGGCGATAAAGGGTTGGGAGGACCTGCTCACCGAGCTGTCTCATTTGCTCGAAGAGGGTCAATGCTGGTGTCGTCGCGAATAGGCCTTCGTGATCAGGGTTAAGCGCCTGTGCGAGTAGGGCGCCGCTCACCTTCATCGGAAATGCTTCAGAACCAGTGTCTTCGCCGATTCTGTAAAGCAGCGCTCTGGCCACGATCACATGGGCTGTCTGCACCATCATCTTTTTGATGGCCGGGATGTAAAGGCGCCAAAGTGATTCGACAACTCTAGCTGGCGTCCATTTCCCGGTCAGCATGAGCGTGGCGAGGGCGTCGGCGACTTCCGCCGATGTTTGTTCATCGAAGTTGCGTTCGACAAGGGTGATGCGGAATAGATCTGGACCCGATGTCGATCGTTTGGCGAGCTTAGTGACCTGCTCCGCGATGCGATCGATTGGCGCCGTCCCTGATTCGCTGCACCATCTCGAGAACAGACTTTCAGTGACGACCGTAACCGAATTACTCGCATCGCCGGCGATATAAGCGTTAAATACCGGCTCGAGTGTCGCGGCGATGGATTCGACAAGGTCGTGTAGTGCGGTGGCGAGATTTTCAAGAGCGCGCGGGTCAGTCTTGCTAATCAACTGGCGGTTATTCATTTGGCTTCGATATGTACTGCGTGGCGTCGAAGGTGGCGAGGAATTTGTTGATCGCGGTGTCGTCGTGCTGGCAGACGTCGAATATTTCCTTCTTGGCGATGGTTTGGTGACCAGCGGGCGCGGCGAGGTAGAGTTTGATCCATTTGAATCCGTCGGTAAGGTAGGCGTATTTGAGCGTCGTGTAGTGCGGGAGCCGCGTTTCGAAGGATCTGATTTCTTTTTTGGACGCCTCATGTCGGGGCTCCTTTGTCTCAATTGTTATTACGGGAAAAAGTGATTCATTCAGTAAAAGGACATCGTGCCTCTCACCGACGAGAATCAGGCCCGACGGCCAACGGAAGTGGTGGTGAAATAGATCGATCACCAGCCAGGCACGGAAACCACGTTCCCCGCCTTCAACTGGCACGCTGAACCGCCCCTTGAAGTTGTCGTATCGGTCGAGAATCGCGCGAAGTACTTGGGAGGCGCTCTGCATTGCGGTCCTTTACGCGCTACGCGCCGAATCAGATGAGGAAACTACTCTCGGTAGAAATTCCACGGAGCTGGCCAAAGAGCCCGGCAATCGTGCGGCGTAGTGTTTTCGGCATATTTCAGGCGAATTCCCCATAAGTGTGGATATTTTGTACAGCGATTCCCCCTTCATCGCCAGTTGCCCGCCCTGAGCGCCGTCGAAGGGCCCGCCCTGCCTGTCGTGAGCCCAGTCGAACGGAGCGCAATCGAAGGGCCTGTCGTGCCTGTCGTGCCCGTCGTGCCTGTCGTGCCTGTCGTAAGCCCAGTCGAACGAAGCCCAGTCGAACGGCCCGCCCTCTACTGTCTACTGTCTACTGTCTACTCCCTAATGCCATGTATGTTTAACATTAAACAACCCCCCGTAATCATCTCAACCAACTGCGCTTGCGGCAAAAACCCCATCCATCCCTTTTCGTTCCTGCGCGCCAGAGGGGGTACCTTTGGATTTCAGAAAAAAAAATTTCAAACTCAAAAAGCCCCGCCCCATAACAAAATTCACCCCCCACCCAGTTGAATCTACTCTCTACGGATTACTCTCTACTTTCACGCTGGCCAGCTTATCCAGCCCCGATTGCAATTCAGCCACCGATTTCCCAATCGCAAAGCTCCCCGACCAATTCAGACTCGTAACCTGCCCCCCCCTCCGGGCCAGCCCCACAACCCGCGCCTCAATCGGCTGATTGATATTCGAAATTTCAAACCGGCAATCCAGCGAATCGAACTCCACCAGCACATGCCGGATCGAGGAATCGTCCTCGAATGTGCAGGTTCGGCTATTGAAATGAACCGTGCCCGCAAGGCTCCGCACTTTGATCGGCATCTCCAGGTGACCCAAATTCGACTCAAATAAGCCCACCAGATTCAAATTCCCCTCCCGATCGCGGCGGAGGTTGAAATCCACCCCCTTCAGTTCCGTTTGCCCCAGGTTGATATGCCCCGTGATAAGGTCCAGCAGCGAGAATCCGCTGCTCAAATCCCCCACCGAGAGCACATGCGCATCGCTGGCGTCCTTAATTTCAATGCCTTTGATTTCGATCCCGCCCGTCCAGCTCAAATTCCAATCCTGGATGGAGAGCTGCGCGTTTTGGAGGTTGGCGTTGATCCGATCCAAGATCACCCCCCGGGCGGCTTCCGTGCTGAGGCAATAGGGAGTAATCCCCGCCAGAACCCCCACCAGCAGGATCAAAATCCCCACCGTCGCAAGCACGAATCGCCGCACCCTGTGCCTTGGCCGCGGGTTTGCAGGTATTTGGTCGCTATCCGAAGGGCCGTCCGTCATCGCCGCACACTTTAACCCTTCGACCGCGCTCAGGGCAGCCCCTTCGACGTTGCAAGCGATGCCCGTGGCCGTTAACTTCCGCTCATGGCGGATTTTCTGGAGATTTAAATGGCGCAGCGAGAGATAAAGAAGGCCCTGATCACGGGGATCACCGGCCAGGACGGGTCTTATCTGGCGGAATTTCTGCTCGATAAGGGGTATCAAGTCCACGGCATCGTCCGCCGAAGCAGCTCGTTTAATACGGATCGAATCGAGCACCTCTATGCCGATCGGCATGATCCCGATGTCAAAATGTATTTGCATTACGGCGATCTCGTGGATGGGATCGGGCTCCGGGAGATTTTGTCCCGGGTCAAGCCGCAGGAAGTTTACAATCTGGGGGCCCAGTCCCACGTGCGGGTGAGTTTCGATCAGCCGGTCTACACCGTCGCGGCCGACGCGCTGGGGACCATGAATATTCTGGAGGCGATTCGCGACGCCGGCTTGCCCACGCGGTTTTATCAGGCTTCCAGCAGCGAAATGTACGGGAAGGTTCAGGAGCCGATCCAGACGGAGACGACCCCTTTTTATCCGCGCAGCCCCTATGCCTGCGCCAAGGTGTACGCCTATTGGCAGACCGTCAATTATCGCGAGAGCTATGGGATGTATGCCTGTAATGGGATTCTCTTCAACCACGAAAGCCCCCGCCGCGGCGAAACGTTTGTGACCCGCAAAATCACCCGGGCGGCCACTCGCATCAAGGAGGGTTTGCAGGAAAAACTCTTCCTGGGGAACATCGACGCACAGCGAGACTGGGGATTCGCCGGCGATTATGTCGAGGCCATGTGGCTGATGCTCCAGCAGGAAAAGGCGGACGATTTTGTCGTCTCCACCGGCGAAGCCCACAGCGTGCGCGAATTCCTCGACGAAGTCTTCGGTTACCTCGGCCTCGATTGGCAAAAACACGTGCAGATCGATCCGCGCTATTTCCGCCCGGCCGAGGTGGATTTCCTCCGCGGCGACGCCGGCAAAGCCAGACGCGCCCTCGGTTGGGCGCCTAAAGTCAGCTTTAAAGAGCTGGCGCGGATGATGACCGACGCGGATTGGAAATTGGCAAAACGAGAGAAAGTCCTGGCGGACCGCGAAGCGCAGGGGGCGAAATGAGCCTCTCCAGCGGCGATCGAATCGTCGTCACCGGCGGGGCCGGATTCGTCGGCGGCGTCGTCGTCGACAAATTGCGGGCTTTGGGCTTTAACCAGGTGGCGATTCCCCGAAGGAAGGATTTCGATCTGACCATCGAAGCGGACGTTCGGCGGCTGTACGCCGAGCTTCGGCCGGATGTCGTCCTGCACCTGGCGGCGGAAGTCGGCGGAATCGGCGCCAATCGCGATAACCCGGGGCGATTCTTTTTCGCCAATATGGCCATGGGCCTGCATCTCATCGAACAGGCGCGAATCAATCGCATCAAGAAATTTGTGCAAGTGGGGACCATTTGCGCCTATCCGAAATTTACGCCGGTGCCGTTCAAAGAGGACGAGCTTTGGAACGGATATCCCGAAGAGACCAATGCGCCGTATGGCGTGGCGAAGAAATCGCTATTGGTCATGTGCCAGGCGTATCGGCAACAATACGGGCTGAATGCGATTTATTTGCTGCCGGTGAATTTGTACGGGCCGCGGGATAATTTTGATCTGCAATCGAGCCATGTGATTCCCGCCTTGATTCGCAAATACGTGGAAGCGCGCGATGCGGGCGCCCGGCGGATCTCCGCCTGGGGCACGGGGTCGGCCAGCCGGGAATTTTTGTATGTGGAGGATTGCGCGGAAGGGATCGTCGCGGCAGCGCAAAAATACGATTCGCCCGAACCGGTGAATCTGGGGAGCGGAAGGGAAATCACGATCAAGAATTTGACGGAGCTCATCGCGCGATTGAGCCGATTTACGGGGGAAACGGTTTGGGACGCCTCCAAACCCGACGGCCAGCCCCGACGCTGCCTGGACGTCTCTCGCGCCAAACAGGCCTTTGGATTTGTGGCTCAAACCAGTCTTGAAGATGGATTAGCCAGGACGATTGCCTGGTTTGAAAAAAATCGCGGGGCCCTGACCGAACGGCATTTCTCGGCGGCGTCTGCGCGCTGAACCTCGCGCGGACGATGGGTTATTTCAATCCGACGCCCGCGGACCGAAGCGCTTTGTTAATCTTGGCGAGAGTGGCGGTGTCGGGGGTATGCTTTCCCTTTTCGAGCCGGTTGATTGTTTCGGAACGCAGGCCGGCGCGTCTGGCCAACTCGGATTGAGAGAGGCCGGCCGATTGGCGTTCTTCGATCAATCGGCGCGCGTAAATCGCGCGGATAGTCTCGGCGGCGGGATAATTGCCGTTGGGCAAGGGATCGGGGAGTTTTGGAAGCTTTTGGGCGGCGGCACGCTTTTGCAATGCTTCGAAATCGCGCAGCGGAAGCAATGCGAATCGTTTGCCGGATATTGTGAGAGTCTGAACGGTCATGGCTATCTCCCGTCTCACCATTCGGAACCCAACTGCGCCACCGCGTCGGCGGTGAGTTCCACTTTCATGTCATGACCATACTATCTATGATATGAATGTCAATCCGCGGGAAATCCGCCGACTGCGATGCGGGGGATTTTGACGATTAATAGGGCGCTGGGCGATGAAAGCGGGCACGAATACCGTGTGATAATGGCCCGCCCTCCGGGTAGTGGGTCAGTTTGAAATTATCCGCCGAGGTTCGAGAAACTCCGTGAGCGCTATGCGAACCGCATCTTTTTTCTTTGCAGGCCATTGGCCATGATGCGGGGATGAATCGGGAAGATCAAGCTTCATCGGTGGTGGCGTCTTCGACGTCGCCGGCAGCGCAGCGGTGGCGGAAGGTCTGCGACGAGCAACGCGCCAGCGGGATGACAGTTTCGGCATTTTGTCGGCTCAAGTCGATCCCCGCGTCGTCGCTGTTCGCTTGGCGGCGGAAACTGGCGGATCGTGGCGAGTCGCCCGCGGCGAGCGTCATCGAGCCGAAGGCCTCGCCTCGGCGTCGCAAGCTCATCGAAGTCAAGGCGGCGCCGGCGGACACCAGGCCTTCGGCCATCGAACTGCGTTTAAAGGGTGATCGGCGGCGCCGAGCGTCGTGGGATCGATCCACGAAAGTACCTCACCAGCGTCATGGCCAAGATCGGGCAGACGAAGCTGAGCGAGCTGGGGGGGTTCCTGCCGGACGTTTGGAAGGCCGAGAGTCATGCATCATCCACGGCGTAGCGAATGAGTCGATCGCATCGCTCTTCCAACGATGGCATCTTGTCCAAAGTCGCCTCCCAGTCCGAAAGAAAATCGCGAGCGACGAAGACTTCCAGAAAGTATTCCGCTCCTGCCTGCGCGGCCTCCCGAGGCAGCTCGTGTGATGGTGGTTCGAACTCCACGACAGCCAAGGATCCCTGGGACCAGGGCTTTGCAGCGTAAATTGTGGCATTGGGATCCAATGACCCCAGCGCCGCCACCACGTCGATCAGTTTTTTCAGTTGCCCCATATGGCGTAACCTCCTTGCCCGTTGGGATGCAGTGTATCCCAAAAAATGCTGACCGGCGTATGCTGTGCCCGAGGAACCAACTGCATGAGGCCAGGCTCTTCCGCATGATGCCAAGTCCAACCTGCTGGCGGTTGACGCGGCGCCAATCCCGTCGGGGTTCGCTCAAGCGAAACGCCCATGTCCTGCATCGACTGAGCGAAACCACTGTCCCCATTCATCGCCTGGAGAAGCGCTTCATTGGCCTCCTGAAAGTGCGCCGCGCGAGATAGGCCTGGGTAGGATGTCGAACTCAGATTGGTCTCAAAGGCGACACTGTAAAAGCTGCCGTCCGGTACCGCAGCTGCGGTTTGCGGAACGGACACGAAACTCCGGCCTTCCCGATATGCGGATTTTATCGCGCAGCGCCGCGAATGCCACGGTAGCGGATTTTCATTCGGGCGATTCGGGATGATCGAAATATGCCGCGCCGCAGAATGCGCAATTAGATCGGCCGCCTTCGCCCACCAGCCAAAATCTACGTCCGCAGCCCGGACAGCGAAGTTTGTTAGTTGACACAATCGTCCCAGCTACGAGCACCATCAACCCACCACCGAGCAATGTCAATCCAATCCACGCTGGAGCTGAATACAGAGCAAAAAGTGCGACTAGCCAGATGAAGGTTCCGGCGTAATTCAGTCCACTCGCCAACCGCTGGCGTGCTTTTGGTAGTCGCGCATTCGGCATCGTGCACCGCTCCGACCAACCACCAATCTATCAAAAGGTGCCGAACGTGGCGAAAACTTCAGACTGACCCACTACCTGCTTTTTAGGGTAACGACCCCTATGCACGAAGAGCCAAGCAGCCGCGACGCAATAGTACGCAGAGACAACCAACATAAACCATCCCGACACGGCCCGTGACGGAGCGGAGGCAATTATCGATGCCCCCACATAGGCGAAAACCGCCGCCGTAATTATACAAGCCCAATAAAATACTGGCGTAATCTGTAGTGGTTTCCGTTGCATGCCTCTTCGGATCATACCGAGACTGCGAAAAAGTAGTCTATTTTATTCAAACTGACCCACTACCGCCCTCCGCCCCGCTTGACCGCCACCAAACAGGCCTCATAATCCAATCATGGCTGGACTCAAAGACAAAATTGTCGTCTGCGGCGGCGGGGGGTTCATCGGCGGTCATCTCGTGGGCGAACTGCTCCGCAAGGGGCATACCAATATCCGCTCGGTCGATATCAAGCCGTTCACCGAGTGGTATCAGCATTTCGGCCAGGTGGAGAATCTTCAGCTTGATCTGCAACTGAAGGATGCCTGTTACAAGGCGCTGGAAGGGGCGAAGGTCGTTTACAATTTGGCCGCGGATATGGGGGGGATGGGGTTCATCGAAAATAACAAATGCCTTTGCATGCTCAGCGTGCTGATTAATACTCATCTTTGCCAGGCGGCGAAGGACGCGAAGGTCGAGCGGTTTTTCTATGCATCGTCGGCTTGCGTTTACAATGCGGATAAACAGCGCGATCCGAACGTGACGGCCCTCAAGGAGGCGGATGCTTATCCGGCGCAGCCGGAGGATGGGTATGGGTGGGAGAAGCTGTTCAGCGAGCGCATGTGCCGGCATTACCGCGAGGATTTTGGTTTGCAGACTCGGGTCGCCCGGTTTCACAATGTTTACGGGCCGTTCGGCACCTATGACGGCGGGCGGGAAAAAGCGCCGGCCGCGATTTGCCGGAAAGTGATCAGCGCCAAGCTGTCGGGCAAACACGTCATCGAGATTTGGGGCGATGGGCATCAGACGCGATCGTTCATGTACATCACCGATTGCGTCAAGGGCGTGCAGGATATTTTATGGAGCAATATTCTGGAGCCGATCAATTTGGGCAGCAGCGAACTGGTTTCGATCAATCGGCTGGTGGATCTGGTGGAGGAAATCGCCCAGATCAAACTGGAGCGTTCCTACAATCTGAAAGCCCCCAAGGGCGTCAACGGACGCAACAGCGACAATACGCTGATCAAGAAATTGCTCGGCTGGGAGCCGGATACGCGGCTGCGTGACGGCCTGGAGAAGACGTACCGTTGGATTTACGACCAGATGGTCGGCAAGAAGCATCAGAGCTGATGAAATCCGCAGGCCGCGACCGACGCCGAATTCTGGTCATCAGCCAGACGTTTGTCCCCGACCCCGCCAGCGTCGGGCAACATGTGGCGGATGTGGCCTTCGAGCTGGCTCGCCGCGGGCATGCCGTGCGGGTTTACGCTTCGGGGCGGGGGTATGAGGACCCTGGCGCTCGTTATCCGAGCCGGGAAACCCGCGATGGCGCGGAAATCCGCCGATTTCCGCTCGCTTCGTTTGGAAAAAAATCGATGCTCTTGCGCGTGCTGGGGACGGCGGTCTTTCATGTCCAGGCTTTTTTCGCGGCTCTCTTCACTCCCCGGCTCGGGGGAATATTTTTCAGCACTTCTCCGCCACTCATCGGCCTGCCGATGTGCCTGGTGGCCATGATTCGCGGGGTTCCCGTCGCGTATTGGGCGATGGACCTTAATCCCGATCAACTCATCGCGCTGGGAAAGCTGAAGCAAAGCGATTTTGTAGCGCGGGTTTTGGAGCGGATTAATCGGTTTATTTTGACCCGCGCGGCGCTGGTGATCGCGCTGGATCGATTCATGGCGGCTCGATTGGCGGCGCGCGGCGTGCCGATGGAGAAGATGCTGATCCTGCCGCCCTGGCCGCACGAAGAGCACATTCATCCCGAGCCGGGCGTGGAAAATCCATTCCGGATCGAGCACGAGCTGGCCGGGAAATTCGTCATCATGTACAGCGGCAATCACAGCCCCAGCAATCCGCTGACGACTTTGCTCGACGCGGCCACCAAGTTGAAGCACGATCAGCGATTGAAATTTCTCTTCGTCGGCGGCGGAGCCGGGAAAAGAGAGGTCGAGGCTTATATCCGCGATCATCAATTGACCAATGCGCTATCGCTCCCTTATCAGCCGCTGGCGAATTTGAAGCATTCGCTGACGGCGGCCGACGTGCATGTGGTTTCGCTGGGGGAGCCGATGGTGGGGATCATTCATCCCTGCAAAATTTACGGGGCGATGACCGCTGGGAAGCCGATTTTATTTTTCGGGCCGCGACCCTCGCATATCAGTGATCTGCTGGAGCAGCATCGGATCGGATTGCATGTTTCGCACGGGGATGTGGCCGGAGCGATGGCGGCGATCGCGACGTTTGCCGGGATGCGGCCGGAGGAGCTCATCGGTATGGGCGAAGCGGGCCGCATGGTTTTGGAGGAATCGCTCAGTCAACGGCTGCTTTGCGGCCGATTCTGCGATGCGGTGGAAAAGGCGCTTGGCGTATGAGTTTGCGCGCGTCGGAGAATCGAGTAAGCTTTTTCATCCCCTCTGCCCGGTAATCCGGCGGGAGGGGGAGGGCTTTCAAATGGCGAAATTTTACCGATGGGCGATTTGGCTGCTGGCGGCGGGATGGGTGGCCGCGGCGGTCAGTTGCGAACATACCGTTTGCGAACCGGGCGAGCAGGAACACGGCGGCGTCTTCCTGCACGCCTCACCCGACAACGCCACGACCCGGCATTTCCTGATTTTCTAGATCAAATAAGTCCCGACAATCGCTGCACGGCCGCCTCCAGCGGCTGGACATATCCCGAGCCGAACAAATTGACGTGATTCAGAAGAAAAAAGACCTGATAAACGGGCTTGCGAACGCGATGATAATCTTCGCCGAGCTTGCGCTTCTGCTGATAGGCCTTGAGAAACGCGGGCGTCGCCGTCTGGAACAGTGAAAGATACGCCAATTCCGCCTCGGCGTGAGCGTATTTGCAGTTGGGATCGAGCAACGCCGCCACCCGCCAATTTCCGGATTCGTCCGGGCGGGCGAGGATATTGGTGCTCCAGACATCCCAGTGAACCAGTCGCGGCACATCGTCGTGCCGCACGAGCAAATCCAAACGCTCCAGCACTTTGCCGATCTGCCGGCGGCATTTGCCGGGGATCAGATTCGATTTGAGCGTGTCGTCACAAATCGGATCAAACACGCGCCGAAAAAACGTGGGCCAATCGGCGAATGTCGGAGCCGGCGGATCGATCTCCACGCGGCCGTAGCCTTCGGCGGTATGCTCGTGCAGCGCCAGCAGCAACTGCGCCAGATGCGCTTGCAGATCGGCGAACTGCTCCTCGGTGCAGGCTCGCCGCGCTTGCTGCAGATTTACGCCATCGACAAATTCCATGAGGATGTAACTGAACGGGTCTTCCAGCGAACCGAGTCTGGTGGCATAAACCCTGGGCGCGGGAAGGCCGGCCTCGGCGAGCAATTTCAGTTGATGGGCTTCATTGACGTAGCTGCGATCGACCCGATGGGCGGAGATTTTGCAGACGGCCTGGCGACCGTCGGCGAGTTTGAGCGCGATGGTGGTGCTGATAGCGCCGCCGTCCAGCGGCGTGACTTCGCTCAGCTCCGCCGCGTCGCCCCCCCAGTCCTGCGCGATGCGGCGGAGCGTCTGCCAAGAGATATCCAACTCCTGCGACATTCAAACGCCTGGTCCGGATCATCCCATGCCCAGCGGCTAACGCCAACGAAAAAACATTACGGGGTCACATCGCGGGCGGTGGGGACCAGATAGCTATCGTAGTTATACGCCGGCCCGATATCCGTGCCGAAATAGCCGGGGATATCCAGGGCCGGGTGTTCCCCTCGCAAACGGTGGTCCGCGACGGCGGTGTAGATGTTGTCGCCCCCGACCCCCACGAAGGGGCTGGGTTCGAATTCGACGTGGCCGTCGCCGTAGAGCACGTTCTGTCCGGCCTGCCCGTGATTGAGGGAATTTCCCTTGGCCAGCTCAAAGGGGGGAGAATCGTGCTGCGGGCCCAAAACCCGGAGGCCGTCGCAATCGAAACCCGGATTCTTGTCCGCCAGCAGGGCGAATTCGCCCGGCAGCCGATCGGTGCTGAATTCAAAATCAAAGGCGTCGGTAAATGGGCAGGCATAGGAATAGCTCAGATTTTTGGAGGCGGCGAAATTGCTGCGTCGCAAGCCCCCGCCGGGGCCGGGGGGAATGCTATCCGGCTGATCACTGGTGCTCGGGCAGACAAAAACCGCGGGATCGATGTATCCGCAGCGCACGAGTAACCAGAGCGAGGCGGTGATGTCGTTGGGTTTAACGCCGCTGTCGCGGGCGAAGGGGTGCATGTCCTGCGCTCCGGTAAAGCAGTTGTAGCCGGTCGGCTTGCGCACCGGATCGTACGGCGTCTCGGGAAGCGGGGAATTTGGTCCCTGATCCTTGGCATATTGCCAGAGCGCCGCGCCGATTTGCGCGATATGGGCGGCGCATTCCGTCCGCCGGGAGACTTCCCGCGCCCGCAGGAGATAGGGAACCAAGATCGCCAGGAAAATTCCGCTGATACCGACGGCGACGAGAAATTCGATGAGCGTAAACCCGCGGGGGCGAAGCGAATTCACGGCTCGACCTCCGTTCCCGCGGCGGCGCCGGCGGGCGTCTGGGCGCGGCGGCGCAACTGGCCGCAGGCGGCGTCGATATCTCGGCCGCGACTCTTGCGCACATGGGCGTTGACGCCTTGCTGCCGCAATGCATTCTGAAAATTCATGACGGCCTCGCTTCGCGGCCGCTCGAACGGCAAACCTTCGACTTCGTTATAGCGGATGAGATTCACATTGGCGCGCATCGACTTGCAGATTTTCGCCAGCCGTTTGGCCTGCGGCACGGAGTCATTCACGCCGGAGAGCAGAATATATTCCAGCGTGATCTCCCGGCCGGTGCGCTCGAAATAATATCGCGCCGCCTGCAGAATATCGTCCAGCGAAAAATGCTCCGCCCAGGGAATGAGCTGACGGCGCAAGGTTTCGTCGGGCGCGTGCAGCGAAATCGCCAGATTGAGCTGGAGATTTTCATTCGCTAATTGCCGCATTCGGCTGGGAACGCCGACCGTCGAAACCGTGATCTTCCGCGCCCCCAGATTAAAACATTGCGGATCGTGCAAGATTTTTATCGCGCGGATCAAATTGGCGTAATTCGCCAGCGGCTCTCCCATGCCCATGAAGACGACGTGATTGATGCGCTGCTTGCGCCTCAGGAGGATGCGATTGAGGAGGAAAATTTGCTGAACGATGCGGTCGGCGGAGAGATTTTGTTTCAGGCCGTTGACGCCGCTGGCGCAGAATTTACATCCGACCGGGCAGCCGACTTGGGAACTGACGCAGGCGGTGAGCCTTCGTCCGTCGGGGATGATGACGGACTCGGCGGCCGCGCCGGCTTCCCAACCGGCGAGAATTTTATGCGTGCCGTCGGAGCTGATTTGATGTTTGAGAATCTGCCCCACCTGCAGGTCGATATTTTCGGCCAGCTTCTGCCGATCCGGCTGAGCCAGGTTTGTCATTTTCTGGGGCTCGCAGGTGAGTTTCTCATAAACCCATTGCCGGACTTGCTGCCCGCGAAACGCCGGCCAACCCCAGGAGACGAAGATTTCATCCATTTCCGGCGGCGAAAGAGCGAAAAATTGAGGTTTAACCGCGACTGTCATGTTTGGCTGCATATTATGTCTATGGAGAAGGAGCGGCAAATCATGGGCGTCACAGCACGCCAACCTCATCCCGGGACTCTCGGCCGCGCCGTCGAGATCGTCCTTCCGCAAGACCCGTCACAACTCAGTGACGAAGTGCTCTTCGCGGCGTATCGCAAAGGCGATCAGCCGAGCTTCACCCGACTTCTGGAGCGCTATCAGCGCGAGTTGTTTCATTTTCTCGTCCGCTTTTTGGGGGACCGCGCTTCGGCCGAGGATATTTTTCAGGAAACATTTTTGCAGGTTCACCAGAGCGCGCATCAATTTGATCCGCAGCGGCGATTTCGCCCCTGGCTGTTTACGATCGCGGCCAACAAGGCGCGGGATTTGATCCGCTCGCAGTCGCGCCGGCCGGCGAACCCGCTGCAGGCCTCCATTCACCAGGGGGACGATGAGAGCGGGGAATTTATCGATCTGATCACCAGCGCCCAGGGTTTGCCGGATGAGCCGATGCAGCTAAAGGAGACGCAGCAGCAGGTGCAGCGCATCGTGGCGGGGATGCCGGAGAATTTGCGGGAAATTCTGCTCCTCTCCTATTTTCATCAATTCCCGTATAAACAGATCAGTCAGATGCTCGGTATCCCCCTGGGAACGGTAAAATCGCGTCTGCATACGGCGGTGGCGACTTTCGCCGATCTCTGGAAAAAATCGAACCAGGGACACGGGATTTCGTAAATAAATACAGCAAACGGCCCGCTCGCACATCACGCGGGGCCGGAAAACGGGACGTTCGAGCACATGTATTGTCCCGTACGCAACTTACAATGGCGTCTGGCGATCCGGGCACGAACCGGCGCTGCTTCAGTCGTGGAGAGAGAGTCTATGGCAGACCGATTGAACGATGAGGACCGACGCGCGGTGGATTTGGTTATGGATCGTCCCGATGGCGAAAATTCCGAGGCATTTGCGCAAGGCCCGGCGCCCTCGTCGCTACGCGTCCAATCGGTGGAAAAGATTCTTGCCTTGCTTCAGTTGATGCCTGCCCATGAGCCTTCCCCTGATTTAGCCGCCCGAACGTTGCGAACGATCGATCAGGCGCTGGCGGCCATGAAAGCCGCCCCGGCGCAAAATCTCGAGCAGCGCGATCCGGGGCCGCCGGTTTAGGGCGGATTGAATTTCAGCAACGCCTCCGTCAGCCGATCGACTTCTTCATCCGAATGTTCACAGGAAAGCGTCACCCGCAGGCGGCTGGTTCCCCGCGCGACGGTCGGCGCGCGCACCGCCTGGACGAGTAATCCTTGACCGGCCAATTTCGCCGAAGCGGCCAGCGCCGATGAATCATCGCCAATGATAATAGGAATGATCGGGGAATCGCCCGGCGGAAGTCGCACGCCGCCGGCGGCGAGTTTCTCGCGCAGGCGCTTCGCCAATTCGCGCAGGCGTTTCTGGCGCTGCGGCTCGCGGCGCATTACGTCGATCGCCGCCGCGATTCCCGCGGCCGCCGATGGCGCGGGGCTCGTGGAGTAGATATAGGCGCGGCCGAAATTCAGCACCGCATCGCGGAACTCGCGGCGGCAGCAGATCGCCCCGCCTACGCCCCCGGCGGATTTGGAGAATGTGACCACGGAAATATCGATCTGATCGGCCACGCCGAGTTCCGCTGCATATCCGGCCCCGCCCTCACCATACACGCCGCTGGCGTGCGCTTCGTCCAAAAGCAGAACGAACGGATGATCCTGCTTCAGCCGCAGCAATCGAATCAGATCGGCGGCGTCCCCATCCATGCTGAAAATCGATTCGGTGACCACAATTTGCAGCTGGCTCGCGTCGGCTTCCGCCAGGAGACGGCGCAACTTCGCCAAGCCGTTGTGGGGAAACACGCGCCAGGGGATGCCCGACCCGGAAATGGCGTCGAGGAGCGACGCGTGAGCCAATTTATCGACGAGGAAGCGAGCGCCGGCGGGGCTATTTTTTCCAATCGCCGCCAGAGTTTGAATGGCCGCGTGATTTGTCTGATAACCGCTGGCGAGTAGAATCGACGCCTCGAACCCTTTCCAGGCGGCGATGGCCGATTCAACGGCTGCGTGTAGGCTTGTGTAGCCGCTGATCAGCCCCGCGGCGCCGGCGCCGGCGCCGAATTCCGCCGCCGCGCGCTGGATCGCCTCGATCACGGCGGGGTGATGCGTCAAACCTAAATAATTGTTCGAGCAAAAATTGACGTATCGGCGCCCGTCAATTTCAAGATGAACTGCGTCAATCGGGCGCACCTCGCGCCGCTCGCGAAGCAATCCCGCTTCGGCACGCTTC
>JBEKPV010000070.1:0-15309 GCA_049520395.1 Tepidisphaeraceae bacterium
AGCTTTGGTGAATTGAAAAAGCTGTGGCAAAGCGCGCAGGTTCGGCGGACGGTTTTTGGTTTTTTGATTCTGCTGTTTTGGAATTGGCTGATGCTGAGCCTGATCCGGCATTATTCGGGCGGGCTGTGGAGCGGGGATTGGTATGAGCATTATGAGCGGTCGCTTTTCTTCGTGGATTATCTGCCGAGGGATACGATTTTTTTGGATAAATATGCGCTGCCGGCGCGGCCGCCGATGATGAATATTCTGTGCGCGCATGTGCTGGCGCAGGTGGGGGAAGGGTTTGACCTGTTTCAACCGGCGGCGGCGTTTTTCAATCTGCTGATTTATTTTCCGCTGGTGCTGCTGAGCGGCGCCCTGGCGCGGCGCGGGCGGCGGGGATTGGCGGTGCTGGTCATCCTGCTG
Organism: Tepidisphaeraceae bacterium; assembly: GCA_049520395.1. Classification (GTDB taxonomy): domain Bacteria; phylum Planctomycetota; class Phycisphaerae; order Tepidisphaerales; family Tepidisphaeraceae; genus UBA1161. The sequence continues at coordinate 406 of JBEKPV010000070.1, forward strand.
GCGGCTTCGCCGCTGCTGGCGGCGAATGTCACCTTCACCTGGACGAAACTATTTTGCGGATTTTATGTTTTGCTGGGGATATGGCTTTATTTGCGGGGGTTTCAGAAGCAGGATTCGGCGCGATTGGCCGGCGGTTTCGCGATGATGTGCGCGGGATTGCTGGTGCATTATTCGGCCGGGCCGTATGCGCTGTTTATCGGATTGCATTACGCGTATGTCTGGTGGCGGCGGAAGCGCAAGTGGATCGAGCCGGTCCTGATTGCCGCGGTGTGCGCGCCGCTTTTGGCGACCTGGTTCGGCTGGTCGATCTGGTTTTACGGATTGCAAACGACGGTTGGTTCCAACACCAGTGTTTCCGATTCCGAGCAACTGACATTTGCCGGGAATATGCAAAAAATCGGAATGAACATTTTGGCGACGCTGGTTCCGCATCCGCTGCACCTTCCACGGCATCGTTTTGAGACTTTTTTTTACCAGCCCAATCCACTGGGTCATTTGCGGGATTATTGGTTTTTAATTTATCAGCAGACGGCGCCGGCGGGGATGGGGATCGCCGCGGGATTGGTGGTGATTTTTCTGGCGGCGCGGAAGCTTTTGCGCGGGAAAAAGCCGGCGTGGAAAAGGGTCGATCCGTCGTCGCCGCCGCCGCTGGCGGATTCGCTGCGGATATTTTGGGGCGGGCTGGTGGTGGTTTGTACGCTGGTGGGGATTGCCTCGGTTGGGACGGAAGATGGCCTGGGGCAGGCGCATATTTGCCTGCTCCCGCTGGAATTGCTGGGGGTGGCGTTTTTGGCGGCGAATTTCGGGTCGCTGCCATTGTGGCTTCGGAGGACGCTGGCCGTGTTCGTGGTTTTTGATTTTTGCTTCGGCGTTTATCTGCAGATCCGAATGGAGTCGCTTTACTTTCATATGCAAACGGTCGGCTCGGCATCGGTCTTGCCCCTGAACGACCAATTGCTGTCGCGCCAGGCGGTGTTCAATTCGACGTGGCGCGCGAAAATGGGGTTGGCATTTTTTGGGGATCATTTCGACGGATTTGCGGGCGTTTTGCTGGTGCTCATGATCGTGCTGGGGGCGGGGTTATTGCATGCGCTGGGTTTGGCCGTCCGCGGAAGCGCGCTGCCGCTGCGGCGGAGGCCGGATTGGTTTTTTTATACGCTGCTGGTTTTGCTGGCGGTGGGGACCCTTTATTGTTCCAAGGATGAATTCGACGGCTCGGCGGCGGCGGCGAGGCAATTGGTATCGAACTCCGACGAGCAGATGCGGACGAACGCCGCGCGGTTTTTGAGCGATGAGGCGGCGGTGGCGGCGGCGCCGGGTTCTTCGGAGGCGCTATTGGAATTGGGAGAAGCGCGCTATCGCAGCGGCGATGTCCTTGGCGGGAGCGACGATATTGCGGAGGCTTACGCGCTGGACCCGTTCAATCCGCGGGCGCGATATGACGGGCTGGTGTTGTATGACGTGGGGACGCCGTATCGGGACGCGAGCGGCGCCACTTTGAACATGGCGGAGAACGTTTACCTCGATCCGCAGTCGCCGGAGGCGCGAAAGAAATTGGGGACGTTGCTGCTCCTGCAGGACCATTTCGACCAGGCGGTGGCAAATTTGGGCTTGGCGGTGGAGTTTTCCGGCGGCTCGGATGCGGATTCGCTGAGCAGGCTCGGGATTGCCTTGCAGTCGACCAGCGGTCCGGATCACGTGTCGCAGTCGATCGATTATTTGTCGCAGGCGCTGCACCTGCAGCCGGGATCGGCCGATATCGCGGATGCGCTGCGCAATTCGCTGAGGATGCGCGGCGACAGCGACGATCAGATCAATTCGGAAATCGAACAGATCCGCCTGGGCGGATGAGGAAGGGCATGATCGCGGCTCAATTCATATTCGAGTTGCTCATCCTGGGCGTCAGCGGACTGGGTTCGGGGCTGATGCTTCTGCGGCGATGCCGATGCAATCCGGTCGAAAAGCTCTGCGGGGTGATCGCGATTTCGTGGACGGTGGTCTACCTGGCCACGACGGGCATTTACCTGGCGCATTTGCCGATTGGTTGGCACTTTGCCGTATCGGGGGGGAGCCTGGTTTTGCTGGTTTTGAGTTTTGGGGAGTTGAAAAAACTGTGGCGCAGCCGGCAGGTTCGGCAAACGATTTATGGGTTTGGAATTCTGTTGCTGTGGAACGTGATGCTTCTGGGCCTGATCCGTCATTATTCCGGCGGCACCTGGGCGGGGGACTGGTACGAACACTACGAGCGGACGCTTTTCTTTGTGCAGTATCTGCCGATGGATACGAAATTCACCGAAGTCTACGATTTGCCGGCGCGGCCGCCGATGATGAACATGCTTTGTGCGCATGTTCTGGCGCAGGCGGGCAGTCGCTTTGATTTGTTTCAGATCGCCTCGGCGTTTTTTAATCTGCTGATTTATTTTCCGTGCGTTTTGCTGACCGCCGCGCTGGCGCGGCGCGGGCGGCGGCAGTTGCCGCTGCTGGTGGCGCTGTTTGCCGTATCCCCCCTGCTGGCGGAAAACGTCACGTACACGTGGACCAAATTATTCCCCGGGTTCTATATCCTGCTGGGGACCTGGCTCTATCTGCGCGGCTATCAGAAACGGGATTCGTTTCGGCTGGTCGCGGCTTTCGCGTCGCTTTGCGTGGGGATGCTGATTCACTATTCGGCGGGGCCGTATTTGCTGTTTTTCGCCCTGCATTACGCCTGCATCTGGCGGGGTCGGAAAAACAGAGCGGTCGAGCCGGTCGCGATCGGGGCGGTGTGCGCGGCGATTTTGGCGAGCTGGCTGGCGTGGTCGTTCTGGTTTTACGGGTGGAACACAACCGTTTTCTCGAATACGACGGTCACCGGGTCCGAAGCGCTCACGCCGGGTGAAAATCTGCAAAAAATTGGGATCAATATCGTCGGCACGCTGCTGCCGCACCCGTTGCATGTTTCGGCGGCCGAGTTCGATAAGGATTTGTATCAGCCGAACCCGATGGGGCATATGCGGGATTACTGGTTCGTGTTCTATCAGCCGACGGTGCCGGAGGGGATCGGGATTGTCGGCGGGTTGCTGGTGGTTTACCTGATTTACCGCAATCTATTCCGGCGCAAAAGTGAATCCTTGCCCAAAGGCGAGCGGATTTTCTGGCTGACGTTCATCGCTTTTTGCACGCTGGTGGGAATTGCGGCGCATGGGGAAACGTGGAACACCGGCGTGGGACATATTTGCCTGCTGCCCATGTCGATGCTGGGGGTGGCGTTTCTGGCGGCGAATTTTCCGACGCTGCCGAAATGGCTGCGCGCGATCGCGGGGCTGTCGTTTGTTTTCGATTTCTGCTTCGGCGTTTTTTTGCACATTCGGATGGAAAATCTCTTTTTCAAGCCGCAAATCGTCGGCACGACATCGCTGCTTCCGCTGAGCGATCTTTTGCTGTGCCGATTGGCGGTCTTGAATTTCGTTTTGCGGTTTCAGGAGAATTTGCCTTACTGGGGGGATCATTTTCGATATGCGGCGGCGGGGATGGAGATCGCGGTTTTGCTGCTGATGGCGATATTACTTTATCCCGTCGCCTTGGCGGTGCGCGGCGTGCCGTTTGGGGGGCGGAAATCCGCGGGGGGTTATTATTGGATTTTGCTGATCGCGCTGGCGGCGGGAGCAATCTACTGCGCCCAGGATGAATTCAACGGGGCCGACGATCGAGCCGCGAAGCAATTGGCGACGCCGATGGACGAATTGCAGGCGCAACTTGCCGGCGCGGTTGTCGATGCGCAGGCCAGTCCGGAATCGTCGGCGGCGCAGCTGGCGCTGGGGGAGGCGTCTTATCGCGTGGGTGAGACGGTTGCGGCGACCGATCATATTGCCGAGGCGTTCGCGCTTGATCCGGGCAATCAGCGGGCACGCTACGACATTCTGCTGATGTATTACACGCGCACGCCGCTGCGCCGGGAGGCGTTCGATACCATGACCCTGGCGAATAATGTGGTCGCCGATCCGCGATCGGCGCCGGCGCGAAAGGAATTGGGGATCGATCTGCTGAACCATCGCCACTATGCGCAGGCGCTGGCTCAATTGAACATGGCGGTTCAGCTTTCCGGCGGCCAAAGCGACGCGGAGATCGACGCCCTTATCCAGCGCGCCCGCGAAGAGGACTGATCGCTGAGAAGTTTTCCGTGGCGATGGTGGGGAATTTGGTTTATTCTCAAACGCATGAGCCAGACTCTGAAGGTGGGGCTGATCGGCGGCACGGGTTTGGCGGATTTGCTGCGCGAAACCAGCGGCGCTAAACGCCATGAAATGAAGACGCCTTTTGGCGCGCCCAGCGACGCGATTTTTGAAACGGATTGGGAGAATCTGAGTGTGCTGCTGCTGGGGCGCCATGGTCCGGGTCACACGCTCAATCCCAGCCAGGTGCCGTTTCGGGCGAATATATTTGCGCTGAAACAATTGGGATGCACGCATATATTGGCGTCGGGCGCGGTGGGGAGTTTGCGGCAGGAATTGAAGCCGACGGAACTGGCGATAGCGGATCAGGTGATCGACAAGACGCGGCGTGCGGCGACTTTTTTCGAGAAGTCGGCGGTGCATGTGGAATTTGCCGAGCCGTTTTGCCCGGTGCTGCGAAAAATCTTAATTGAAGAGGGGCAGGCGGGGATCGAAGGAGGGAAGGTGCACGACGGGGCGTGTTATGTTTGCATGGAGGGGCCGCAGTTTTCCACGCGGGCGGAAAGTTTGATGCACCGGATGTGGGGAGGCGATTTGATCGGCATGACGGTCATGCCGGAAGCGAAATTGGCGCGCGAGGCGGAGATTCCGTACGCCCTGATCGCGCTGATCACCGATTACGACTGCTGGAAATCCAAGGGGTATACGGGCGAGATGGTTCCCGGCTCGGCGCCGGCGGCGCCGGACGCCATGGGGCTTCTGAACGAAATCTTAGCCAATTTAAAAACCTCCTCGTCGCGTGGAGTGGGGCTGATGCGTCGGGCGCTGAGGCGTATCGCGGCCGATCCGGGGGTTTTGATGGCCTGCCCGGCACGAAACGCGCTGGAATTGGCGATCTGGTCGGACAAATCGAGGCTGGATGAAGAGGAAAAACGCCGGCTTTGGCCGCTCTGGGGGAAATATCTGGGGTAAGATTCGGCTGTATGTTCGGACGCCTGAATAGTGCAGCGCGGTGGATCGGTTTTGCTGTCGTCATTGGTCCGGCGATTTTTGCCGCGGGGGATGACAGCCCGCAGCCGGCGGATTTGCTTTACGGTAAGGACAATACCGCCGGGGTTTATGTTCGCGATTCGGCGGTGGCGCTGGAAAAGCTGGCGCTGGCGCAGCGGATGGCGGGGCTGGGGGAATGGGGCAAGTCGGCGGATATTTATCAGGAAATTCTGGAGAAATATCCGGATCGGGTGGTGCCGGCGGGGTGGGATGAGCAGGATCGGGTTGTGCAATATATGTCGGTGACGGAGGCGGTTCGGCAGGCGCTGTGCAAATGGCCGCCGGAGGGGTTGGATGTTTATCGCTCGCGCTACGAGACCGAGGCGGCGAATTTGCTGGGCGCCGCGGGGGGGGACGCGGCGAAGCTGCACCAGGTTTTATCGCTTTATTTTCCGACGGATTCGGGCCGCGAGGCGGGGCTGCGGCTGATGGATAGCTATTTTGAATCGGGCGAATATGCCGCCGTCGGACAAATCGGGCGGAGGCTGCTGAAGTGGCATCCGAATCTGACGGCGCAGCGCCCGATGGTGATCTATCGGGTGGGACTGGCGGACAGGCTTTACGGGGACGAGGAAGATGCCCAGCGGCAACTGGACGAAATGCGCCGGCTTTGGCCGCAGGCGACGGGAACCATCGGCGGGAAAGATGTGATTCTGGCGGACGATTTGACGCGGCGCTTTGCCGAGGCGCGAGTGAGGGAGGGGACCAGCGGGGATTCGTGGCTGACGGTGGGCGGCGATCCGACGCGCAATCGGGTCTCCACCAGCACGGTCAAGCCGGGGGCGCGGCTTTACAGCATTGCGCTGCCGGACCGGTCGATCAAAACCATCGATCCGGCGGTGCGGCGGCAGCTTGAGCAGCAGGATCTTCCGCAGCAGCAAATGGGGGTTCGGCTGGGGGTGATGCCGGTGGTGGATCATGGGGAATTATTTTTTCAGGACAACGCGAGTCTGTACGCGATTGATCTGGACGACGGGACGCCGCTGCCGCAATGGGCGGCGAACTGGCCGGGGGGGCAATTCAAGCTGCAGGGGAATGTTCTGCCGCTGCCGGCGGGGGAGCAATTGTGCGTGACGCTGACGGACAAATACGTGGCGGCGGTGATGGGGATGCCGGACCGGCTTTCCGGAAATCCGGACGCTTCACAGAGCGACACGCGCCTGGTTTGCCTGGATCGCGCCAGCGGGCGATTGCTTTGGACGGTTTCGGCCGAACAACTGCCGGAAGATCAGGGGGCGCTGCGGTCGGCGCAATTGAATTCGGCTCCGCTAATCGTGGGGGACAATATTTACGTGATTGCCGAGGGAGGGCGCGGGCAGCAATTCGAGGAATGTCATGTTTTGTGTTTCGGGGTCAGCGACGGGAAGTTTCGCTGGGCGTCGTACATCGCCAGCGCCAGCGGTGATTCGGCGGGGATCAGTCCGGACGGAATGATCGTGGTCTCGGACGTGGTTTCGCATCTGGCTTACGCGGGGGGACGATTGTTTGTGATCACCAATCTGGGGGCGGCCGCGGCGCTGGATGCGTATAGCGGGTCGGTGATTTGGCTGAATATTTACCGGGACCAGAATGTGCCCCCGCCGGTGACGCCGCCGTTTGGGGCGATCATTCAGGATCGGCTGGGGGTTCCGGTGATGTCGGCGCCTTGGAAATACAATCCGGCGGTCGTGCAGAACGGAAAGGTTTTCGTTTTTCCCAGCGATGGGAAATATGTGTTCATTTACGACGCGGGGAGCGGCGCGGAAATCAAGCGCATCTGGCTGTCGGATTTGCCCGACAGTTCGGACACGGACAAGCCGGATACGTTGCTGGCGGTTCGCGGGGATGTGATGTATCTGGCGGGGGCGGATCGGGCCTGGGAGGTTCCGTGGGAGGCGTACGATCACGATAAAAATCCGTCGCCGGACGGTGGATGGGCGACGGTCGATTTCGGAGAGCCGCTGCGCGGGCGCGGATTCGTGACCGCCGATGCGCTGTATCTGTCAACGGACACGGCGCTACGGCGAATTTTGCTGAAGAACGGGATGATCGATCCACATCAGGGGACGTTTCCCAAGAATAATTTTGATCCGGACGAGGAAGGATCGGGGAATGTGGTGGTGGCGGAGGATCATGTGATTGTGGCGGGGGATCGGCAGGTGGCGGTTTATACGGATGTGGCGCTGGCGCGGCAGCGGCTGGATCAGCAGGTCGCCGCCGCTCCGGGCGACCCGGCGCCGCGGCTGCATTATGCCGAAGTAATGTTCGCTTCGGGGCAAACGGATGTTGCGCTGGAAAAATTGCAGGATGCGTTTTCGATCCTGGGGGCGGGAGATTCGGCATCGCGCGACCGGGGTTTCAGCGACGCGATGAATTTCGCGGCCCGGCTGATCACGCGCTCGGGCGATCCGGGGCAGATCGCCAGGTTGTTTGATCTGGCTAACGTGGCGGCGCAGTCGCCGCTGGAGCGGGCGCAATATCGGATGGCGCGGGCGCAATTTGAGCTAACGCAAAACGGCGTCGCCGCGGCGCTGGGACTTTATCAGGAGATTTTATCCGATCCGGCGCTGGCGGGGATTTCGCTGGCGGGGGGTTCGGAGGATTCGGGGTCGCCGGCGCGATTGGTGGTGCGGGACGCGATTGCCAAGGTTTTGCAGACTCCGGAGGGGCAGGCGGCGTATGAGCCGTTCGAGCAGGCGGCCGCCGCGGCGCTGGCGCGTGCGCAGGGGGCGGGTGAAGCGACGAAGATGCAGGAGGTGGCGGACGTTTATCCGAATTCGCGTTGCGCGGCGGAGGCGATGCGCGCGGCCGCCGCGGCGTATGAAATTGGCGGGGATTTTCATTCGGCGGCGACGGAGGTGCGGCGATTGCTGAATCGATATCCCGATCAGCCGCGCGCGGTTTTGCTGGAGGAGATGGCTCGGGATTATCTGAAAATTCCGGGTGAATTGGGGACGGCGCAGAGGCGACTGGCGCTCGCCGCCGCCGCCGCGCCGGGCGAGAAATTGAGCGCTCCGCTGACACTGGCGGATGGCACGGTGGTGGCGGACGTGACGCTGGCGGCGGCGAGCGACGCGCTGAACCGGATGGCCCCCCCCGCCGCGGACCTGCCCGATCTGCATCTTCCCACCAGCGAGCAACGACTGGCCTACCGAAGGGAAACCGGGCGATGGCTGGTCGATCCGTTTGGCGATCCGATGAGCGTCGCGGGCGTGCAGGCGATGGCGGCGCCGATGGAGGGTTTTGCGCGGAACGATCGGCTCATCGGCTGGAGCCAGAAATCGGGGCTGATGGTTTTTCCGACCAGCGGCGGCGGCGCGATCTGCAACTGCGCCGACGTGAATCAACCGCCCAGCGGCGTTGCCTGGGTGAATGCGGGGTTGCTCGCCTGGTGCGGGGACGTGGTTTATCTGATCGACCCGGGGACGGGGCGGACTATTTGGTGCGTCGATCTGGATGGAGCGCCGCCGCCGCATTTGGACGGGGATGGCGCGGGCTTGCCGCCGGAGCAGATCGGGCAGGTTTGCCCGCGGCAGGGGCGGCTGATTTTGGCGACCAACATCGGGCGGCTGGCGGCGATCAATTATTCCGACGGCAAAATCGCCTGGCAGGAGCGCCCGGTCGGGCATGAACTGGATCGAGTGCTGGCGACGGATGATTTCGCGGTGGTGCGGTGCCAGGTCGATCAGGATGTGCGGCTGATGGTTTTCGACGCGTTTAACGGGGAGGTTCTGGGGGAAAAATCGTTTGCCGGCGACGCCAACGAGCAGCCGGTGAATATGGCGATTGCGGACGATGGGACGCTGGTTTACACGTTGCCGGATCGGCTTTGCGTGCAGGATCTTTTTGACGCGGGGGCTCGGCCGGATGGGATGGAGCCGAAGTTTACCACGTCGCCGTCGCCGGATTCGGCGCCGATTTTTCTGGGGGCGGTGCAGGACGAGCAGTTGATCGTGCGGTTCGGGCGGGCGATCGCGGTTTCGGATCAGGGGAAGTTTGTGCGGATTTATGATTTAGCGACGGGCAGGCCATGGACGTTTCATTCGCCGGATGGGTCGGATCAGACGGATCTGCATCTGGGGACCGATTCGTACGGCAGCCCGAATGTCACGCTGAGCATGGCGGGGCGATACCTTTATGTGCTGAGCGCGCAGAATCTCAAGGCGTATCAGATCGATCACCCGTGGCTGAACTGGAGCGCGCCGGCTCCGGCGCGGGGGATGCGGAGTTTGGAGGGGATTTTGTTCGGGCGGGATTATTTGATCGCGGTGGATCGGCAGAGGCCGCCGCTGACGGTGAGTAATCAGTCGGGCTCGCGGGTGATTCTGGAGGCGTATAGCCGGGCGCGGGTTCGGTCCGATCCGGAAAAAGAGTCGGGGCTGGGGCCCTATCCGCGCGGGGTGACGGAGAACGACGACATCACGGCGCTGCAGGCGTATGAGGGCGGGGTGGCGTATTTCGCGGGGGACGCGATTCACCTTTTGCCGGGGAGGCGGGACCATATAACTGTCGGTGCTGGAGCGAATTAAAGGCGCCTGATTCGGGTTGCTGCCGCAGGATGCGGCGTCTATAATCGAAAGCTCCATGCCCCCTACCACTGCCAAACCCGCTGCGCCGCAGTCGTTGCGCCAAAAAGTTCAGGGCGTGATCGATCTGATCAGGCCGGCCGTGCAGGCGGACGGCGGGGATATCGAACTGGTTGACGTCAGCGAAGGGGGCGTTGTGCAGATTCGGTTTCACGGGGCCTGTCATGGGTGTCCGAGCAGCAATATGACGTTGCAACATGCCATCGATCGGAATGTGCGGGAGCAGGTGCCTGAGGTTACGCAGGTGATTCCGGTTAAGTGAGATCGCCAAAACCTCCCATTTCAGATGACCGACAACCATCTAATGCAAGCCGCGATTGGCGAGGCGCACAAGGCGCTGGCCTTGAATGAAGTGCCTGTGGGGTGCGTGATTTGGCATGAGCCGACGGATCGGATCGTCGGGCGGGGATTTAATCGGCGGGAGATCGATGCGGATCCGACGGCGCATGCGGAGATATTGGCGCTGCGGAATGCCGCGAGGGAACTGGGCGATTGGCGACTGATCGATTGCGTGGCGGCGGTGACGCTGGAGCCTTGCCCGATGTGTGCTGGGGCGCTGGTGCATGCGCGGGTGCGGCGGCTGGTTTATGGATGCGACGATCCTAAAGCGGGGGCGGTGCGGTCGCTGTTTTCTTTGTGTGACACGCCGAAATTGAATCATCGGCTGGAAATTACCGGCGGGGTTTTGGCCGAGACGTGCTCGCGGCTTCTGGCGGATTTTTTTTCGGCCCAGCGCGCGCTGGGGAAGAAATGACCTTTTCTCCCGCGGCCGTCGAAGCCCGGCGCCGGTCCGACGCGGTTTGGCGGGCCTGGCTGATCCTGATCGTCGCGCTTTGTTTTATTCCGGTGGGGCATTTCCAATTTGTGAGGTGGGACGACGACGATTTGCTGCTGCAAAACGGGCTGCTGCATCCGCCGACGTTTGAGAATCTGAAATTGTTTTGGACGGGGGCGTACGCCGGGCTTTATACGCCGCTGACGTATAGCCTTTGGTGGTTGATTTTGCGAATTCGCCCGGGGTCGGGGGCGGGGGTTTATCACGCGGTTGATGTGCTGTTGCATCTGACGGCGACGGGGGCGGTCTTTTCGATTTTGAAAAAATGCGTGAATTCGGCGCCGGCGGCGTTTGCCGGGGCGGCCATCTTCGCGCTGCATCCGCTGCAAATCGAATCGGTGGCGTGGATTTCGCAGACGAACAATTTACTGGCGGCGGCGCTGTCGCTTTGGGCGATACGGTTGTATCTGGAGTCGCCGGGCCGGCGCGGGGAATATCTGGCGGCGTCGGCGATATTTGTGCTGGCGATGCTCGCCAAGCCGACGGCGGTGGTCGCGCCGATTTTGGCGGCGATTCTGGATTTTTATTTTTTGCGCAGGCCGATCGGGAAAATCGCGCGGTCGATTGTGCCTTGGTTTATCGCGGCGATTTGGTTTGCCGTGATAGCGCGATATGTCCAGCCGGGCGTGGGCGGCGGCGCCGGGGCGATTTGGCAGCGGCCGGCGGTGGCGGCGGACGCGGTGGCGTTTTATTTACGGAAGATTTTCTGGCCGGCGCATCTGACGATTGATTACGCCCGTACGCCGGCGAGGGTGCTCATGGACGGGCACTGGATCGCGGGACTGGTTGTCGTGGCGATTCTGCTGGCGCTTTGGAAAAAATTGGGGCGAATTCGCGTCGGGCTGCTGGTCATGATCGCGGCGCTTTTGCCGGTGCTGGGACTGGTGGGGTTTGATTTTCAGAGATATTCGACGGTGGCGGATCGGTATATGTATTTGCCGATGCTGGGCGTGGCGCTGGCGGCGGCGATTTGGCCGCGGGCGGTGGTGCTGCTGATCGCGATTCCGCTGGCCGTGCAAAGCGAATTGCAGATGCGCTATTGGCGGGATACGCCGGCGCTGGTGGATCACACGCTGGCGCTGGATCCACTGAGCACGATTGGGAACAAAATCCTGGCGGCTGAATATGCTCGCAAGGGCCAATGGCCGGAAGCTGCCGGGGCTTATCGTACGGCGCTGATTCGCAATCCGGACGATGGGGATCTGCATTTTAATCTGGCCAACGCCCTGCGCGGCCAGGGGGATTATGAATCGGCGATAGCCGAATACCGGGAGGCTATCGGGCTGCTTGGCCCGGAATATCGGTTGCGGGCGATGAATAATCTGGGGATCGCTTATTATCAGGCCGGGCGGCCGGATTTGGCGGAAGCGGAGTTTATGGCGATCATTCAGATCGATCCGGGGAACGCCGAGGCGCGGGAAAATATGTCGCAAGTCGTGGGTAGCGTGCCAAGTCGTTGAGACATCCGTAAACTGCTGTTTGGGAAAAGGAGAATTCAAGGTGGCGCAGCCGGTATTAGCCGTTGTGAGCGTTCTGGGGAAAGACCAGAAGGGGGTGGTCGCGCAATTCGCGACCTACATGGCCGAGCGCGGGATCAATATCGAGGATATCGAGCAGCGCGTGGTGCGCGGGTTTTTCCTGATGGATATGCTGGTGGATATCAAGGACCTGAGCACCGATCTGTCGGATTTGATCACGGGCTTGCTAGAGCTGGGGAAAAAATTGGAGATGGAGGTTCGGGTTCATCTTCATAACGAACGGAAGACGAAAAAAGTCGCGATACTCGTGAGCCGGGAGCCGCACTGTTTGAATCGGCTGATCGACGATTTTTCGCATGGGAAACTCAATGGGTCGGTGGTGGCGGTGCTGGCGAATCATCCGGATTTGGAATCGGCGGCTAAAGAGGCCAAGTTGCCGTTCGCGTGGCACGGCTCGGAAAACCCGGAGCAGCATTTCGAGTGGCTACTGAAAACTTTAAAACAGCATTCGCCGGATTTGATCGTGCTGGCGCGCTACATGCGCATTTTGCCGGCCGGGGTGGTGAAGGCGTTTGCGCATCGGATTGTGAATATTCATCCGTCGTTGCTGCCGTATTTTCCGGGGGCTTCGCCCTACAAGCAGGCGTACGAAAGCGGGGTGCGCGTGCACGGGTGCACGGCTCATTTTGTCACCGAACAACTCGACGAAGGGCCGGTGATCCTGCAGGATGTTTTTCACATTAACGTGGGGAGCGATACGCTGGACGACGTGAAGGAAAAGGGTTTGTCGCTGGAGGCGGATGTTTTGAGCCGGGCGACCAAACTATTTTTGGACGAGGAACTGGTGGTGGTGGATGGGAAGGTGATTTTTAAGCCGGGGATCAGCCGATTTTTGCAGCCGGGGGCGGCGAGATCGTAATGCCCCGCGCCCGCGCCAAATCCCGCGTGGATATTCAGCCGAAATTCCAAGCACTCTTCGCCGGCATCGGCTTCGAGGCCGAGATGGTTTTCAGCGACCCGCGAATCAAATGCTGGCGGCATTTGAGCGATCGGGAAAATTGCACGTGGGATTTGAGTGATTCCGGCGGGGAAACGATTCGGCTGCACGTCAAGCGATATTTCGCGGGCCGGACGGCGGCGAGCCGGGCCCGGCAGGAGGCGGAGGCGGCGGATCGTCTGGCGGCGGCGCATGTGCCGGCGGCATCGATCGCCGCCTGGGGAGTTTTGGCCGATGGGCGCAGTTTTGTGATCCTGGAAGATCTGGCGGGGTATCAGGCGGCGGATCAATTGATCGAATCGGGGGTTTCGTTCGACCGCTTGCTGGATTCGACCGCCGATCTGGCGGCCGCGCTGCACGGCGCGAATCTGCATCATCGCGATCTGTATCTGTGCCATTTTTTCGCGAAGTTGGACGGGGGCGGGGCGGATGTTCGGCTGATCGATCTGGGACGGGTGGGGCCACTACCGATACTCACGCGCCGGCGGTGGATCGTGAAAGATTTGGCGCAGTTTTGGTATAGCACGCTGGCGCTGCCGATCACGGATTTGCAGAGGGAGGCCTGGCTGGAGCGCTACGCCGCGGCGGGCGGCGTGGAGAAGCCGGCGAATTTGCGGCGATCGATCGAGTTGAAATCCAAATCGATAGCCGCCCACGACGCGAAATTGCGCCGGCGACAGCCGGGGCGGAATATTTCGATACCAAAAAATTAGGGCGGTCCGTCTGGAGGCGGGAATGGCGGTGGTCCGCCGCCGGGAGGTCCGCCGAATCCGCCTGGGCCACCCGGGCCGCCGGGCCCGCCTGGGCCGCCTGGGCCACGTTGGCCGCCGGGTCCGCCCATTCCGTTGGGGGGGCCGCGATGGATGTCGCGCGGGTCTTCGTATCCCCAGTATCCGCCGATGATGTAGGGGAATTTTCCTGGCGTGACGTGGTAGTGCCAGCCGCGGTCTTTGTCCCAGTGGAGATTGAAGCCGTTCAGGGCGTTAGCGCCGGCGACGTCTTTGGCCATGACGTTTTTGGATTCGAATGGGCCGTAGATGGGGAAGCCGTCGAACGCGAAGCCGATGAGGGGGGAATGCTGGGCGCCTTCGTCGGCCCAGGGGGAATTCAGGCAGATGGGGTATTTGTGATAGTGGTAGGTGTTGTCGGGTGCGGGGTGGCCGCAGCAGCGGTCCATAAGGCTGGTGGCGTCCTGGCTATTGGCGTCGAAGGGGTTGAAAAAGACGACGCCGTTGATGGCGATGCCGATCGGGCCCATGGGGAGGGCGTGATTGGAATTGTCGGTGGTGGTCACAATGTGGGCGGGATTCACCCTGGGATCGACGGGAATGTAATAGGTCTTTCGGCGTTCCTGAATGAAATTGGGATTGGCGTCGGAGGTGAAGCCGTCGTTGGGGAATTTTCCGGTGGGATGGTTGGGCAGGCCGAGGGTGTGAATGATCAGGCTGGTGGCATCAAAACTGACGGTCACGTTGTCCGGAACAAACTGGTCTTGGGTGACGATGTTGCCGTCGAAATCTTTGTCGCCGGCCCGGAGCCAGGCGGTCATATTTCCGTCGAAGGGGGCTTGCCAGCGCGCGTCGTGATAGAGGAGGCGGTCGGCATTGGAGTGATCGAAAAGGGCGGGGGGGTGAGTTTCGCCTTCGTGGGCGAGGTAATACCAGCGTCCGCCTAAGGGCAGGAGCGTGCCTGTGGGGAGGATGGCGGCGGAAGGCTGGGTGGTGGGGATGTTGGCCAGGGCCGGGTCGGTGAGGCGGGTGAGGCTGAAATCGCCGATGAAAAATTCAGTCGCCAGGGGGCGCGTGGCTTTGCCGCGCATGAATTCGAC
>JBEKPV010000071.1:0-15236 GCA_049520395.1 Tepidisphaeraceae bacterium
AGCGGCTGGATTTGCTGCAACGGGCGTCGTTCGATCTGGAGAAGGGGCTATCGCAACTGACCGATCCGAACGTCTTAATGCAAGTGGGGACGCTGCTGGCGAGCCAGGGCGTGGATGAGCAGACTTCGGTTTTGGAATATTGGGGGGCGAGCGACGAGGGCAAGGGGATGCTGCGCCCGATCGCGGAGACGGCGGTCGCGGTTTTTGCGCAGGCGACCCGGGAGGCGACGTCGCAGGCGACGGATTTGGCGAATCAGATTACCAAGCCGGACGATCCGGTGGCGGAGGATTGGCGGAAGATGAACGATCTGGCGGGGGCGGCGGCGTATCAGACGGCGCGAATGCAGTATTCGTTTGCGTTGTCGCTGGACGCGGTCGATCCGCGGCGGGAGAGGCTGATCGAAGAGGCGCTGGGGGCGTTTTCGCAGTGGGATAGCGCGGATTCGGGGATTCAGCCGCAGGTGCGGCTGCTGATGGGGAAGCTGCATGTGCTGCATGGGACCCAGGAGGAATTCGACAAGGGAAGGGACTTGATTCAATCGCTGCTGGCGACGGATGATTCCAAGCCGTCCCCCCCGCCGTCGGCGGCGCTGCAGTTTGAAGCGCGATGCGAACTGGTGCTGGTGGCGCTGGATTCGCAGGATGTGGGAGCGGCGCAAGCGGCGCTGGCGGATGCGACGGCGGATCAGCAGGCGAATTTCGCCAGCGACACGGAACAGGCGGCGACGCTGCGGCTGTTGAATTACCGGCTGCTGGCGCTCAAAGCGGATCAGACTCCGGAGGGGGACGGAAAGCAGGCGGCCCAAGCGGCTTCGACGTCGGCGCTGGCGCAATTGGCGAGCGATTTTCCGGGGCTGCGGTCGGTGATTTACCAGCAGCTTTCGGCGCGGGTGGCCGCCGATGCCGATCCGGCGAAACTTCCGACACTGGTGCTCCTGGCGCTGGTGGATGAAGGTAAGCAGCTGGTGATCGCGGCGGGGGAACGAGGGTCGGAGGAGCCGGCGGATGCGAAAGAGACCGCGACGCTGCAAATGTCGCTGGGAGCGGCCAGGGAATTGGTGACGCGGTATTCGGCGGGGAAGATTCCCGCGGATCAGGCGGCGGATGCTTCGCTGATGGTGGGAATATTCACCGAATTTTTGGGGGATAAATTCGCGGCGGTGGATGAGTTGCTGGATCATGTGCAGCGATTTGGTCCCAATACGCCGGCGGAGGTGGCGGCGATCGCCAAGACGGATTTCGCGCTGGACCGGGCGAGGGGGCTCATCGCGGATTTGCGTCAATCGTTGCCGGTGGATCCGCGGGGGCGCCTCGATCCGCGGGTGGAGAGGTTGCAGGACCGATTTTTGCCGATCGCGATCAATCCGCCGTTTAATCGGCGGGAGTTTGCGTTTCAGTATGCGGCCAGTTTGCTGGGGCAGGGGAAATGGAAAGCGGCGGCGGGGTATTACCGGATCGTGCCGGATTCGGATACGCCGGACCATGTGCTGGCGGCGCGATACGGGGAGATGGTGGCGCTCAAGAACGATCTGGACGAGGAATCGGGGCTCACCGACAGTCAGCGGCGGCGGCGCGCGGATGAGATCGAGAAATTGGCGGAGACGGTTCGACAATCGGCGATGACGATCGCGGATAGCGACGCATCGGATTCGGATAAAGTGCGGGCGAAATCGACGCTGGCGCGGACGGCGCTGCTGGCGGCGGATGTGACGCGGCGAGAAAAGCACGATCCACAAAAAGTGCTGGATTTGCTGGAGGGATTTGAGGACCGGGTGAGTGGTTTGCCGGATGCGGCGCAATTGCTGAATGGGGCGCTTTTTTTACGCGTGCAATCGTATATGGAATTGGGGCGGAATCACGATGCGACGATGACGCTGGTGCAGTATCTGAACGCGACCGGAGGGGGCGAAGGGGCGCAGACGGTGCACGATCTGCTGACGGCTCTGAACCGGGACCTGGACAAAGCCCGCGCGGACGCGGATGCGGATGCGGCTTCGGGCGATGCGGGAGGCCAGCGGGCGGCGGAGCGGACGATCCAACAGTTGGCGGCGAATCGGGCGATGCTGAGCGGGTATTTGGTGCAGTGGGCTTCGGATAGCACCGATCCGAGCATTCATGCGCATGCGTACACGTATCGCCGGTTTGATGCCGATTCCAAACGGCTGGCGGCGGAGTTGCAGGCCGATCCGCAGGCGCGGAAGCAGGAATTGCAGGAGGTGCTGAAGCTTTATCAGGATTTGCAGTCGCCGGAAAATGTGACGCTCTATCAGGCCAGCCTGGACCCGTCGGCGGATGCGGACAAGGATTATCCCGATCCGCTGGTGACGCTGGGGATCGGATTGACGGCTTACGACCTGGGGGATTGCCAGACGGTTAAGCAGACGCTGGGTCAACTGATACACGATCAGAAATTGGGAGAGGATAACGATCAGTACTGGGAGGCGACGTTTAAATTGCTGGATTGCATGTATGCGCTGGCGCGGTCGGGGGATGCGGGAACGCCGATGTTGCAGGTGCAACAGTCACTGAAGGTTTTGTATTTGATCTGGCGGGATGGGACGGGGGGACCGAAATGGCACGCTAAATTTGAGGCGCTTCGGAAGGAAGTTTTGCCGGATTGGACGCCGCCTATCTCAGCGCCTGGATCAGGGACGTGAGGAGCAGGGTCGCGGCGAATCCGCCGACGATTCGCAGGGCCCAGACAATTAGAACGACTTTCAAAACCTCCGCGAATTGCAGATCGAAATAATAGTGAAAGAGCCACCAGTAGAGGATGAGGGAAGCGGCCCAGCCGAGGAGGAGGCCGTAGAGGCCTCCGAGGATGGCGTTGTGCGCGCCGCCGAGGAGGATGCCGGCGAGGGTCAATAAGGACAATACGGCGAAGGGCGCGATGGCGATGGAGGTGAGTTTAAGGATAGCGGGGCCGATGGGGCCGAAGGAGACATCGAGGAGTTTGACGGCGGCGAAACAGGCGATGAGCATGATGGGGACGCTGACGCCGACGCGTACGCCCAGGTCCATGGCGGCGAAGTTCATGCCGGTGGTGGCGTTGCCGCTGAAAAATGCGCCGACGGTGAAATCGACGGCGCAGGCGATCACGATCAAGGCGATGGGGAGGTAGAGATTTTTGAGTTTGTTGCCTTCCCAGATGTCGTCGATGTCGCCGCGTTTGGCGCCGGAGAGGATTTCAGATTCGACGCCGATTTTTCTACCGTAGCCGAGAATTTTTCCGACGGGTTTTTTTTGAGGGACGGCGACGACGGCCTGGATGGCGTTGGGCTGGGGCGGGCGCGGCGCGGGTTTTTCGTCGCCGGGGGCTATATCGTAGAGAGCGTCTTCTTCCTGGGGCGGAGCGACGGAGGAAGTCATTGGGGCCAGGACGGCTGGGGTTGGGGAGGGTTTAGCGGGCCGGGCGGGAGCGGGGGGTTTGGGCGCTGCCGAGGCCGGTTTGGCGGGAACGGTGAAGACGGCTTCGCATTTGCATTTGACCTTTTTGCCCGCCATGGTGGGCTTCCAGGTCCAGCGCTTGCCGCATTTGGGGCAGTTGAAGGATAGTTTTGCGGGTTCGGCGGTCACTTTGGCCCCTGAACTGGATGACATGATCAAGTCCCCTTGCACCAGACCCGCCAGAGGTCTCGGTAGACCGACTCGATATGACGGGCGAATCGCGAAGAATCCATGAGGGGGGATTTTGCCATACGGGGGCGGAGATTGGAACGTAATTCCGCCAATCGGGGTAAATCCTGGGTCCAGATAACGGCGCGGTTTACGAAATCCTCACGTGTGTGGGATACCAAATCGGGGAGGTCCAGATTCATCGCCTGGCTGAGGCCGGCGCGGGAGACGGGGGTGCGTCCTGATAGCGTGATGACGGGGACGCCCATCCAAAGTGAATCCAGACTGGAGGTGTGGCCGTTGTAGGGGAAGGTATCGAGGCCTAAATCGATGCGGTGATAGGTTTGCAGGTATTGGGGGCGGGTTTGAATGGGGACGAAATCGATTCTCTTGGCGGGAAGGCCGGTGACGTCGAGGACGCGCTGGCGGGCGGAGCCTTCGGGGGCGAGTAAGACCAGACGGGAGCTGGGGACCTGGTGCATGACCTGGGACCAGAGTTGGAGCAGATCGTCGCTGATTTTGCAGAAGTTGTTCAGGCAGCCGAAGGTGATGTGGCCACTGGCGAGTGCCGGGAGAGGATTGACGGGGAGGTTTTCGGTGAGGGGGTCGTAGCACCAGAATGTTTCGGGGAGGCGGATTGATTTTTCGGTGTAGAATTCGTCGCCGATTCCCGGGGGATCGAGATGGGGGTCGGTGAGGCGGTAGTCGATGGCGCTGAGGCCCGTGGTGCCGGGGTAGGCCAGCCAGGCGATTTGGACGGGGGCGGGACGGCGGGCCATCACGAGCGGGCGGCCGCGAGACATGTGCATCGTCAGGTCGATCAGCACGTCGATGCGATCGGCGCGAATCATTTGGGCGATTTCGGCGTCGGATTTGCCGGCGGTTTCGCGCCACGCGCTGCAGTAGGTGCGAAGCTCCCGGGTGTAGCTGTCGGGATTGGGGACGTCGGCGTAACAGAAAATTTCGAAATTCGCGCGATCGGGTCTGGAGAGGAGGGGAATCGTGAAAAGGGCCTGGACGTGCTGATAGAAATCCGGGGAGAGGTAGCCGATGCGGAGGCGGCGGTTGGGATCGCGATCGTTTGGGTGCTCGCGGATTTCGGCGGCCAGCGGCTGGGCGTGGCGGCGATCCCAAATCCGATGCTCGGCGAGAATCGCGGCGGGATCGTCGAAAATAAAATGGGTGGCGTAAACGCGATTGCTGTCGATCTCAGGGCGATTGGGGTCAATGGCTAAAGCACGCTGGAAACAGTCCATGGCCTTGGGCATTTGACCCATGTCCTTCAAGAGCATGCCGAGGTTATTCAGGGCGGTGGCGGAGTCGGGTTTGCGCAGGACGGCGGCGGCGAAAGCTTCCATCGCCTGCTCGGTGCGGTATTGCGAGGCGTATAGTTCGCCGAGACGCATGAGAGCAGTGGCGTCCTGCAGATCCAATTCCGAGGCGCGGATGAAGGCGGCGGCGGCGCCGTGAGTGTCATTCAGTTTCGCGAGGATGGCGCCCAAATCGCGATGAAATTCGGCGCTGGCGGGATCGGCGGCGATGGCGCGGCGGATGGCGGCGACCGCATCGGCGTGGCGGCCCTGGCCGAAGAGGATTATGCCGATCATGTGCTGGGCGCCGGGATGATTGGGGTCTTGCTCCAGGACGCGGCGGTAGAGAGTTTCGGCCTCTTGCAATCTGCGGGCCGCGAAGAGTTTTTCGGCCTCCTCGAAGAGCTGCTGAGTGGTCTGGGCGGGCATGAGTGTTCGATCTTATGTTATTTCCTGAATTGGCCAGGACCCACGGCGGCGCGGGCGCCGGCGCGAGGCATTTGCGACTGGCAATCTGACTCGCAATTCAGGACGGCAGCCGATCTTAAACCAAAGGGGGGATTGATTGAACTGGGGTGGGGCGACCGATACACTGCCAGTGGAGGATTCCCGCTTGAGCAGTATGTCGGACGTTGTGGCCAGTCCCCCGCCTACACAATTGCGCGCCTTTAAGGCGGTTTTGGAGCCTCGTTCGGGGTGGCAGGCGATTCATTTTGGGGAGCTTTGGAGCTATCGCGAACTGCTGTTTATTTTGGCGGGGCGCGATATCAAGGTGCGGTATAAGCAGACGGTGCTGGGGGCGGCGTGGGCGCTGATTCAGCCGCTGCTGCAGACGATTGTGTTTGTGGCGTTCTTTTCCGGGCTGGCGCCCAATGGGGTCGATCCGCAAATCTTTTTTTTCTCGGGGAGCCTGATTTGGCAATTGTTCGCCACGTCGGTCGCCAGCGCGGGCAATAGCCTGATTGGGAACCAGAATCTGATCGCCAAGGTTTATTTTCCGCGGCTGGTGATTCCGATCGCTTCGGTGATCGTATCGCTGACCGATTTTTGCGTGGGGTTTGGGCTGCTGGCGGTCATGATGATTTACCGTCATGCGCACTGGCCGCCGACGATGCTGCTGATTCCGGCTTTTGTGGCGATGGGGTTTTTGGCGGCGCTGTCGATCGGGCTGTGGCTGTCGGCAATGAACGTGGAATACCGGGATATTCGGTATGTGATTCCGTTCATGGTGCAATTCTGGCTATTCATTACGCCGGTGATTTATCCGGCCAGCCATGTGAAGGCTCATTGGAAGCATGTGCTGCTGAGTTTGAATCCCATGTCCGGGGTCGTGGAGGGATTCCGGTGGTGCATCATGGGGGGAGAGCTGAATCCGCAACTGCTGGCGGCTTCGTGCATCATGATTGCCGTGCTGCTGACGGGCGGGTTGTTTTATTTTCGGCGGATGGAAAAAACTTTCGCGGATCTGGTTTAATTCAGCCTTCACGATTTCTTTTCTTCGGGGGCTTCGCCGAAAAGGGCGGATACGTATCTTGCGGGGTCGAAGGTTTCTATGTCCTGGGGCGTTTCGCCCAGGCCGATGAATTTTACCGGGATGGATAACTGGTCGCGGATGCTGATGGCGACGCCGCCTTTGGCGGTGCCGTCTAATTTGGCCAGGAAAATGCCGGTGATGCCGATGGCCTGGGAGAAATGTTTGGCCTGTTGGATGGCGTTTTGGCCGGTGGTGGCGTCGAGGACCAGGATGACTTCGTGGGGAGCGCCTTCGATGCGTTTGGCGACGACGTCGCGGATTTTGGTGAGTTCGCGCATGAGGTTTTGCTGGGTGTGGAGGCGTCCGGCGGTATCGACGATGAGGAAGTCGAAGCCGCGAGCTTTGGCGGCTTCGCAGGCGTCGTAAGCGACGGCGGCGGGGTCGGCGCCCATGCGATGCTTCACGATCTCCACGCCGATGCGCTGGGACCAGATCGTGAGCTGCTCGACGGCGGCGGCGCGGAAGGTGTCGCTGGCGCAGACCATGACTTTTTTGTGCATCTGGTCTTTCAGCAGCCACGCCAGTTTGGCGATGCTGGTGGTTTTACCGGCGCCGTTGATGCCGGCGACGAGGATCACCGTGGGGCCGGAGGGGGCGAGGCGGAGTTCGCGGTCCTGGGTAGGCCAGCCGGTGAGCAGCTGGGCGCGGACGATTTGCTCGGCTTCGCCGGCGTTTTTGATTTTGCCTTGCTGCCAGCGCTGACGGATTTCGGTGATGATTTTTTCGACGTTGGCGGCGCCCATGTCGGCCTGGAGGAATTTGGTTTCCAGTTCGCCGAGGAAGGCGTCGTCGATCTGGCGGCCGGGGATGAAGAGCGTGCGGACGTCGGTGTTGAGGACGGCCGCGGTTTTGCGGAGCGCGCCTTTGAGTTTGTCGAGCGTTTTGGAAAAGAAACTCATGCGGGTGTGTCGGTTTTTGGGTGCGTTTCACGAAGGACGGCGTCGAGGACGCCGTTGATGAAGGCGGGACTTTGCTCGGTGGAGAATTCTTTTGCCAGCTCGATGGCTTCGTCGATGACGACCTTGGGGGGCGTGCCGGTTTGCGTGATTTCCCAGACGGCCAGGCGGAGGATGGCGCGATCGACGCCGGGCTGACGGCGCGGGGGCCACTGCGGAGCGAGGCGCTCCAGCGAGGCGTCGGTGGTTTGGCGGATGGCCCAGGCGGCCTCGGCCATCTGCATGGCGCGCATGCGGACGGTGGAGTCGTCGATGACGTCCGACATGATCTGCTCGGCGGCTTTGAGGTCGCAGTCGCCTTGCACGTCCCACAGGAAAAGGGCCTGGAGGGCGAGTTCTCGGGATTTTCGCATGTGGGTCATGGTTTACTTCGAGGCCTGGCGGCGACCATTTCGACGGCGGCGTCGGCGGCGCGGCGGCCGGCGTGGCCCTGGGAGCCGCCGACGCGGTCGAGAGCTTGTTGTTCGTTGTCCGTCGTCAGGACGCCGAAGATGATGGGCAGCGATTCGTCCAGGGCGACGCGCTGGATGCCGCGGGCGGCTTCGGCGGCGATGAAATCGAAATGCGGGGTTTGGCCGCGGATTACGGCGCCGAGGCAGATCACGGCGGAAAAATTTTTTGTGCGCGCGGCCCATTGAGCGGCGACCGGTAATTCGAAGGCGCCGGGGACGCGAGTAATATGGACGCGCTTTTCGTCGACTCCCAATTCGGCCAGGCGAGCCAGGCATCCTCGCAATAGTTCTTCGACTATTCCGTCGTTAAACCGGGCGGCGACGATGGCGAATTTCGCATCGCGTGGAATCTGCTGCGCCTGAAGAGCCGGCGGCTTATCACTCATCCCCAACAGCCTACGACAGGGGACACCGAAGGAAAAGAGATTTAGTTTAGATGCCGATTTTCAGCAGAATCTTCCCCATTGGGCCGTCGGCCAGACGCTGGAAAGCCTGCGGAAGCTGGTCGAATGGGAAGACGGCGTCGACTAGCGGCTTGGCGCCGGTTTGGGCGAGCAATCGGACGACGGCTTGCCAGGCGGCGTGGGCCTGGGGGCGGGAATAGGTTCCGACGGCGACGCCGCCCAGTTTCAGGCGGCGGAAGAAGAGCGCGGCGGTGTTGAATTCGGGGACGGGGCCGGCCAATCTTCCGACGAGGCTGATTCGCCCGCCGGGGGCCATGGTTTGAATCACCTGCGGGAGGAGCGGGCCGCCGATATTGTCGACGGCCAGGTCGACTCGGCGATCGGCGAGTCGTTCTAGCAACTCCTTTGGCCAATTGGCTTGCGTTGGATCCATGACGTGATCGGCGCCGACCTGCAAAAGTTTTTGGCGTTTGGTTGAGCCTCGGGAGAGGGCGACGACGGTATGGTTCATCGCTTTGGCCAAGTGGATGGCGGCGACACCGACGCCGCCGGAAGCGCCGGTGATCAGGACGATCGATGGGGGCAAATCGCCCCACTGGGTGAGGGCTTGATAAGCGGTGAGGTAAACCAGCGGCGCGGCGGCGGATTGCTGGGGGGTCCACCCATCGGGAGGAATGACCAGTGAATCCGTGGCGACGGCCGCGCGCTGGGCGAAGGTTCCCCAGCGGTTGACGCCGGTGTCGCCGCGGAGGATGAGCAGCTGCTGGCCGATTTTGAATTGATGGGCGCCGGGACCGAGGGCGGCGACGGTCCCGATGCCGTCGCGGCCAAGGACGTGCGGGAGGGGCGGGCGCGCGGGGTAGTCTCCCTGGGAAAGATATCGGTCGGCTGGATTGAGCGCGGCGAATTGGATGTCGAGAACGACTTCGCCGGAGGCGGGCTGGGGATCGGAGGCCTCGACGAGATGGAGGTGACTTAAGCCTTCGAATTGATCGAGGAGCCAGGCGCGCATTGGAGGCACGATTATAGTCCTGTCTCGGGAGCGCGTATCAATTTTGGGGGATTGGATCAGGCGACTCGCGCTTTACGGCGACCTTTTGGTCGGAATGACTCCATCTTTCTCAATGCCTGCTGATCGTAGAGCTTTTCGCCGCAGTTCGGGCACTCGGAGAATTCGATATCCGGCGCGATATAGACGTGGCCACGGAAATTGCATTCGACGTCGCGTGTCACGCGCCGGAGCTTGCCGACACCACAGGTTGGACAGGTTCTGACTGCTGGCATATCAATCGCTGCATTTCGCAGATATAAAGAAATAGTACGTCTCGACCCCGTCTAATTCAACGAATTTTCCCTTAGTGTATAATCGCGCGCCGAGCAAATTGTCGCTGATAATGACGTAGAGCCGCTCGCGACGGCGATGAAATGGGCTTGATGTCCGTAAAGTCTTGTCGATTCGTTTGGCGCTAGCGATCGCCTGGACCAGATCCTGCTCGAAGAGCCCGTCTGCAAACATTTCGATGCGCGCCTTCTCACTCAATTCGAACCGGCCCGCGAGCACGGCGCGCTTGATGCGAACGAGGACAGTCATTTGGTGCTTATTCCTCTTCCGCTCTCGGTTTATATTGGCCGGCGATTTGTTGTTGGACGAAGGGTGGGACGGGTTCGTAGTGGCTTAGTTCCATGGCGAAGCTGCCTTGGCCGCCGGTGACGCTTTTTAGTTGGGATTGGTATTGCATGACCTCGGCCAGGGGGGCGGTGGCTTTGATTTGGGCCATGCCGCCGGGGAGGACGTCGGTCCCCTGGATTCGGCCGCGTTTGCCGGAGAGATCGCCTGTGATGGTTCCCATTTTGTCTTCGGGGACGATGACTTCCATGTTGACGATTGGTTCCAATAGAACAGGGCGGGCCTTTAGGACGGCTTCCTTGAATGCGAATTTGCCGGCGGTGCGGAAGGCGACTTCCTTGCTGTCGACGGGGTGGTGTTTTCCGTCGGTGACGCAGACGCGGACGTCCTGGAGGGGGTAGCCGGCGACGACGCCTTGCTCGAGGAGATCGCGGACGCCTTTTTCGACGGCCGGGATGTATTGGCCGGGGATGGCGCCGCCGAAGACTTCGTTGACGAATTCGAAACCTTTGCCGCGTTCGAGGGGCTCGATGCGGAGGAAGACTTCGCCGAATTGGCCGGCGCCGCCGGTCTGTTTTTTATGGCGATGGTGGCCTTCGGCGCCGGTGGAAATCGTTTCTTTGTAGGCGATTTTTGGAGGTTTGGTGTCGACGTGGAGGGCGCGATTGGCCAGGCGCTCCAGGACCAGGCGCAGGTGAAGTTCGCCCAGGCCGCTGATGACGACTTCGTGGGTTTGGCGGTCGGTGGCCCAGCGAAAGGTGGGGTCCTCCTCGGCTATTTTGGAAAGTTGGACGGAGAGTTTTTGTTCGTCGCCGCGGGCTTTGGGGGCGATGGCCAGGCCATACATGGGCGTGGGGAACGTCAGGGGGCGCAGGTGGACGCTGTCGAGGGCGTGATCGTCGTGGAGGACGTCGTTGGTATGGATTTCCTCGATCTTGGCGACGGCGCCGATGTCGCCGGCGATGATTTCCTGGGCTTCGCGATGGTCTTTGCCCTGGAGATGGAAGACGTGGCCGAGTTTGACGGGTTTTTTGTTGTAGCCGATGTAGACCTGGGTTTGGCCGCCGCATTTCCCCTGGTGGACGCGGAAGATGGCGAGTTTACCCACGTAGGGATCGGTGGTGACTTTAAAAACGTGGGCGAGGAGGGGTTTACCGGCGTCGTTGTGATAATCGTAGGGGATTTCTTCCTGCGGTTGGCCCGCGCCGGCGCTGCCGCGGAAACTGAGGAACGGGCGCGGGTTGCCTTCGAGCGGGGAGGGGAAATGCTTGGCGATGGCGTCGAGTAGCTCGGGAATCCCGACGCCGGCCTTGGCGTCGGTAAAGAGGATCGGCACGACGTGGGCCTGATCCATGGCTTTTTCGAAGGGGGCGTGCAGGACTTCGTAATTCGGGTCTTCGCCGGCCAGGTAGCGCTCCATGAGAGTTTCGTCGAGCTCGACGATTTGATCCAAGATGGCGGTGTGGGAATCGGGGACGTTTAGAATATCGCTTTCGCCGCTGTTGTTGAGCAGGCACTCGACGACGGCTTTGCCGCCGCCGGTGGGGAGATTGATGGGGAGGCATTCGTGGCCGAAGGAGGCTTGAATCTGAGAGACCAAGCCCCGGAGATCGATGTCGGGGATGTCGATTTTGTTGATGATGATGGCGCGGGGGATATCGAGAGCGCGGGCGATTTCCATCATGCGTCGGGTGACGACTTCGATGCCGCTGGCGGCATTGATCACGACGGCGACGGTCTCGACGGCGGGTAAACAGGCGATCCCCTGGCCGACCAGATCGGGACTGCCGGGGGCGTCGATTAAATTGATGCGTTTGCCGAGATGATCCAGGTGCAGAATTGAGGAATAGATGGAATGTTTGTGTTCTTTTTCTTCTTTTTCGAAATCGCTGAAGCTGCTCCCGTCGGTGACGGAGGCCTTGCGTGTGACCGCCCCGGCGGCCAAGAGCATGTTGTCGATCAGGGTGGTTTTGCCGCTGCCGCCGTGACCACACAAAAGGACATTCCTGATGTCACCGGTGGCGTAAGGCATAGGGGCTCCTCCGCGTTAGGATAAGCGTCAGTATAGATTAGGTTAGGGTTGGCTACCCGGAAAAAACCCTGGACCAACACCGATTTTGTGCGCGATTTGAAGGTCCATTTTATCGTCGCGTCGCGGCGCAGCCTGCAAACGAAAAAAGGCCCCTAGAGAGGCTCTTTTCTGGCGCAGCCCTGAAAAAAGCATCCCGCAACGATGTGAATTTGATGGCAAAGCTCTTGCCGGATTGGGCCGATGATCGTACAATCAACTAGTTGACAACTAGGAGAACTTAAATGGAGACCATTGGGGCATTTGAAGCCAAGACCCGGTTAAGCGAGCTGCTGGAACGGACCGAGCATGGGGAGGCATTCCAGATCACCAAGCACGGCCGGCCCGTCGGCAGATTGATGCCTCCCGAAGGTGCGCGCGACCGAAAAGCCTCGGCGGCCGCGGTTGCGCGATTAAAGGCAATGTCCGGGTTCGGCGGCAAAATGAGCCGGGAAGAATTGAAGTCAATGATCCATGAA
The DNA here is from genome assembly GCA_049520395.1 of Tepidisphaeraceae bacterium. GTDB lineage: Bacteria > Planctomycetota > Phycisphaerae > Tepidisphaerales > Tepidisphaeraceae > UBA1161. The sequence continues at coordinate 12,446 of JBEKPV010000071.1, forward strand.
GGACATCGGCTCTAATGGCTATCGTTCCCGATGCCTCCGTCATCGTTAGCTTGATATTCCCTGATGAAGATGCCGCCTACGCGAAGGCGGTACTTGACGCGATCGACGCGGATCGAGCCGTTGTTCCCACCCTATTCTGGTTTGAACTTCGCAACGCCTTGTTAATGGGAGAGCGCCGCAAACGCATTACCGCGCACCAAACTGGAACGTTTTTGGCTGATCTTCGCGTTCTTCCTTTTGAAGTGGATGACGAGCCGCGTGAAACTGTCGTGCTTGAACTCGCCCGCCGGCACACTCTCACCGTGTACGATGCGGCTTATCTGGAACTCGCGCAGAGGAAAAATCTGCCTCTGGCGACCATCGACGGCGACCTGATCCGAGCCGCGACAGCGGCAGGCGTGATCGCCTGGAAGGCTTCGCCGTGACCTACCGCGGCAACAGCCGAACTCCGCTGCCATAGAGCATGTTCATTTCACTTCCGTTCCACCCACCCCAGCTTCCGATTCCCATAAGTCTGCGGCACCGCAGCCGTCGGCGCCAGCCACCGCACGGCATTCTCAATCACTTTCAAAACATTCGCATCGTGATACGTCGGGAAGGTCTCATGCCCCGGCCGGAAGTAGACGATTTTCCCCGCCCCGCGCGTCCAGGTGCATCCGCTGCGAAAAACCTCGCCGCCGCCGAAGCTGCTGATCAGAAATGTGCATTCCGGCTCCGGCACATCGAAGAATTCGCCGTACATTTCTTCGCGCGGGATGATGAAGTGGTCGTCGATTCCCTTGACGATCGGGTGGCCCGGCCGGGTGACCCAGAGGATTTCACGTTCGTTTTCTTCTTCGCGCCACTTCAGGTCGCAGCCGGTGCCCATTAGTTTTTTGAAAATTTTTGAGAAGTGCGCGCTGTGGAGGACCAGTAAGCCCATGCCGGAGAGGATGCGCTGAAAAACTTTTTCGACGATTTCGTCCCGGACTTCTTTGTGGGCGTGGTGGCCCCACCAGGTCAGGACGTCGGTGGAGGCCAGGACTTCCGGAGTCAGGCCGTGATCCGGCTGGTCGAGCGTCGCGGTGCGGACTAGCAGGTCGGGCGATCGCCGCAAGTGGGAGGCGATGGCTTCGTGCATGCCATTCGGATAAATCTCGGCGACCTTGGGGTTGAGCTTTTCGTGGCGGAATTCGTGCCAGACGGTTACGTGCATGTTGGGCTCCAACATGAAATTCGAAATTCGAATGACGAAATTCGAATTTCGTCATTCGAACATTTATTCGAATTTCGTCATTCGAATTTCGAATTTAACCCACGGTTTGCAAGGATAACGATGCGATCCGGGCGGAACAAGCAAGGAAAGCAGAACAAACCTCACCCTTCATATTCGCCGCTGCCGATTTCCTGCACTTCGCGGTAATCGGAAGGGGAATAGGTCTCGGTACTGGCGGGAACGGGATATTCGCCGATGGCTTCGACTTTGAAGAACGTGGGCATCAGGTTTTCACTTTGGAGCCAATTGCGGATGACCAGCTCCAGGGCCTGGTCGAGCTTTTCGATTTGGGGCTTGGTGAGTTTGCTGAGATAGTTGCCGGCGGAGTCGTCGAATTCCTCGCGGGCGCGGGCGGTCATGTTGGACAGGACGGCGCGGGCGTGGCCGCCGGTCTTGGCGTCGCCGGGGACCATGCGGCCGACATATATCGACTGGGGGGAGGCGGTGGACCTGCGGGCGGCGGCCAGGGCTTGGGCGAGAGCCTCTTCCCGGCTGGAAAACGGACCGCGGTATTGATCGCCGCTTAACGAATAGGCGTATTTGCTGGTCATGTACGTCGGCCTCCATCCTTATACGTACTATATGTCCAACCCGTTCATCGGCTCTTATGGTCCCGTACATTAACGTTTAAGACGACTGTAACGCCTTTGCGGGGCTTGGGTTGGGATCGGGCAAGCTTAACCTTTCATGCCGGTCGTCGCGATGCCCTGGATGAAAGTTCGCTGCGCCAGGAAAAACAGGAGGATAACCGGGGCGATGACCAGGAGGCTGGCAGCCATGAGGAGGTTCCAACTGGTGCCGCCGTTTTGGGATTGGAAGGATTGCAGGCCCAGGGTGAGGGTGAATTGGCTGGCTCGCTGGAGATAGACGAGGGGGCCCAGGAAATCTCGCCAGACATACATGAAGGTGAAGAGTGCGACGACGCTCAGGGCCGGGCGGGAGAGGGGCATAATGATGTGCCAGTAGATGCCCCACTCGGAGCACCCGTCGATGCGGGCGGCTTCGGAGAGTTCGTCGGGGATGGTTACGAAAAATTGCCGGAGCATGAAGATGCTGAATGCGGAGCCGAACCAGGCGGGGACCCAGAGGGGCCGGAAGGTGCCGAGCCATTGGATGCCGGTGTGATCGCCCAGCCAGCGGAAGATGGTATAGAGGGGGACCATCAAGACGGGGAAGGGAATCATCATGGTGGAGAGCATCAGGCCGAATAGAAATCCTCGGCCGGGGAATTTCAGGCGTGCGAATCCGTAGGCGACGATCGAGCTGGAGAAGGTCACGCCGGTGACGGTAAGTGCGGCAATGATGAGCGTGTTGCGGGTCCAGAGGGCGAAATTAGCGCGCGGATTGCGCAGAACGTCGGAGAAATTTTTCAGCATCACCGGATTGGGAATCCAGCGCGGGGGATATTCCATGGTCTGCGGGACGGTTTTCAGACTGGTGGAGATGAGCCAGAGAAATGGGAGGACCATCAGACCACCGGCTAACAGGAGAGCCGCGTAAGTCAGTATCACGCCGGCGCCTCGGACTCGCTTAACG
>JBEKPV010000072.1:0-15133 GCA_049520395.1 Tepidisphaeraceae bacterium
GGGCTAGGTTTGAGGTTAATGCACTCCTGAGTGAACTGTAACATATGCGATATTATCGAAGATCTCATGAAATAGCGGTGACGCGAACGTTTATTCCATTCACGTCCTGGCCCTCGCCGAAGCCGGCAGCAAACTAGACAAAGCCAAGGAACTAAACGTCCCCGTCCTAACCAAAAAAGGATTTCTAAGCCGAATCGGAAAACTATAAGCAATTGCCGGAGGGACACTGTGGGGCTCTCTCGATTCAATCAATGGGGTTATGAGCCAGTTCTTGGAAAGCTGTACGCCGGGGATTTATCCGGCATCAGTTTTTCGCAACGGCGATGGATATCAGCTTGTAATCGAAAGGAACCAAAGTTGTGGAAATGGAACTCCGTCCTTTACAGGTCAACCCTCGTCTTCTTGATCCTCATTACACTCGGCCTGCTACTATTGGGTGCCTTCGGCGGCCCCAGAGGATGGTTCAGCGTATTCCCTATTTTTATATTTCCTGCATTTATTCTTTTGGTGTCGGTTTCACGTCAAATCGTTCGCGCTCAATTACTTAAGCGCCGACCGTTGCAAAGCTTGGATGACTTCTGCAACGACTGCGGCCTAGCGGAGTTGCCCAAGACGATTGTAACCGCCGCCCGCACAGCGATTGCAAACAGTTACAGAGTTCCTCCCGAGATCATTTACCCGTGGGACAACGAACGGTCCTTGCGGGCGCTTTCGGGTACCTTGCCCCCTTACGCCTTCGAAGTGATTTTGGGCACGGCCATTTCCTTGAATCTGCGATTAAATGACGAAGATGTAGATAGAATTGCCAATCGATTTCATCGCGCGGCCAGAACAATTAAAGATGTCGTGTCTATTCTGGTGGAAGAATTTAAACAACAAACCAATTCCTCGAACTAAGATGAATAAAGCTATTATGGCGGAGAAACCCGAGCAAGAATTCCTCCGCCAAATCGGCCAACAGTAAACCGCATTTCCATTTCCCCTTCGCGTCCTTCGTTTCTTCGCGGTAAAACGAATTTGATTTAACCACGAAGGCGCGAAGCACGCGAAGAAATGCATAGACGTTATGAACTTTCCAAAGCCCCTTCACAAACTCGCCGTCACCAAACTAGCCAATTCCGACCTCTCACTTTTCTCCAGCGTCACATGCCCCACAATCGCCTTCCCCTTCAGCCGCTCGACCAGATAAGACAGCCCATTACTACTGCTATCCAAATAAGGATTATCAATCTGCGTAGCATCCCCCGTCAGCACCAATTTCGTCCCATCCCCAACACGGCTGGCGATCGTTTTCACCTCATGCGGCGTCAAATTCTGAGCCTCATCCACAATCATAAACTGATGCGGAATACTCCTCCCCCGAATATAAGTCAGCGGCTCCAAAATAACCTGCCCACTCTCCATCAGTTGCTGAATCCGCTGCTCCACCGAAGAAAGCGAAGCATGCCCCGCATGTGAATTACTCTCCGCGGTCAACCGATTCGAAAGCAGATAAGAAAGATTATCAAAAATCGGCTGCATCCAGGCCGTCAGCTTTTCATCCTTATCCCCAGGCAAATACCCAATATCCCGCCCCAGCGGCATAATCGGCCGCGCGCAAAGCAGCTTGTGATAAACCTCTTCATTCAACGTCTTCACCAATCCCGCCGCCAGCGCCAGCAAAGTCTTCCCCGTCCCAGCCGCCCCAATCAGCGAAACCAGCTTCACCGAATCATCCAAAAGCAAATCCAAAGCCATGGTCTGCTGCAAATTCCGCGGCATAATCCCAAAAATCGGCCCCCGTCTCGCCCTCACCGGAAACATCGTCCCATCCGCCCGCAGCCGTCCGATGGCCGTATGCGCCGGGTCCGTCTCGTCCTTCAGCAGAAAAAATTCATTCGCGTGCGGATCCTCAATCTCGATGCGCAATTCCTTCTCGGAAAAAAGCCGATTGATCGCATCCGACGGCACGGTCAGTTCCCGCCACCCCGTAAACAGCCGCTCAAAATCGACCTTCTCCGCCTCGAAATCTTCCGTCACCAGTCCCATCGCATCGCTTTTGATGCGCGCGTTGATGTCCTTGGTGATGAATACGACTCGTTTCCCCTCCCGATTCAGCCCATAAGCGCAGCAGATGATCCGGTTGTCCGGCGAGTTTCCCGTCAGCATCGGGCAAGCGTCCGTATTGCTCTCCAGCACCACGCGCAGCCGCCCGCCGGATTCTTTTAAAGGAACTCCCTCCGCCAGATTCCCGCTTTGTCGCAGTGCGTCCAGATGTCGGATAACCGCCCGCGCATTTCGCCCTAGGTCGTCGGTGTTCGTCTTAAATCGATCCAGTTCTTCGATGACATCGAACGGAATGATCACTTCATTATCGGCAAACATGAAAATCGCGGATGGATTATGCAGCAGCACATTGGTGTCCAGCACAAAGTATTTGACGTGTCCGTTGGATTGGCTCAAGAAGAAATCTCCATGTTGTCGGCCAGACCCTTTTATCTTATCAATAATGCCACGATGTCGCTCAATCTCCTGAAATTCAAGCCCCGATATTTGGAAAAGATGTGGGGCGGCCGGAAGATCGAGCAAATTCTCGGCAAAACCCTCCCCCCGGGCAAACCCATCGGCGAAAGCTGGGAACTCTACGACTTCCCCCCCGGCGTAGCCGACAACTCCGGCCACTGGCTCAGCAGCGAAGTCGCCTCCGGCCCCCTCGCCGGCAAAACCCTCCACGACCTCGTCCTCCAATTCGGCCCCGATCTCTACGGCGATCTCCCCCTCGTCGGCCCACACGGCCAATTCCCCATCCTCATCAAATTCCTCGACGCCGCCCAGGACCTCTCCCTCCAGGTCCACCCCGACCGCCATTATGCCGCCGCCCATCCAGAAGCCCATCTAAAAAGCGAAGCCTGGTATATCGTCCAAGCCGACCCCGGCTCTCGCCTCCTCAAAGACCTCAAACCCGGCGTAACCCCAGCCAAGCTCCACGCCGCCACCCAATCAGGAACCGTGGACGAATTGATCGAATCGGTCATGGTCCACCCCGGTCAATCCTTTTATCTCCCCAGTGGAACCGTCCACGCGCTCGGCGCGGGAATTTTAGCCGCCGAAGTTCAAACTCCCAGCGACACCACCTTCCGGCTCTTCGATTTCAATCGCGTCGACCCGGCCACGGGAAAGCTCAGAAACCTGCACGTCGATCAGGCCATGGCCTGCATCGATTTCGCCGGCAAGCCCACGCCTCCAACGGCGGGCGCCGTCCAATGCGAATATTTCCATATCGCCGCCAAGCGCGGCAAGCCCGGTTCGCAATCCCCCGCGCCGGCCGGCCCCGCCGTCATCATGATGCTCGATGGCCACGCTCGCGCCTCCGCCGCCCCGCACACGCTGCTCCTCTCCAAAGGCGACACCCTCCTGGTTCCCGCTTCGGTAAAAGGGGCCGATCTGGAAGCGATCTCCGAATGTCTCTGGCTGGAAGTCACCTTCCCCGGCAGCGTTTAGAATTTGATCGTCACCTGCCCGTAAAAATTGCGCGGAATCTCGCTGTTTTGGACAAAGCCCCCCTGATTCGAGAATTCCTGGTGGTGATTGTCCAGTAAATTCTGCACGCCGGCGCTGAGTTCCAGATCCTGACGTGGACGCCAGGTCATTCCCAGATCGAGCCGCACGAAAGCAGGCACATTGCCGTAGGTTAGGCGGTCGTAGTAATACGTGCCGGTGTTGAATTCCAGGTCCTTGGTCAGGTTGTAATCGGAATGGAACTGGAATTGATTGACCGGGACGGTACCGTTCGCTTGCTCCGCCGTGACGGGGCTGATGGCCGAACGAATATGGCTTTGGGTCAGGGTGTACGAGGCCGTAAGCCGCCAGTCGTCCTCGACCTTCCAACTGGCGGCAACTTCCCCGCCATAAATGGGACCGGAGGCGTTGTTCAACTGAGTCAGCGGCACCTGCACGTGCGGGAAGGGCGTCGTTACAAACGTCGGCGCGCCAACTAGAAAATCGCTTAATTGATCGTAGTGATCATAATAGCCATTCACGTCGACGGAAAACGCGTCCGTCAGCTCGGCGCGATATCCGAGTTCGTAGGACATCATCTCTTCGGACCCGAAATCGGAATTGGGAACCAGATCGGTTTCCACCGGCGTGCCGGCTACGGTGCTCCGCGACTCCACAAAAAACGTATCCCGGTCGCCGACCGACGGCGTACGCACGGCGCGCGAAACAGCGCCCCAGATCGAATTCGTTTTGTTCGGCGTCCACAGCAGCCGCGCCGACGGCTGAACTTCCAATCCCGTCAGATTATTCTCCTCCAACTTGGTCCCGGCAAAAAAATGAAGGCGGTCCGGCACCAGCGCGACGTCGTCCTGCACGAATTGATTGATCAGATAATCCTGCTGCGCTCCCGGATTGACGACAACGCTCGACGTACTCACATCGTCGATCAGCGTCAGGCGAGCGCCGCCGCCCCAGGTCAACTCCTGCTGATCTCCCAGCGGAAAGCGATCGTGGAAATCCGAATCAAACGTATCGATCGAGCTGTCCAGAACGTACTCGTCGCGATTGTACCGGTCGTAATAAAACTGGAGGGCGAAATCGGATGTTGGATCGGATACATGCGTCCAGCGCGAGATCAAATCGACCCCCGACGCGTCGATCGTCGTGGGGATCAACGCCTCGTTGGGCGCGGCGAATGTCGGCACGTCATTGGTCTGCCCGGCCCGTTCGGTGAACGTATCGCCTTCAAGCGTGAGGGTATCCTCCGGCGTGCCGTAATGGTCCACCCGGAATCCGCTGCGCATCGACTGCCACCCGTCGTTGGCATCGGACCCATCGGGATTTTTGAAATTCTCGGTGGTGCTGAGTTTCGCGTAGGCGCGCCAGTAGGTATCGCCGTCGAGTTGCCCGCCATATCGAACCGAGACATTCTCGCCGTCCGTGCCGATCGTGCTGCTGGCCAGCAGGCCCTGGGTAGCATCGGCAGGCTTGGTAACGATGTTGACCACCCCATTGACCGCGTTAGCGCCCCACAGCGACGCACCCGGGCCGTTGATGACTTCAATCCGGTTCAGGTCCTGCAACACGTAATCCTGCGCGTCCCAGTAAACGCCGGCGAAGTTCTGGTCGTAATCGGTGCGCCCGTCCGAAATGACTTCAAGTTTGTTCGCCAGCAGATTATTTAATCCGCGGGAACTGATAGCCCAACTGTTAGCGTCCATCCGCGCCACGTCCATGCCGGGGACCAGGCGCAGCAACTCCGGAATACTATCGAGTCCGGAACGGGCGATGTCCTCCTCGCTGATGACGGTAACCGCGCCGGGGGCATCGGCGAGCGGTTCCTCGTGCTTGTTCGGACTGCTCACCTCTACATTCATCAGCTGGTCGATGCTGAGACTGGTCAGGTCGTCCGACGCCGGCTGAGTTGCCGGGACCGCCGCTAATTGCCCCATTGCCGGAACGCTGAGCATGGCCATCGCCACGACGAAAATCACACTGACTCTTTCATTCATGCGATTCCATGCCCATAAAGAATCCGACTTCGCCGTTTTCTAGGGACCGAATTACGGCACCGTATAATTCGGTTGATAAAGAAGAGAAACTTTGGTGGACTGACGCCCAAGCCAGCGCTGAAAGGGGGGGCGAGGGCTGCACTATTGATAAGGCGGTGAATATCGGGCCTTCATCGACCGCCGCGCCGGAGCCCAATTCTTGTGGTAAAGTCCAGATGGGACTTCGGATTTAGGGGAGATCATGATGCAAACAGGCCAAACTTCCTGTCCCCATTGCGGGCAGGTGTACTCGATGGAACCCTGGCAAATCGGCCAGCGCTTTCCCTGCGCCAAATGCAATCAGGAATTCGTCGCCGCCAATCCGGTCTACGCAACGACCGTACTCCCAATGGCCCGCCCGCAGCAGCAACCCAACGGCATGGCCGTCGCCAGCCTCGTCTGCGGTTTGATCCTTTGCCTACCCATCGCAAGTTTAATGGCCGTCATCTTCGGCGTCATCGCTCTGAATAAAACCAAAGACCCCCAAGTCGGCGGCAAGGGCATGGCCATCGCCGGAACCGCTTTGGGAGGCGTCGGCATTCTCCTCGTCCCCCTCATGTTTTTGACCATCATGTTACCCGCCATCAACGCCGGCCGTGACGCCGCCAATCGCGTCCAGTCCGCCCAGCACATTCAGCAGATCAGCCAGGCCATCATCGCCTACGCGAATAACAACAACGGTGACTATCCCCCCGATTTGGGAAGTCTCTATCGTGACCAGAGTCTCGACCTCAAACTCTTCGTCTGCCCCGGCACCGGCACCACGCCCCCGATCAATATGACGATCGATCAAGCCGTGCAGTGGGTGAATCTGAATTCCGACTATGTCTACATGGGCGCAGGAATGAAAAGCCCCGCTTCCCCCAACGCCCTGGTGATCTATGAAAAAGATTCAGATCACGACAATCGCGGCGACAACGTCCTCTACGGCGACGGAAGAGTCGTCTACCTCCCCGTCCCCGCCGTGCACCAGGCAATCGCAGTAACCAATTACTACGGCACATCCCAGCAGTAGCCTACTCCTTTCCGCCCGCCCCAATTACTGCAATTCCCATCGCCTCCGCAAAATCCACTCCGCCGACAACAGCACAAAAACCATCGCCGCCTGCATCGGCAAGTCGAATTTCTCCGCCCAATCGTGTCGTGAGCCGATCACCACCGCACCGACGCGCGCGAAATTGTCCAGCGCCAAAGAACGCTGGCCACCGCCTTGTGTTGCCGGGTCGGCGCGGATCATTTCATCCACCACGCTTGGAAGATCATCCAGAGGCCCGCTATATCCCCCCGTGGCCTCGGCGATTTGCGTCATCAGTTGCGGATTAGCCGCCAGCTTCAGCATTTCGTCGGCGGGGGGGGCCACCGTGAATTTCAATTGCTGCTCGCCCAAAGCCTGTCCGTCCTTTTGTGCCGTCAATTCCAAAACATAATCGCCCGCCGGCAGCGATTTCAAATCCTGCGATGGGTCCGGAAAAGTCACTTGATATATTCCCACCCGATCCGGCGATGGAGAAAGCGTCAATTGCCGGCTCGACGATTCATTCGATGCCAGACGCTCCGAGACCATGACTTGCGCCGATTCGGCCGCGATCCCGCGATCCGCCCGGACCAGGGCGCGGATTCGCACCGTTTGCCCGTATTGATAGACCGATTTGTCCAGCATTCCGACCACGCCGGGCCCGCTGGGGCGATTGCGCACGTCCGAGCCGGCGAGCCAGCGGATGAGTTGTCCCCAGAACCGATCGTAAACCGCATCAGGACTTTGACGTGGATCGGCCAACTTCCAGAGGTACGTCGTATCCGCCGTGAAGGCCGCGCTTCGCCCCGCGCCGTAGCGCTGCACCGCAAGCACGATCTGGCCCCCTCCGCCCGGGCGAACCAGCAGAACCTGCGCCCCAGTTTTAGCGCCTCCGACGGCTATCGCGCCGCGCAAAGGCGTGACCGCCTGGTCCGTCGTTTGCCCATCGGGCCCGACGAAGCAATCCCGCAAACCGTCAAGAATAGGATGAGCTTCACCATCGCGCGTGATTTGGGGAACGAAGTCAGTTTTGTCCGCCACCGCCGCGCCCGGGTCCATCCAGACCGGCAGCGCTTTTTCGATCAAGGACCCGCCATAATCACCGGCCGCAAAATTGCTCTCGCCGCCGATCATGATAAATCCGATTCCCCCTGAGATGGCCTGCTCCAGTGAGGCTTGGCACGAACTATTAAGATAACTGGCATCCAGATCCCCAAGAATGACCACGTCGAAATGTTTCCAATCGTCGAGCGTCGCCGGCAGCTGCTCGACCGCTTGACCGCCTTGCTCGCCGCTGGTGAATTGATTTTCCCGCAGTCGCAGCAGGGTCGAGGATTCAAGATTCGGATCGCGCTCCAGCAGCCGGTGCAAATACGTATATTCCGGCCGAAGGCGCCCCTCGATATAAAGAACCTTGATCCGCGGGTCCACCGCCAGCGTCTGAACCTCCTGGCGATTGTTGACCACCGTCCGCTCCCCCGGGATTGGATCGATCCAGACCGCCAGTCGATGGATGCCCGAAACGTTCGGCCTAAAGTTGAACCCCACTTTTTGCCCAACCGCCGAAGATTGGAGAACCAGCGGCTTGATTTGCACTTCGCCGATCGATTTCCCCGAATCGTCGATCTCGGAGAATTTCACTTGGACCAGACGATCCGCCAGCGCCGACGATTTGATCGTGGCGACAACCGGATTGCCATGACCCACCAGCAAATCCTCCCCGCAATCGACCGAATCGATAGCCACGCCCGCGATCGCCGACGATTCGGCCTGATCCGACCCGGCCGTCAGCGTCGAAACTCTCCGCCCAAATTCGCGAACCCCGGCTACGACATCCGACGAAACATTATCCTGCCCGTCACTGATAACCAGCACCGGCGTATCCGGATCGGGCGAAGCCGCCGCCGCGCCGCGCACAGCTCCCACAATATCCGTCGCCTTCCCATCAGCCGTCATCGAATCCAGGTCTTCAGGTTCCTTCAGCGGCTGCACATCGCTGGAGAACGTAAAAAATTGCGGAACAAAATGCTCTTCAATGTGCGCCATTTGCGAGCGCAGCGCCTGCCAGGCGGATTGAATCCGCGTCGGCCCGCCCGCGATGTCGCTGAACGACATCGACCCCGACGCGTCGACCAGCACGATCATCGGCCGCCGCGGCGCCGCGCCCGATTCGTAACGCAGCACCGGCTCAAATAGCATCGCGACCAGCATCGTCACGGCCGCGGTTCGCAGAAGCAGCAAAATCCACGTTCGCCTCCCCCCGACATAGGGGCGCAGATTCAGATAGAATATCGCCGTCAGAATTCCCAGAATGCCCAGCGTCCAGAAAAGGCCGATAATGGGAGCATGGAGCGCTGGAAAGCAGGCGACGCCGACCGTTCCGCCCACCGCCGCGAAGATGCAGACCGTGGATGTCCACCCGTGATTCTGGTTCCACAGCCGCCGCGAGATGGCGTAAAATCCCAGCAGCAAAGACGCGACGATGCAAACCCAAATCCACCAGTCGAACCCCTCCTGGCGGATGATGTCCAGCGACCAGCGTTCCATCTGGCTTTTTTCTACAGCGCCGAGCGCGCCATATCCATCCCGACATTTCTTACTGGACGCCGGACACCCCAATTTAAAAACTCTGCCCGCCGATAGGTCGATAAGGTTCAATAGGGAGCGAGTGAGTAAAAGGGTGGATGAATATAAATTCGACCAGCACATCCACTACAGGCGCCAGGCTTGGCCCGCCGCGTCAAATCATTCAGTGGTGATTGAATGGAGTCTGTGAAGCAAGACATTTCCGAAACCCGGTTCTCGCGCTCAGCCTCCGGTCTTCCCCGCTCGGTAGGGGGGCTCGACGCCTTCATTTTCAACCTCGGAATGATCAGCATCGGCGTTACCGCCGCCTATACCCAGCGCTTCGGCACCGCGTTCTACCCGAATTGCAGCCTGGTGATCGCCACATTAATGGGTGCGCTTCTGGCCGGCGCGGTCGCCCTTGGCTTCTGGGCTTGGACGTCCAGTGTACCCCGTTCCGGCGGCATTTACGTCTTCATAGCTCGCGCGGGTTTTCCGGCGCTGGGGCAGGCCATCAGTCTTGTCGAGTTGATTGCCTGGCTCTTTTACCTTTGCACCACGTCAAGCATGTTCGTGATCATGGGCGTGGCCCCACTGGCGATGAGTTTCCCCGGGCCCGAACCCTATTTTGTCCACATCATCGCCGGCTCACCGGGCCTCCTCGTCGTCGGAAGTTTCGCCATTTGGCTGGCCGCGTGGGTCGCGATTTCGGGCATGCAGACCTTCCTGCGATCCCAGCGCATCATCTTCGTGATCGCCATCATCGGCACGCTGGCTCTGTTTCACGTACTCAGCCACGGACCGGCCGAGTTTCATCAAAACTTCAACGCCGCCTACCCGTCGTTCGGACAGGATCCATATCAGGTCGTCATCGCGCACGCCAAAGCCGCCGGCTGGTTCGGCGCCAAGCCCGGAAGTCTTAAGCGCACCGTCGCGCTTCTCGTTTGGCCATTCCTGGCCCTGATGGCGGCCGTCTTTTCCATGAACATCGGCGGCGAAATTCGCCACCCCGCCAAAACTCAATTACGCGCCATGATCGGAAGCCTCGCGGCAGGCGCCCTCGCGTTTCTGCTCATCGCAGTTTTGGCCAAACATTCCATCGGCAACGCCTTTCAAGGCGCCATCGCTTACAACTACGAAAACGATTCGGCCAAAGGGATGGTCTATTCCACCCAAGTCGAGCCCTATTTTGGATATTTCGCCTGCCTCGCAACCCAAAGCCCGCTGATGAAGATCCTGATCACTCTCGGATTCATCTGCTGGGCGTGGTTTTGGATTCCGGGGATTCTCTCCTACGCAGCCCGGGTCTTTCTGGCCTGGTCGACCGACGGCGCCGCGCCCGCCGGCTTGGCGAAATTGCACCCGACGCGCGGAACCCCCTACGTGGCCATCCTGGTCGCCGCCGCAATCGCCCAGGTTCTCCTACCCCTGATTCTGTTTACGCACCTCATCGGATCATTGGTTTTCATTCTGGGAATCGTCGGCGCATGGGGCGCGGCTTTGTGCCTGGGCGCCCTCTTCCCGGTAACGACGCCCAACATTTCCGCCGACAGTTCGGCACAGGAGAACCAGCCCCCCAAACGGCTCCCGATGTCGCTCCTCTGCGCCACCGGAGCGGCGGCGATCCTGATAGTCGGATATCTCCTCTGGCGCGATCCCGAAGCCGCCGGCCACGATCACAACAGCCTCGCCGCACTCTTACTGACCTTCCTCGCGGGTTTACTGTTCCATTTCTCGATGCGAATCCGTCACCGTCGCGCCCCATGAATCCCCAACGCCGCCAGCCATTCGGTGGTGGGTCAGTTTCCCAAAAGAAAGCCAACGGATAGCCATCCATTGGGGCATTTTTTACCTCACGTTCGCAAACTCGCCCACCACCAGCCATTCACCTCGTTGGCGAATTTACCAGCGATCTTATAACATCGACCACGTCCGGCGGCCGAGGCTCATAAAGTATATCCCAGGTTAAATCCGCTCTTCATCGAGGGATGAAATGACTGACCTTCTCGATCAGCACGACCGCCGCAGCGCTCGATCCCCGATCGCCCTGGTCTCTCTAGCGGCGGCGCTGATCCTGCTCACGACGCTGATCTATTGGCGGGCCGCCTATTGGGCCCGAAATCCCGACCCCTTCGCCTACGCTCAAGTCGCCAAGGAAATGCTCGCCGGAAAAAAACTTTATTCCCAAACCTGGCAGGATAAACCCCCGGTCGCGTTTTTCTTGTATGCGCTCCCGCAAATTCTCGGCTTCAAAACCTATAACGCCATCGGATTCTTTCAGGGAATCTGGATCGGCCTTCAGGGCTTCCTCTTTCTCGCCATCTTCCACCGCAATCTGGCCGCCGCCCTGGGCAGCGCGGCCTTCGTCGCCCTCGTCCCGTTAATTCATCCCGACTTTCTCTGGCCCTCCACCGAGCACTGGGCCAATCCATTTCTCACCGCTTTATTACTTCTCGGCTACCTCATCTGGCGCGATCGCCGGTTTTCCATCGCCCAATGTGTTTTGATCGGCCTCCTCATGGCGATCGCCTCTCAAATTCGCCAAAACGCCGCAGTCGCCGGCTTCCTGCCCATCGGGGCGATCCTGATCTCCCCAGCTCCATGGCGCCGCAAGCTCATCGCCGCCGCTGCCATCGCTCTGGCCGGCGCCGTCTGCTGGGGATTCATCCTTATAATCCTCACGCGCATAGCCGACTTGCACGGATACTTTTACACCGTCTTCAAATATCCCCAGCTCTACGCCGGCGCCGGCGGATTTCTAAATTCGCTCCCCTTGCCCCACGGCCAGCATGCGCTGCGTACACTGGCAATCGGCGCCTTTTTTCTCCTCCTAATCCTTCCAACCCTTCGCGGTCGGCACGGCCGGTTCGTACTCTGCCTGCTGGTCCTGGGCGTCATTGTCGTGCTCATGCCCCGGCGGCCCTTTAGTCACTATTGGATCAGCTTTTTCCCATTCTTGGCCCTCGCCATTGGCGTGACCCTGACTTCCGCGGCCGATCGCTGGCCCCGCGGCCAGTGGGCCGTCGTCGCCGCGATCCTCGCAGGCGGATTGCTCGGTGCCATTTTCCAATTTCAAAATTACCAGAATCAGCCGCTGACCAGTTCCTTCCAGCAGGTCGCCGCCACGGTCGATCAGATCGCCCCCCCCGGCTCGACCCTCCTGACCACAGGCCCCAACACCAGCATGAACGGCGCCGCCGTCATGTACGCCTCTTCGTTACCGGCGGATAACACCTTCTTCCTCCTCTTTCAGATCGAACCCCCGTTTTGCAATTTTCTCCCCAGGCCGCTTTCGCTGATTATAGACCAGTACGTAAATCAACCCCCCGGCGTGATGGCCATCCACAAGCAATATTTCGCCGATACGCAGGACCCCACGAAGAATACCAACACCCTTCTCCTCCTGCGCCGCCTTTTTCGAACCGATCACTACACGCTCACCGCCACCGACGGCGATTATCTGATTTTTCTCCGCGATTCCGCCCCATCCCGCCCCGATCTGGCGAAGTGAAATCGGTTGATATACCATCCCGGCCGCTACTGGAGAGGTGGCAGAGTGGTTGAATGCGCCGGTTTCGAAAACCGGTCTGCCCGAGAGGGTAGCGGGAGTTCGAATCTCCCCCTCTCCGTTTCGGCCCTTAGCCGAAACAGAGCCCCGGCGCGCCGGGGCGTTCGACTGCTCTACTGCTCTACTGCTCTACTGCTCTATTGCTCATATTGTTTCCCGCTAGCGTCACAGAGGGTCGCCGATGGGGGCAAAAACTTCCCCAATACCCGCCAAGACATCCTGGCCAATTACGATCCTCGGCGGCGCGCTACTCCTCTCCATTATCTTCGCCGTCTATTGGCCCGTCATGCGCGGCGGGTTTGCATTTGATGATGAATCATTAATCGTCCATGGCCGACTCATCCAAGACAGCAACGGCCTCTACCGCATTTGGTTCACCTCCGAATCGGCCGACTATTGGCCCATTACCTACACCGCCTGGTGGATTCAATGGCATCTCTGGGGCCCAAACGCCGCAGGCTTTCATGCCGTCAACGTCGCCCTCCACGCGATCGACGCAATATTGATCTGGATCGTACTCCGGCGACTCACCCTCCCAGGCGCCTGGCTGGCCGCGCTGGCCTTCGCGATTCATCCGATCAATGTCGTCACCGCCGCCTGGATCAGCGAGCAGAAAAATACGTTGTCGATGCTCTTTTACGCGCTTTCAATTCTGTCTTATCTGAAGTTTGACCAGCACGAACATCGGAAATGGTACGTTCTTTCGCTAATCGCCTTTGCCCTGGCGCTGCTGAGCAAGACCTCGGTCGTCATGGAGCCGGTCGTCTTGTTGGGCCTGGCCTGGTGGAATCGCGGCCGAATCACGTCCAGCGATATGCGCCGCGCCGCCCCCTTTTTCGCCCTAGCCCTGGCCGGGGCATATCTGACCATCGCCCTTCAGACGCCGCTGATGCTCGTCGAAAATCCAGCCGCCACGATCGGCTTCCCCTCTCAACTCGCCCTGGCCGGCTGGGCGCTCTGGTTCTACCTATACCAAACCCTCCTCCCCCTGAAGGTGATGGTGATCTATCCCAACTGGAAGGTCGACCCAACCTGGTGGATTTCCTATTTGCCCGCCGCAGCCTGGGTCGGCCTGTTCGGATTATTCTGGTCGAAGCGAAAAAGCTGGGGCCGCCCCTGCTTGTTCGGCTTCGGCTACTTCACCGCCACCATCTTCCCAGTCCTGGGCTTCTTTCACCAAAGTTGGCATGCCTATTCCCGGGTCGCCGATCAGTGGATGTATGTTCCCATGCTAGGACTCCTGGCGCTTTTCACCGCCGCCGCGGCCACCGCCTGGCGACGCCAGCGCCCGCCCGCCCGATACCTCGCCGCGCTCGCCGCAGCCGCGGTATTCCTCTTCCTCGCACTCTCCACCTGGAAGCTGAACAGGCTCTTCGCCGACCAGGCATTGCTCTGGCGCGATAACATCGAGAAAAATCCCGACGCATGGGCCGCCTACAACAATCTCGGCGTCACGTTGGCCGAAAGAGGCCAAGTCGACGAGGCCATCCCCATCCTCCGCGAAGCGATACGCCGCAAAGCCGATTACGCCGACGCATACGGCAACCTCGGAAACGAACTCGTCGTCAAGAAACAGTTCGACGAAGCGATGATGGATTATCGCCGCGCAATCATGCTCAATCCCCACCTCGGCGAAACTCAAAAATATCTGGCCGAGCTTTACCTTCGAGAAGGCGACAAACGCGAAGCCATCGAACATTGGAAGGCCGCGCTGGCGGATCATCCCGACGAGGTCGACGTGCTGAACAACCTCGCCTGGGTTTTGGCGACCGCCGATCCGAGCTACGGCGGCGATCCCTCCCAAGCCGTCCCGCTCGCCCAGCACGCCTGCGATTTAACCCAAAATCGCCAGGCAACCTATCTCGACACGCTCAGCGTCGCCCAGGCCGCCAGCGGCCAATTCACCGCCGCCGCCGCCACGGCCCAAAAAGCCGTCCAACTCGCCCAAGCCGCCGGCGACGACGATCTGGCAAAAAAAATCCAAGCCCGCCTCGCCTTATATCGCGCCGGCAAGCCATACACGCCCCCAAAGTAAAACCAATCAACATGATTCGCTGGCTATCGAAGTCGCGCTCCCGCCCCCGCATCGCAACTGATTTTCGCCACCCAGCCCGCCGTCAGTTCGAGCGGCGATCTCGTCGCAAACAACAATTCCACCGTCACCGCCAGTTTAATTTCCGCCCCCTCCGGCGCCGTTTTCAGCGCAAGCAAAACGATTCAGCTCACGGGCGGCTATTCCCAGTTCCAGATGTGGCTCCCCGACAATCGCGGCACCGACTCCCTCTCCATCCGCGACGGCTCCGCAACTCCCGCCGTCACAACTCCGATTCAAGTCGTTTCCGTCCCGATGAAGTGGGCCTGGTGGTACGATGCCGATTTGTTAAGCGTCTCGAGCCCCATCACCACCCCCGTCTCCAGCTTGCCCCCATCCACCTCGGCGTCCCGGCCCGCGCCACT
>JBEKPV010000073.1:0-22515 GCA_049520395.1 Tepidisphaeraceae bacterium
CGTCGAATCGCCCAAAAGCTCTCACCCCACGTACAATACTTTCATGCCGCTGGCCGCCGACCGGTGCATCTGTTTGCGCAAGAGCGAGTACAGCGAGACCTCGCAGATAGTGACCCTGTTCTCGCGCGGCCACGGAATCCTGCGACTCATCGCCAAGGGGGCGCATCGCCGAACCAAAGCGGGCGCCAGCCGATTCGACGGCGGGATCGATCTGCTCGACTCCGGCCACGCCGTCTTCACCGGCGATCCCGCCCATGAACTGGGCACCCTCACGGAGTGGAAACTTTCCGAAGGCCACCTGGGTCTGCGCCAGAATTTGCGGGCCCTGTATCTCGCCCTCTACGCCGCTGAATTGCTCGGCATGCTCATCGAGGAGCGCGATCCCCACGAACGCGCCTTTGACGCCCTGGAAAATCTCCTGCCCCCGCTCTCGACGCCACGGCGTGAAGAAGCCTTCCTGGCATTTGAATTAGATCTCCTCCGCGAATCCGGGTTCTTTCCCGAACTGGCGGTCTGCGTCTCCTGCTCCCAGGAACCCGAAGCCCGAGGCTCCATCGGCTTCTCTCCATCCCGCGGAGGCGTCGTCTGCTCCCGCTGCGAATCGTCCTTTCCCGACCGGATCAATTTAGATCATCGACTACTGCGCCTCCTTCGGCAGATGCCCGCCCACGCCGATCCCGATCGCCTGCCCCGCCTGACGCGCCATCAGACCGATCCGCTGAATCGTCTCCTTGCCGCGCATGTGGAACATGCTTTGGGCCGGCGTTTGCGCATGCCGCCCTACATTTTGCCTCGTGGAAGCGCAAAGGCTCAGCCGGAAACCCTATGTCGCAGCGAAGCCTAAAAATCGGTTGGCTCGGATTGCTAACGCTGCTGCTCAGCGCTTCGGTTGCCCCCGCGGCCAAGCTGATCCTTACCGATGGCACTGTTCTGGAAGGAACGGTGATTCCCCAGGGCGATCAATATTGGATCAAGACGTCCGACGGCCAATCCCGGTTCATTCCCGCCGATCAAGTGACGACTTACACGCCCGATGCCGAGGCTTCCGGCAGTTCCGATTCCAGCGCGCCGACGGGCCCTTTGGGCACAACGCCGGAATTTACCGCCGCTCACAATCGTGCCGAGGAATCCGATAGCTGCGTCGCCGCGCTGGCTGTCTGGCAACAATTCATCGATCAAAATCCCGATAGCCCCGATCTGGCTCTGGCCCAATCCGAAGTGAAGCGCTGGCAGGATTTGATCGGCCAACACGCCGAAAAAGTTAATGGCAAATGGATCGGCGGCGACCAGCTCAAAGAGATGGTCCAGCAATCCAACGACCTGATCGATCAGTCCTGGGACATGTGGAATGCCCACCAGACGATTCAATCCATCGAAAAATTGCGGGCGGCGCTGAAGATTTATCCCAATTCGTTCATCGCCAATTTCCTGATGGGTTTTATCGCGATGGATGAGAAGAAATACGACGATGCCCAGGATTTCTATTCCGAAGCCGTCCGGCTCCGCCCCCACTCCATCGAAGCGCTCAACAATCTCGGCATCGTCCTGTTCTTCCAAAGCTATTATGAGGAATCCCTCGACACCTTTCAGAAAGCGGTGGAGATTCAAGATTCGCAAGTGATCGTGCAGAACATGATCAATGCCCTGCAGGACGCCCCCGGCAACATCAAGGACCTCCCGCGATTCCGCGACGCCATCGATGCCTCGAATCTCCTGGCTGCCAAATACAACATCTCCGGCCCCTCGCGCGACTTCACTTTCATGCCCCCACCCATGGAAGATAAAGCGCCCCCCAGCCAGGAGGCATCGCCGGACTGGGCCTGGGAGGGTACCGGGTTCTTCCTGACGCCCGATGGCTTGATCCTCACCAATCGCCACGTCGTCAAAGGCAGCAAAACCCTCCTGGTCGCCATGGGAGACCAGCAATGGGCGGGTGAAGTGGTCGCCATGGATGATGCGCAAGATTTGGCGCTCGTCCGTGTGAAGACCAGATCCTCGGTCGCGTATGTGCATTTAAGCCCGACGGATACGCCGCCCGAAGGGGCCGATTGCGTCGTCCTTGGATTCCCTCTCCTCGATCGCCTGGGTTCCGACCTCAAAGTCACCCGCGGCATCGTCTCATCTTCATCGCAAAACGACATCAACGGCGCCGACGTCCTCACCGACGCGAAGGTCAACCCGGGTAACAGCGGCGGACCCATCGTCGATCAATTCGGCAACGTGATGGCCATCGTTTCCATGAAAACCATTTCCGAATCCGACAAGGAAGACACCTACGGCATCGGCATCAGCAGCGGCCACATCCGCGAGTTCCTGGCTAAACAGCATGTCAGCGTCGAACCGGCCGCCACGGGGCCCTCGCCCCAAATATTGACCACGGAACAGATTGTCGCTCAGATCAAACCCGCGACTGTCTGCATTCAAGCCACCAATTGAGCAACCGCCCGGGCCAACTCGAACGTGACCAGCTCCTCGAGGACGCCGCCGACTTGCAATCTCCCTCGCTGCGCAAATTTCTGCGCGATCAATACTGCCGAATCTGCAGAGTCGCCCACGCCCTGTGCCGCAACCCCAACGCGGCTAAAAAAACCGTCGTTCGGGTCATGCGCGCCAGCGGCCGATTTCTCCCGAAATGGAAATCCGCCCAGGAAGCCGACAGCTGGTTCCTGCATCACACGATTTTGACAATCCGCGAAATCTCGGGAAAAACATCCCCACGCCCGGCCAACGATTATCTCATCCAGCATGCCGATAATCCCGGCCTGTCCTATCTCGCCTTTGTGCGCGCTCTGCGTCATCTGCCCCAGCAGCAGCGCGAAGCATTTTTGCTCTCCCGCGGCGAGCATTTGGATTCCCGGCAATTGGCCATCGCGATGGACTGTTCCACATCCGCCGCCGCCAATCATCTCGCCGCCGCCACGGACGCCCTAAAAGCGATCGCCGGCGACGCCTTCGAAGCCCAAACGACCGCGCTGGCGGGCGTCTACGCTTCCCTGACCCCGCCGGAGGAAAAAGTCCTCGCCGGCATCGCGGCCACAACGGGAAGTCTCCATCGCAACAAATGGAGACACCGCCTCAAGATTCTTCTGGGCTGGCTGATCCTGGCGCTCCTGGCATGGACGGTCTGGCAGCTTTCGCGGATGATCGTGATCTAACGATGCTACCCTGGCTCTGCTATGTGATTCTTTTTTTTCTGTTCATCGCCGGCATGGTCCTGGCCGTCTTTACTCTGCCCGGCCTGTGGCTCATGACGGCCTCCGCCGCCGGCTACGCCGTCCTCACCCACTATAAATTCATCGGCCCCCAAACCCTCCTCGCCATGCTGGTGGCGTCCATCATCGCGGAAATCATCGACGTAGCCTGGGGCGGCGTCGCCGCTAAAAAAGCCGGCGGCGGCTACCCGTCCATCGCCGGCGGTCTAATCGGCGGGATCATCGGCGGAATCTTTCTGACGTTCATCCCCATCCCCGTAGTGAGCACCATCGTCGGCATCTGCCTGGGGGCATTCTTCGGAGCCGCCCTCATGGAAATGCTCTTCGGCCGCAAAACCATCGACTCCCTCCAAATCGGCCTCGGCGCCGCCAAAGGAAAATTCCTCGGTATCGTCGCTAAACTGGTCTTCGGCGGCGTGATGTTCGTGACCGTCCTCTGGATCGCCGCCCCGTTTCATATCTGACCTGAAGCGAGCGCCTGAACCCCTTGCCCGATACGTCGGGGGAGGGCGAAACCAAGGGCCTTTGGGCGGATGCGTGAGCCGAAAAATTGTTTGTATGCCGCCCACCTCCGCGATATTCTTGTTAGTAGATTGTTCGGATAGCATATGAGCGTTCAATTCATCCTAGGTCGAGCCGGGACGGGCAAGACGCAATGGTGCTTGCGGGAGATCGTCCGCCAGTGCCAAGCCGACCCGCTCGGCAAGCCGATCTTCTGGATTCTCCCCCGCCAGGCGACGTTCCAGGCCGAGCGGCAACTCGCCTGCGGCTCGGAACTCTCCGGCTATTTCCGCTGCCGCGTGCTGTCGTTTGAAGATTTGGGCCGACACGTGCTAAACGAGTGCGGCGGAGCCGCCACCGCCGAAATCTCCGAACTCGGCAGGCGCATGGTCCTCGGGCACGTCCTCCGCTCCCTGCAAAAAGAGTTGCGGTTCTTCAAGGAAGTCGCCCTCCAACCCGGCATGGCCGCCGAACTCGACGCCACCCTGGCCGAACTTGAACACTGCGGCATCGCCCCGGCCGATCTCTCCAGCGCCGCCGGCAAATCTTCGAACCCAACTTCTCTCGATGCCAAAATTCACGACCTCTCTCTGATCTCCGCCGCATACAACCGTTTCCTCGGCCAGGATCGCCTCGATCCGAGTCGCCGCCTCGCGGACGCCACCGAATCCATCGCCCGATCCCCCTCTCTGCGCGGCACCGATATTTTCGTGGACGGATTTTTCGACTTTACACACCGCGAGCGTCAGGTGTTGGCCGCGCTGGCCAAAATCTCTCGTCGGGTTTGCGTAACCTTCACGCTCGATCCGAGTCATCCAGCCGTCGGCGATCCCCACAAAATTCCGGATGACCTCGATCTATTTCATCGCTCGCTGGCGGCCTACCGCCGCCTCTGGTTCACGTTCACGGAGCAGAAAATCGCCATCGACGACTCCCTGTTATTGCGCGGCGTCCATCGCTTCGATTCCGCCGAGTTATCTCGCCTGGAAAAGTGGGACGACGGCACCGCGGCTTCATCTTCAACCGGCGCGATTCAACTGATGGAAGCCGAGGATCGCCGAGCCGAAGTCGACGCGGCCGCTCGCTGGATCGGTCGTCTCGTGGCCGGCGGCCTGCGTTACCGCGACTTCGCCGTCCTCACGCGCGATCAGGAGCAGTATCGCCAATTTATCGAAGCCTCCTTCCACGAACACGGCATACCCTTTTTCATCGACCGCCGTCGTACCGCCGCCCATCATCCCCTGCCTCGCCTCATCCGAGCGGCCCTGACCGTCGCCCGCACCAATTTCGCACGCGACGCGGTCCTCGCACTGCTCAAGACCGATCTGACGGACCTGGCTTCGCAGGAAGCCGATGAGCTGGAGAATTACGTCCTCCAACAAGGCATCGATCACGGCCTCTGGACGCCCGTTCAGCCCTGGCACGCCCGGCGCAAATCCGATGACCAAGAGCAATCCCCGGAATCGATCGACGCCGCGCGGGCCGAAGCATTCCGCCGGCGTTTGATCGATCCCTTACTCCCGTTCGTACGCGCGGCGACCGAAAAGAAGCAAACCGTTGGCGGTCTGGCGTCAGCCGTGTTCACCCTGCTCGAAACTTTGGGCGTCCGCGCCAAAATCGTCCGCTGGATGGATCAAGCCGGCCAGGCCGGCCGCCTTGAGGAGCAGGCCGAGCACAAACTTATTTGGGACCAGATCTCTGCTCTTTTTGACGAATTGGTCGAACTCCTGGGCGACGTGCCGATCAATTTGCCGGATTTTCAATCGCTTCTCGATCTGGCCCTGGAGGATTTGCAACTGGCGATTACGCCACCGACGGTGGATCAAGTTTTGGTTGGCTCCATCGACCGGACGCGCACCCCTTCGCTCAAAGCCTGCGCGATTCTGGGTCTGGCCGAGGGCCAATTTCCCAGACTCAATCCCGAAGGCACGATTTTCACCGACAACGACCGCCGCCTCTTGGGCTCCCGCAAAATTGATCTCGATCCCGACACGCAGCGCCAACTTCTCGATGAGAATTTCCTGGCCTACATTGGCTTCACGCGCGCTTCCACCCATCTGCTCCTCACGCGGCCGATGCAACACAAACCCAACCAACCGGCCGCACCGTCGCCTCTCTGGCAGCGGGTTCAAGCAATACTTCCCGACCTAAGGCCCGAATCCGCCCCTTCCGAGGAGCAATTGCCCGTATCCGCGCTCGCAACGCCGCGTCAATTACTCGGCGGATTGATGCGCTGGGTCCGCGGACCAAATTCCTCCGACGCAAGCGCCTGGCGTTCCATTTACGACTGGCTCAGCCGTCGCTCGCTACGTGGCGATGCGCTCGATGCAACTTTACCGCTCGCTTGGAAATCCCTCAGCTATAGCAACGAAGCCGCATTGCAGCCCGACAATTCCCGCCGTCTCTTCTCCGAGCCGCTAAAACTTTCCATCCGTCAATTGGAAAATTTCCGCGCCTGCCCCTACCGCCATTTCGCCCTCCATGGCCTCGAGCTGCGACCGCGCCAGCACCAGCGCAGCGGCGCGGCCGATCTCTCGCACATTTATCATCAGGTTCTCGACCGCATGACTCACCAACTTATCCAATCCGAAAGGTCCTGGTCCGACCTCGACGCGCGGCAAATTCAGCGAGCGCTCAACGTGCAAATCGAGCAGGCGGCCGCACGATTGAATAGCGAGCTTCTGCTCCCCACATCGCGCAGCCGATATTTAATCGACCGAATTAGCCAGACTTTACGCAACGTCTTTGCCGCCCAAACCGCCGCCGCCAACCGTGGCGATTTCCGCCCCCGCTGGGCCAGCCTGGCCTTCGGCGACGAAGCCGCCGCAACCCCCGATTCCGCCATGCCCCCCTTTAAACTCCGCTCCCCTGCCGGCAAGGAAATCCTAATCCATGGCCGAATCGACCGCGTGGACATGTCCCCCGACGGCCTGGCCGTCATTGTTGATTATCGCCTCAACGCCACTCACTTAAAGCCCGGCGAGACCTACCACGGCATCGCTTTGCGCCTGCTGATCGATCTCCTCGCCTTGCGCCAAAATGGCGGTCAGCTCGCCAAATCTCGCGTCGTTCCGGTCGCGGCGCTAACGGTCGGCCTCCTTCGCGACGTCGAGCCGAAAGACCCCGCGGACTCTTTATCTCCGGACGATCCCAAATTTCATTTGCAAAACAAGCCGCGCGGAATCGTGGACTTTTCGGTCGCCCGAAAACTAGACAAGCAATTAAACGGCGGAATGTCCGACGTTTTGAACGTCGCGATCAAAAAGGACGGCGGCATCAGCAACCCCGATAAATCCGACGCCGTCGAATCCGACCAACTGGCCGGTCTGCTCGCGCACACCGAAGCGCAAATCGGCCGCCTCGCCGATGGAATATTATCCGGCCGAATCGACGTGCGCCCCTATCGCCTGGGACAGCGAACGCCCTGCCCCTATTGCGAATTGCGCGATCTCTGCCGATTCAATTCCGCCCTGGGCCCCTATGAATCCCTGAAATCAATCGGCCGAAAGGAGATGCTCGAGCAGGTCTCCCATGAGTGACACGGCTACAACCTCCCGCCCATGGACCGATCGCCAGCGAGCGGCGTTCACGACCGTCGGCAAAAGCCTCCTCGTCAGCGCCGCCGCCGGTTCGGGAAAAACCGCCGTGCTCGCCGAGCGCTGTGTTTATCTGGTCTGCGATGCCCCGCGTCCCTGTGATGTCGGGCAACTTCTCGTGCTTACTTTTACCGATTCCGCCGCGATTGAGATGAAGACTCGCATCAAGCGGGCCCTGCGCCGGCGAATCGCGACCAATCCTTCGGAAAGGCTCAAGCGCCAGGCCGATCTGGTCGAGCACGCCAACGTCAGCACCGTCCACAGTTTTTGCGCGCGCGTCCTGCGCCAGAATTTTCACCGCGTCGGCCTCGATCCCAACTTCCGAATTCTCGATGGCGACGACGCCCATCTGCTGCGGCTCGAAACAGCCGGCGATTTGCTCCAGACCCGGTACGAATCCGACGACACCGGCGATTTTCAGCGCTTAGTCGACGCCTTCGCCCAAGGTGACGAAAAGAAACTGATCGAAACCGTCATCGATACCCACGATCTTCTTTGCTCCCTCTCCGCCCCCGAACAATGGATCGAGCGCACGCTGGCCGAAATCCGCCAAGCCGCCGCCCAACCTCTGGCCGAAAGCGATCTGGGCAAACAATTCATCGATATGGTCGATCAGGCCCTGGCCGACTTGATCCGTCAATGCACCGACGGCTCCGCCTCCATCCGCCGCCGGGGAAACGTTTTCGAAGGATATGCCGCCCAATTGGATGAGCTTAAATCCATGATCGAGCATTGGCGAAGAGTTTTGAAAAATGACGGCCTGGACATGCTCATCGGCGAATTTA
The DNA here is from genome assembly GCA_049520395.1 of Tepidisphaeraceae bacterium. Taxonomy (GTDB): domain Bacteria; phylum Planctomycetota; class Phycisphaerae; order Tepidisphaerales; family Tepidisphaeraceae; genus UBA1161. The sequence goes on from JBEKPV010000073.1 coordinate 8,095, forward strand.
GCAATCAGGAACTTCCCAAAGCCCCCACGATCCGCGGCGACCCTCCGGGCAAAAACGCCGCCAAATCGATTTTGGATTCCGTCAAAGCGGAAATCCAAGAGCGAAGTATTTACAACCTGCTTGCCCTCGATTCCCAACAATTGCAAACCGATATGGCCGAGGTCGCCGTCCACGCCCAGGCGTTTCTATCCCTCGTCACCGATTTTAAATCGCAGTATTCCCAGGCCAAGCACGACCAGCGCGCCCTCGATTTCTCCGACCTCGAGCGTTTGACCCTAAGCGTCCTGGGAACCAAGGAAGGAAATTCCTGGCGTCCCACGCCCGAAGCCCTCGCCTATCACGCACAATTCGAGCACGTCCTGGTCGATGAATATCAGGACATCAACGACATCCAGGACGCCCTTTTGACGCTTCTGAGCCGCGAGTGCCTTCCCAAAGCGCCGGGAAATCTCTTCGGGGTCGGCGACGTCAAGCAAAGCATCTTCCGATTCCGCCTCGCCGACCCCCGATTATTTCTGGAACGGCAAAAGCGATTTTCCCAGCCTGGCGCCGCCGGCGCCGTGATCGACTTGCCCGATAATTTCCGCAGCCGCGCGCCTCTCCTGGAGGCGATCAACGCCGTTTTTTCCAAATTGATGACGCGTCAGGCCGTGCAGATTGAATACGACGATTCCCATCGACTCCGCCCCGGCCGCAATTACCCGCAATTTCCCGGCGTTCCCTGTTTCCCCGGGGCCCCGATCGAATTCCATCTTATAACCCAGGGTCCGGCACGATCCGAGGACGAGCTGAAATCCGGCAGCGAAGACGATCCCGAATCAACCCGCGCCGAAACCGAAGCCATGCTGGTCGCCAGGCGCATCCGAGAAATAACCGGCATGGACGGTTCTCCCCCCATGCAGGTAATCCGCACCGTCGAATCCGGCGCCTCGCGCCCCGAGCCGATCGCCTTCGGCGACATCGTCATTCTCCTTCGCGCCATGAAACACAAGGCCGACGACTTCGCCGAGATCCTCCGCGCCCACGGAATCCCCGTCCATAGCGAAGGCGGCGGATTTTTCGACTCCACCGAAATCCGCGACATGCTCAGTCTGCTCCGCATTCTCGACAACCAGCGCCAGGACATTCCACTGGCCGCGCTCCTCCGCAGCCCCCTTTCCAATCTCCCCACTCCCGACGATGCGATGGCTCGTGTTCGCCTCGCCTGCCGGGACGAAGCCGAGCCCGTCCCGTTTCATCAAGCGGTTTTGCGATATTCCGTCGAACAAGACGACGAGTGGGCCGCCCATTTGCGCGGGTTTTTCGGGCACTTAGCCGAGTGGCGCGATCAGGCCAACAAGCGCCCCGCCGCAGAACTTATTTGGACGATCTATCGAGAGACCGGCTACCTGGCTTACTGCTCCGGCCTCGAAGACGGCCGCCAGCGCGTCGCCAACCTGCTCAAGCTTCATCAGCGCGCCGCCCAATTCAGCCATTTCCTCCGGCAGGGCTTGAGCCGATTTTTGAGATTTCTCGAAGCTCTGCGCCAGCAGCAGGATTTGCAGCGCCCCTCCCCCGCCGCCGATGCCCGAAACGTCGTGCGAATCATGAGCATCCACCGCTCCAAAGGTCTGGAATTCCCGGTCGTTTTTCTCCCCGACCTGGGCAAAAACCACAATCTTAAGGATGCCTATGGCCTGATCCTCGCCGATAGAACCACCGGCCTGGGCATGCAATCCATCGATGTCCGCCAACTTTCAAGCCATCCCTCTCTTTGTTCCACCCTGGTTTCGCAAAGTCTTCTGCGTCAAACCCTCTGCGAGGAATTGCGGCTTCTTTATGTCGCCATGACCCGCGCCCGCGAACATCTCATCTGCGTCGGCACCTGCCGCGCCACGGCGATCGAGCGCTGGAAGGATCTCTGGACCAATCACCGGGGCCCTCTCCCCGCCGACGTTGTACTCGCCAGCCGCTCGCCTCTCGATTGGTTCGGCCCCGTCTGGGCGAACACCGCGTCCACCCAACCGCCGGTTTTTGATCTGGTCGAGCATCCCGCCGAGGAGTGGCAAAATTGGCAAAATCCGCGCCTCTCGCGCCCGAAATTCGATGCCGCCCAGCAATCGATGGCCAAACTCGAGCCCCTCTCCCCATCCCCCGAGCCGAGCGATATGGCGTCTGAGGTCATTGGCCGATTCGAGCAGGTCTATAATTTCCCAGCCGGCACCCGCCAGCCCGCCGCGCTTTCGGTGACCGCCCAGTCAAAGGAGTCGGAAATCCCCGCGGCCTCCGAAATCCCCGCGCGTAAACTCGATCTCCCGCAATTTGTCTCCCGATCCGCCGCCCCCAAGGCCACCGACATCGGCACCGCCACGCATCGCGCCCTGGAACTCTGGGATTTCTCCGCCGGCCCATCCCAAATCGAATCCCTCATTGAGCGCAAGCTGATATCCTCCGCCGAGGCGGCCCTGGTCGATCGCCAAGCGCTCGCCTGGTTTTTCGGTACTGATCTAGCCCGGCTGCTCAAAGAGCGCCGCGATCACGTATTGCGCGAAATTCCGTTCGCCCTGGCCGAGAATAGCCAAGGCGAATCCCCATCCGACCCTCTCGATCGCACGATGATCCGCGGACGAATCGACCTCCTGATCCGCATGGAAGATAAATCTGTCGCGGTGGTCGATTACAAAACCGATCGCGTCTCCGCCGCCGACGTCCCCCGCCGCGCGGATTCATATCGCCGCCAGATGGAATACTACCGCCAGGCCCTGGCGACAGTGGCCGGTGCGAAAATCTCGGCGATTTATCTCGTATTTCTAACGGCCAGGATCATCGAGCAATTGTGATTCCACCGGCGTGGGTCTTTTTCCGCGCATCCATCATATCCATCGCCACTTTCGCCGCGTTGTGGCTCGCCCCCGGCCGATTCAACGTGCGCATTAGATTCTCCATCCGCTCGCGTTGCTGATCCAGCAAACTCGGATCCCGCAGAAATTCCAGTGCCTTGTTCGCCACCGCCGCATTGGACCCGTACCAGGGCACATATTCAGGCACAATCTGCTGATGCCCTTCGTTCAGCAGATTCACCAACGAATAGGTCCGTGTTTTGACCACCCACCGCCCCACCAAATGCCAGTGAATCGGATTCAGCCGGTAGACCACGATCAGTGGCACGCCCAGCCCCGCCGCGTGCAGCGTCGCCGTACCGGAAACGGAGATGCACAAATCGCATTGCGGCAGCATTTCATCAAACTGGTTCATCCCCACCGTGTATTTTCCCACGGTCAGCATCTCCCCGTCGGCATGCACAGCTCCCTCGGCCGATTCCAAAATCTTGCGCACCCATTGATGCGTCCCAGGCATCGTGGGAATTAAATACCGGGCCTCCGGAAACTCCTGGCAGATCCGCCGCGCCACATCCAGCAAATGTGGAAAATTCTCCCGAGCCACCGACGATCTTGATCCCGGCACCAGCGCGATAATGGGCGGGCGCTGGGGGAACCGATCCTCCGCCGGCCGAGGCGCATGTCGCGGAAGCGCATCAAACAGCGGATGTCCGACGAACGTCGCCTCCACTCCCGCGTCCTGAAATATGCGCTCTTCAAACGGCAAAATGCACGCCACCCGATCCACCCACCGCGCCAGATACTTCACCCGCCCGCGCCGGCTCGCCCACACCTGTGGCGGAATATAATAAAGCACGGGTATCCCCATCCCATGCGCCAGCCGCGCCCAGTGCCAATTCATCGTCCACGAATCCAGGCAAATCTGCAGGTCCGGCCGATTCTCCTGCCAATATCTTTTCGTCCAAAACAGCACCCGCCCCAGTTCGATATATCGAAATACGGCCTTCCACGTCATGGCCGCATGGGTGACGGTGTCATGGTGAATAATCGCCCCCGCCGCCGCCATTTCCGGACCCCCCAACCCTTCCACGATCAAATCCGGCTCCAGCGCCCGCATCTCCCGAATAAGATTCCCCGCATGCTGATCCCCGCTGGCCTCCGCAACCGTAATGAATACCCGCCTAGCCATTCACTGAAGTCCAACGCATCCACCGAAATGTGTCAAGCGATTCCCCCACAAGCATCCCCCCTCTCCCCGGTATCCCGGGGAGAGGGCAGGGGTGAGGGGCCGACCTTCGATCCCCGTGATCCGCGTCGCTTTGATTTATTTTTGCGCCGCCGTCTCTTTCGGAACCAGCGCCAGATATCCCTGATCGTGCAAAAAACGATGGGCTTGATGCGTCTTCTCAAACGTCTTGTATAAAAATCCGGCGTCCTTCGGCACCCGGTATCCCGGAATGGCTTTCTCCACGTCGGGGTCGTGATAATCAGCCCGCTCGTACAAGCGCAGATCGTCGATCAAAATCACATCCCCACGGCCTGGCCGCAGATCTCGGATCAATTCCAACTCCCGCTGCAATGGCAGCGCTACTTTCAAATCCTTCGCCTCCGAATAGTGGCACAGCCCCAGGTCCGCGCCGGGAAAATGCGCGTCCAACCAGAAAATAGTGCTCCCTTTCAGGGATGGAATGATCCCTCGCAAAGTCGAGATGCTCTCCCCACAAATCAGATGGACCCGCGGATCACTCGCAAATTCCGGCCGCAGTTTCTCCACCTGGGCGCCGATGATCTCGATGGAATAAATCTCCTCGAACCCGAATTTCATCGCATGACGCAATCCTTTGCCTCGCCCCGTCCCCGTCTCGACGAAATTTCTCGCTCCGTAGAGCTGAATCAATTGATCGAGGTGAAGCGCCCAAAGATCCCCCATGAAATAAATATCCGAATTTCGCAATTCAAAGTCAATCTCACAGTTCCTTGGTGCGGCCCAAACGGCCTATTATGATGAAATTAAGCTCGTGACCGACCTCGCCCCTCATCCCGCATTCCGCCTGATCGCCGCACGAATCGACGACGTAGGCCGGCGCTATCGAGTCCGAGTCGTCCTCCGCGGATTGATGCTGTGGCTCGCCTGGGTTGCCGCCGTATCGGTCGCCGCCACGATGGCCGCCCACCTCCTGCGACAGGGTGTCGCGACCCAAATCACCTTGGCTCTCTGGCTCGCGTGGCTGATTTACTCCGCCGCCATCTGGCTCATCCGCCCGGCATTCGCTTCGCCCGATCGCCTCCTCGTCGCCCGCCTCATCGAGCAGCGCGTCCCCGGTCTCTTTAACGGCCTAACCAATTCCGTCCTCCTCGCCCAATCCCAGGACGTGCAATCCAGTCCCTTCCTCCCCGAAATCTTCAGCGAAGTCCTGCGAAACATCGAACAAAAGCCCCTGCGCGACGCCATCGGATGGACCGATCTACGCTCGCTGGCGACCAAATCCGTGATCCTCACCTTCGCCGCCGCCATGGTCGCCGTCGCCTTTGGCTCGCAGTTCACTCACGGTCTGCGCCAGTTGCTCGCGCCCCAACAATTCATCCCCCAAACCGGGTCCATCCAAATCCTGGAAGTTCAACCGGGAAACATCACCCTCGTCGCGGGCCAACCCCTCGAGATCACGTTTACCGCCATCGCACCGTCCTCGCAGCGCCCAACCGCCCGCCTGATTTTCCAGAACGATTTTCCGCCCCAGCCTCTCTCGCCCCATGCGCGCCAAGATGGCTCGCTTCAATACATTTTTGCCGCCGACCACATCGATCAATCCACGCAATATCGAATCGAAATCGGATCCACCCAAAGTAACTGGTTCAGCGTCACCGTCGTGCCCCAGATCAAATTGCTCGCCACGACTTTGCGACTCACTCCGCCCGCGTACACGCGGCTGCCCCCGTCAAACCTTCAAGGCCCCGGCCCCTTCACCGTTCCGCAGGGCAGCACGCTGAATTTCGCCGTCGACTTCAATCCCCCCGCCCCCCGTGCATTTCTGGGGACCCAGGAAATGGAATTGAGCAACTCGGGCCGCCACGCCGAGCGGAGCACCGTCGCGCTGGCCGACACATCCCTTTACGCCGATCTCCTGCAGGGTTCTCAACTCCTCGCCCGCCTTCCCGATCCGCCGCTGTCGATTCACGTCCAGATCGATCAGCCCCCCACGATTCACCTGATCTGGCCCGACCGCCCGGATGTGGTTTTACCACCCACGCGCGATCTAACGATCGAGGCCGACGTGGCCGACGATTGGGGCCTTTCAGCCGCAAGAGTGCTGCTCGGAATCGGCGACTCCCCGCTTGTGCCCGCCGCGGACGCACCTGCCGGCGATTTCGCCGACCAACCCACAACCTATCATCTTCGCCTGCCAATTCACTTGAATGACGACGCGCCCAGCATTCGCCTGCAAGTCGAGGCGGCCGACAACCGCAACATCCCCTCCGTCGGCGGCCCGCAAGTCTCGCAATCATCGATCTTGCGCATCACCTTTTCCGACCCCGATCGCATCGCCGCCGATTTACGCGACCGATCCGATAAACTCCGCGCCATCCTCCTTCAGATGCGTCAAACCCAGCAGGATTCGCTGAATCAATCGTCCCTCTTTCAACCGGGGCAAACGGACGCCATGTCCCAAATCAATTCCCGCCAAATCGACTTGCGCAATCTGATGTTAAGCACGGCCGGCACGTTCGAGTTCGACTCGGAAACCTCCGTCATTCAGCGAGTCCTGCAAATGCTGGCCCTCAATCCCGCCAAACAGGCGGTCGACCTTTCCGCCGCCATCGTCGCCGAGCCGATTGCCGCCGAGCAATCTCGCCTTCTACCGCGCCTGATCGGCCAGGAGCAGCTCATCGTCAGCACATTGGACAGTCTCCTGGCCCTTCTCTCCCCCGAAACGCCCTCGACCCAGCCGCAATCCGCCAACGCGCCGCTGGTCAGCAAGCCCGAGGCCTACCAGCATCTCGAAGAGGCCCTCAAAACTTATCTGAATCAACAGCGCAAGACCGTCGACCAGACTGCCTCGCTGGCCAAAGTCCCCATTGAGGATTTCGACGACAATCAGAAAAAGCAGTTAACAGCACTGCAAATGTCCCAGGACAAACTCAGCTCCTTCCATCCAAAAACAAATTCAGGCGGCCGCCGACGCTATGAAAACCCCGGATATGCAAGTCGCCGTTCCGATGGAGTTGTCGAGCATGGAAATGGTCAACCAGATCGTCGACTCGCTGGATAAATGGCTCAGCGATCGCCCTGATCGAACGCATTTTTCCATGGAGGACGCACTAGCGCCCGGCAATGTGCCAACGCCGCCCCTGCCCAAGGATCTGCAGGACATCATGGGCAAGCTGCTGGCCGACCAGCAGGACTTGATGAATCAGATGCAGGACGCCGGCTCCAACTGGCGCGATTCCGCCGCACTCGGCTCCGCTCACAAGGGGTCCGACGGACCCATCTCCGACAATTCTGCCACCGGAATCACCGGCAACACACTCCCCAAGAATAACAATGAGCAGGGCCGCAGCGCCGAAGGCCGCAACGGCCAAAGCGAAGGCGAATTCGTCGGCGATAGCGCCGTCGGCAAAGGGGGCCGTCAAACCCCCACGCGCCTCGATCAAACCCCCTTCCAACAAGGCCAAGTCCAAAACCAAAGCCAGCAGCCCCCCGGCGGCGCAACCGGCGGCGGCAAACTCGCCGGCCAAGGCGCCGAGGGACTTCAAGGCGCCTCCCCCATTCTTCCTCCCGCGCTGATCGACCAGCTTCAGCGCTTAACGCAAAAGCAGGCGGACATCCGCAATACCGCCGAAAGAATAAATTTCCAGAACAATCTGGTCCGCTACGACAACTTCAAACTCCAGCACGCCATCCTGCTCATGCGCCAGATCGAATCCGACCTGAAGGCTAATCGTTACGACAACGCCCTGGCCCTCCAGGACCAACTCCTTGACGACATTTGCACCAGCCGCCTGCTAATCGGCGGCCAGATTTCCGTACGCGAAGACACTTCACCCCAGCCACTGGACAAAATGCAAGAGGAAATCGAAGACGTAATGCGCGGCCAACTCCCCCCCGCCTGGTCTCAACCCCTGACGGACTATTATCGCGATCTATCCTCGCAATGATGGAATCGCCAGGATCATCAAAATAAGACACTAATCCCAGCCGTGCATTCTAGCGTATTGCTTGCTTTGTTCAGCCCAAAATTAAATCCAGTGTCCAGGATTACCCGCTGAGTAACCGCGTAACTACAACCCACATCAACCGTCTGCTGCGACTCCAAATGCCTTTCGGTACTGGTATGCATCCAATATTCAAGATAAACGTCGAGGTTGCCAAATATCACGCGGTCAACCGATGCCATGTTTTGCGATCCCGCCACGTAGCCGGTATCGAGCGAGTTCCGTTCCCAGGACGCAACTGTTTCGACGCCCAATCCAAATTGATCCGGCAAATTAATTTGAAAAGGAAATCCAAAAAACGCTTCCGGCCGGCCATTCCCCAGGCCGTCGGCGGCCGTGGGAATTTTAAATAGCGGTTGAAGCCCGAAGGCCGTATTCCAGACATCGTCGCTATCGTCGCCCCAGAAATTGAGTTTCCCCCCAACGGTGGTATCTCCAAAGCCGCTCTGCCGCGATGATTGATCGGCCGTGAAATCCTGCTCCTGGTCCAAATTAAACGCGTTCACGAATGTATCCAGCTCCAGATTGTCCAGCACCCCCAGGCGAAACTCGATCTGCCCAAAATCGAGCGATTGCTCCCGCCCGTTGTCCCCCTCGTATCGATCCTGAGTGTCCACATAATCCAAGATCCCCGTCTCGATCTGCAAATGCCCCGCGTCGACGGTCAGTGGAGAATTGGTTTTATTCGGCCGATCGGGCGACATGGCCCGCATCAAGTCGCCGGGAACCGGATCAAAGAGCGTGTATTGCGATTTATCGGCTGGCTGAGTCGCCGCAGTGGCCGGCGAGCCATCGTCCGCACGGGCGGCGCCACTGAAGACGATTAACAAAACCGCGATTTCCACAGGAAGCCGGTACAGGGATTTCCCCGCGATGTTGAAAATTCGTGGCATGAGGAGTTCTTATCTGGCACGGATCAATAGGACGGGGATGTCGATACTATGCTGCACCCGGCTGGCGGTGGTGCCCAGGAAAATATCCCCCAGCAATCGGTGACCGTGGGTGCTCATCGCCACCAGATCGCAATGTTTTTCATGAACCCACCGTACGATCTCCGTCACTGGATCGCCAAAGGCAAGAGACGCCTCCGCTTCAATCCCCGCCGATTCAAAATCCTTCCGCACTTTCTCCAGATATTCCTTGTCCTCCGTAATCTCCGCACTAACGGCGTCGGCGCCAAACGTGCGAGCCGCCCATCCATCCGCCACATGCAGTAGCACCACCCGGCTCATCATCAGCGCCGCCAGCGCCTTGATATGCTTGATGATCACCCGATCCGTCGGAGTGGTGTCCAGCGTAACTAGGATCGTATCGTACATGAGAATCCAAATGCTAACCGCCGGCGATCACTTGCCACGCCTGTCGGATGGAGTCGGGAAGACCGTAAATATCCATCGCCGTGATCAAAACAGCGCTCGTCCAACCGGTAACCAGGAGGAACCAACCCAATTTCCACTGCCCCATGCGCTTGTGCGAAGAAGTAAAATGCAATAAGGGGAACATCGCAAATGGCAATTGGAGAGCCAGCACCACCTGACTTAGATTGAGCAAATCATTGATACTACTGTTCCCGCGAATGCCCACGATGAAAATCGCCGGCAAAATCGCCAGCGTGCGGGTTATCATGCGGCGAAGCCATGGCGCGATTCGCCAGTGCATGAAACCTTCCATCACCACTTGCCCCGCCAGCGTGCCCGTGATGGTGCTGCTTTGCCCGCTGGCCAGCAGCGCGATGGCAAACATCAAGCTCGCGGCGACCGTCCCCAGCAGCGGAGCCAACGTGAGAAACGCGACTCGAATCCAGTCGGTATTGGCGTCGAACACATAGCTCACCGCTCCGGCAACCGCGCCGGTCTTTCCGTAAAACACCATCGCCGCCAGCACCAGAATCGCCGCGTTAACAAAAAACGCGATGATCAGCGAAACCGTCGAGTCGATGGTATTGAAACGGATGGCCGTCCGAATCGATTTCTCATCCCGCTGCAACTGCCGGCTCTGCACCAGCGCCGAATGCAAATACAAATTATGCGGCATCACCGTCGCGCCGATAATCCCAATCGCCAAAAACGCCATGGTCGTCGTGTCGTTCGGATAGCCGACTCCGTGGAGACTCGGATGCAGCATCGCATACCCCATCTCCATAAAATTCGGCTGCGTCGTCGGTAGAATAAATATCTCGATGAAGTAACAGACTGCGATGGTGCTGACCAGCAGTAAAATGACCGCCTCGATCGTCCGCATCCCAAATCGCTGCAACGCCAGAAGCAGCAGCACGTCCGCGCCGGTAATGATCAGCGCCCAGAGCAAAGGAATATGGAAGAGCAAATTTAACGCCACGGCGCTCCCCAGCGCCTCGGCCAAATCGCAAGCGCCGATCGCCACTTCGCAAAACAGCCAGTTCGGCCAGCGCGTCCAATTCCAATACCAATCCCGGCAGCACTGCGCCAAATCCTTCCCCGTCGCCACGCCCAAACGCGCTGAGATCACCTGCAGGAATATGGCCATCACGCTGGCCACACCCACAACCCAAAGCAGCGCGTATTTGTACTCCGCCCCCGCGGAAAGGTCGGTGCTCCAGTTCCCGGGGTCCATATATCCAACGCTGACCAGCAGCGCCGGCCCCGCAAACGCCCTCCATTGCATCCAAAACCCCGCCGTGTGCCGCGGAACCTTCACCGAACTGTGCATCCCCTCCAGCGAAAGATGGCTGATGTGCCCTCCTTCCGTCGGAAGGGTGGCGCCTACGGGCGATCCAGGCGTTGGGGTTTCCATGTCACGTCTCAGTCGAATTCGAATACTCTACGATAGCATTTTGACTACTCAAAGTGAATAATAATCATCCGTCCACATTTGTCAATCGGTCATTTTGCGAATAACCTTTTGAGTGATTTGCGGGAGGATCCCACCCATGCCCACCAGCACCGTCGAAAATTACCTCAAGCAGGTTTATCTGCAGCAGCGCGGCGGGGATGGCGAGATGGTGCCCATGGGCCGCCTGGCTTCGGTCATGGGCGTCGTCCCCGGCACCGCCACCTCGATGGTCAAAGCCCTGGCCGATTCCGGCCTGGTCCAGTACGAACCGCGCGGCGGCGTCCGCCTCACCCACAGCGGCGAGCAGCTCGCCCTCCACGTCCTCCGCCGCCATCGCCTCGTGGAACTCTTCCTCGTCCGCGTCCTTGGTCTCGACTGGTCCGTCGTCCACGAAGAAGCCGACACCCTGGAGCACGCCATCTCCGATCGCGTCCTCGAGCGCATCGATGCCCTCCTGGGCCACCCCACGACCGATCCCCATGGCGACCCCATCCCCACCTCCAAAGGCCAACTCCACGAACCTCGTCGCATGAGCCTCGCCGATTGCCCCCTCCGCGAGCCGCAGGAGGTCGCCCGCATCCTTGATCAAGACCCGCATTTCCTAAAATTTCTCGAACGCCATGGCTTAATCCCCGGCGCAAGCATCACCGTCGCCAAACGCGAACCCGAGGCCGAGGCCGTCAAACTTCGAATCCCGCGCCGCGATGAAATCTCCCTCGGCATTGCCGCCGCCGCCAAAATCCTCGTCCAATCCCCGACACCCAAATCCCGCTAACGCCATCCGGCTGTTATCATTCGCTCCGGCTCCAACCCGAGAGGAATATTTATGCATATCCCCTGGCAAGACATGTTCGTCCTGACCGTCCCCATCGCCGAGAAAATACTTCGGCCGATCGTCGTCTACATCTTTCTCGTTATCGGCCTCCGATTAGCCGGCAAACGCGAACTGGCGCAATTGAATCCCTTCGACCTCGTCGTTTTGCTGACGCTCTCCAACACCGTCCAAAACGCCATCATCGGCGACGACAATTCCGTCACCGGCGGCCTCATTGGCGCAAGCACCCTGCTCCTCATCAACTATCTGGTCGTTCGTTTCCTGCACCGGCATCGCCACGTCGAAACGCTCGTCGAAGGCCGCCGCGATTATCTCATCCATCACGGCAGGGTGCTGCACAAAAATCTTGAGCGAGAACTCCTCTCCCGCGCCGAATTGGCCGCCGCCGCCCATCGCCAGGGGATCAGTTCACTTGCCGATGTCGAAAGCGCCGTTTTGGAAACCACCGGCACCATCACCTTCATCGCCAAAACCCCCACCCCCGACGACATCCGGCATCACGAAGTCATGGACGCCCTCGATCACGTCCGCCAGCAACTGAACAAGCTAATCACCCCTGGAGGGCCGTCGGGTTCAGCGCCCGTTGCCGGATAGACTGCAAATGGCTTGTGATTTGATTTCGCACCCTATATTCTTAAAAACACGTTAAGCGTGAGGCGAGGACTACCGGGGGCGCGAGGAACGAATCGAATGGCGCACACCTTCCGCCGCTGTGGGTTATCGTCCCTATTAATCTTGCTCGGCCTTTTCGCCTGCCAAACCCAACCGCCGGCCCCGCCGGCCGCCGCCGTCCCGAAGATATTTAACATTGAAACATTCGGCGCCGTCCCCGACGGCAAAACCCCAGCCACACTCGCCATTCAAAAAGCCCTGGACGCCTGCGGCGCCGCCGGCGGCGGCCAGGTCATCGTTCCCGCCGGAACGTTCTTCACCGCTCCCCTCTCCCTCCGCAGCGGCGTCGATCTCCATCTCGAAGCCGGCGCCCTGCTCACCTTCAGCAAAGATCATAAGGATTATCCTCTGATCCTCTCCAGTTATGAGGGCAAGGAGACGTACATTTGCCAGCCCCCCATCTGGGGTCAGAATCTGACGAATGTCTCCATCACCGGCCCCGGCGCCATCGACGGCCAAGGCCAAACCTGGCGAACCGTCAAACGCTCGAAACTCACCGACCAGCAATGGAACGATCTGGTCGCTTCCGGCGGCGTCACCGACGACGACCAAACCCAATGGTGGCCCAGCGATACCTCGCGTACCGACCTGCGAAAGCTCTTCGCCATCCGCGCCAAGTCCGGTCCTCCAAATATTGAAGATTACCGCCCCCTGCGCGATCTTTTGCGCCCCAATCTCATCCTCCTGGCCGATTGCACTCACGTCCTTCTGCAGGACGCCACATTCCGCAATTCCGGCTCCTGGGACATCCACCTCCTGGATTCCAGCGACATCGCCGTCCGGCACATCACCGTCCATAACGAACTCTGGGCCCAAAACGGCGACGGCATCGACGTCGACAGTTGCGCCAATGTTTTGATCGAAAACAGCACCATTAACGCCGGCGACGATGACATCTGCCTCAAATCCGGCCGCGATGAAGCCGGCCGGCTCCATGCTCGCCCCACCCAGCACGTCATCGTCCGTAATTGCGAAATCGGCTGGGGCCACGGCGGAATCGCCATCGGCTCCGAAACCTCCGGCGGAATCCGCGACGTCGATGTCTATAACTGCACCCTGACCGGCACCGACATCCCCATCCGCTTCAAAACCGTTCGCGGCCGCGGCGGCGTCGTCGAAGACATCCACATCCACAACATCGCCATCTCCAAAGTTACCAACACCTGCATCCTCTTTGACATGTACTACCAGGAGAAAAATCCAAAGCCCGAACCCGTCAGCGTCCGCACCCCGATATTCCGGGATATCACCATCCGCGATGTCATCTGCTACAGCGGCAAACGCGCCATCAACGTCCGCGGCCTGCCCGAACTCCCCATGAACAACATCACCCTCGAAAATGTCCGCCTCAACTGCGACGGCGGCGCCTCCTTCTCCGATGGCCGCGATTTTGTCCTGCGCAACGTCAGCATCACCTCCAGAACCGCCCCGGCACTGGAGACCTACAACATCGCCAACCTGACCTTGGACCACGTCGACGCCGTCGTTCAGGCCGCCGGCACACCACAAGCCTCCGCCAAGGAGACCGCTCCATGATTCGTCCGTTCCAACTGATAGCTCTCACGACTCTTCTCTATTCCACATTAGCGATCGCCCAGACGCAGCCCCCGACCACGATCAATATCAATTACGAAGGCGCCATCGGCGACGGCAAAACCGTCAACACCGCCGCCATCCAAAAAGCCATCGACGAATGCGCCGCCGCCGGCGGCGGCCGCGTCGAAATCCCCGCCGGCGCCTTCCTCACCGGACCATTCGATCTGCGCAGCAACATCGATCTCCATCTGGACCCCGGCTCACTCCTCATCTTCACTCGCAATTTCGACGACTACCCCCTCGTCTTCGCCACCTTCATGGGCAAAGACACCGTCCAATGCCGCTCTCCGATCACCGGCAAAGATCTTCAGAACGTCTCCATCACCGGCCCGGGAATCATCGACGGCCAGGGCGATGCCTGGCGGCCGCTTAAAAAGAGCAAAGTCAGCGACCAGCAATGGTCCGACCAGCTCAAATCCGGCGGCGTAGTCGACGACAAAAACGGAATCTGGTACCCCACCCAAGCCGCGATGGACG
>JBEKPV010000074.1:0-15047 GCA_049520395.1 Tepidisphaeraceae bacterium
ATCACCGCATCGATCTCGGTTTGGACACCATTCCATACAACGGCCATACCACGAGCCTCGATTCCTTCTGGATGGGTGTGCCGGTCGTGACACTGGTGGGGAAAACGGTCGTTGGCCGGGCGGGGTGGAGCCAGCTGAATAATTTGAAATTGACGGAATTGGCCGCGTTCAATGAAGATGATTTCGTGCGCATCGCGGTGGAATTGGCGGGCGATTTGCCGCGATTGGCGGAATTGCGCCGCGGCCTGCGTCATCGAATGGAAAAGAGTCCCCTGATGGACGCCACGCTGTTCACGCGCCATCTCGAGGCGACGTATCGGCAACTTTGGCGCAAATGGTGCGGGCATGTCTGACGCGACGGTGGAGGACCTGAATAATCTGGCCAAGGCGATGCGCGCCACGGGCCGCGCCAGCGAAGCGCTGAAAATTTACGATCGGATTCTGGCCGCGCGTCCGGATGAGTCCGTCATACACGGCGAGCGCTGCTGTCTGCTGCCTTTGCTTCCCGAATACGACTCGGCGGCGATTTTGCGGGAGAGTCTGGAATGGAACCGCCGGTATGCCCAGCCGCTGGGTCGTGAAATTCTTCCGCACGGCAACGATCGAAATCCGCAGCGGCGATTGCGCGTCGGGTACGTCTCGCCCGATTTTCGCCATCACTGCCAGTTGTTTTACACGTTGCCGCTTTTCTCTCGCCACGATCACGCGCAATTTGAGATTTATTGCTACGCGCGGGTCGCCAAACCGGACGAAGTGACGGCGCATCTCCGCACCTATGCCGACGTGTGGCGCGATACGCTGAACCAAACGGATGAAGAAGTGGCCCGAATCGTTCGGCAGGACAAGATCGATATTTTGGTGGACCTGACCATGCACATGCCGGGCGGCCGGCCGCTTCTGTTTGCCCGAAAGCCCGCGCCGGTCCAAATCACCTGGCTCGCGTACCCGGGCACCACCGGGATGCCCGCGATCGACTATCGGCTGACGGACCCCTACCTTGATCCGCCGGGGCAAACTGATGCATTTTATGCTGAAAAATCGATCCGACTGCCGCATACGTTCTGGTGCTACGATCCGCAAGCACGCGGCCTGGAGGTGAATCCGCTGCCGGCGCTGGGGGCCGGTCACATCACCTTCGGGTGTTTAAATAATTTCTGCAAAGTGAACGATCAGGCGCTGGGGCTTTGGTCGCGGGTGCTCAAACGTCTGCCGACTTCGCGGATGATTCTCTACGTGCAGGATCCGGACTCCCGCGCGAGAATCACCCAAACGCTCGATATCGATCCGGCGAGAATCGAATTTGTCCCGAGACAATCCCTGGGCAACTATTTGAAGACCTATCAGCGCATCGACATCGGACTCGACACCGTTCCCTACAACGGACACACCACGAGCCTCGATTCCTTCTGGATGGGAGTTCCCGTGGTGACGCTCGTCGGCAAAACCGTCGTCGGGCGCGCCGGGTGGAGTCAGCTGAACAATTTGAATCTAAAAGAACTGGCCGCGCACGACGAGGCGGGTTTTGCCGATATCGCGGTCGGACTGGCAACCGATTTGCCTCGGCTGGGGGAACTGCGCCGCGACCTTCGAGCCCGAATGGAAAAAAGTCCGCTCATGGACGCGGCGCTGTTTGCCGGCGGCCTGGAGGCGACTTATCGCCGGCTTTGGCGGGATTGGTGCAATGCTGCTGCTTGAGCGCCTGTTAAACGAATTCCCCAGCGCCAAGCGGCAAACCTTGAAGCGCATGCTGCAAGCGGGAAGAGTCACCGTCAACGGCGTTCCGGCAACTCATCTCAAACAAACGATCGGGCAAAAAGACGTCGTCCGCGTCGACGCTCCACAAAAAACCGGGCCGATCAGGTTGCCATTCCCGATCGTCTACGAGGATGACGAGATCATTGTCATCGACAAGCCCGCCGGATTATTGACCAGCACCGTCGCGCGTGAGCCGCGCCCAACGGCGCTGGCCGCCCTCCGCGGGCGCGGCCGCGTCGGGTTAATCCACCGCCTCGACCGCGACGCCTCGGGGCTGCTGGTATTCTCCAAAACGACCGCCGCGCTGGCTTCGCTCAAAAGCCAATTTTTCCACCACAGCGCGACGCGGATTTACCAGGCGATCGTCTCTCCGCCGCCGCCGAAGGAAAATGGAACGGTCAAATCCGTCCTGTCGGAGCGGACCGACGGTACCGTGCACTCCATCCATTCCCGCGGCAAACTGGCGATTACCCATTACCAGCAAATCCGCCGCGTCGGTGAATTGGCGATTTTGCGCGTCACCCTGGAAACCGGAAAAAAACATCAAATTCGGGCGCATCTATCTGAAATGGGCGCTCCAATCGTCGGCGACAGCCTGTACGGCGGATTGCCGCACCGCAATGGATTGATGCTGGCGGCTGTTGAATTGCAAATCGAGCATCCGCTGACGAAAAAGCGCATGGTTTTTCGAATCGATCCGCCTAAACGGATGAAAGTTTAAGGGTGTCGCTGTTTCCCAGAACGCGGGAAATTGAATGCCGCCTCGCGTCCTGTAGAATATCTCCCGGCGTTCCATGCCTGAAAATCCTCCCCAAACCTTTTTCACGCGACTGGTGCTGCCCGCGGCATCCCTATGCCGGCGCGATCTGGTTCGTTTTTTGCGCCAGCGGTCCAGAATCATCGGCGCACTGGCCACGCCGGTTCTCCTCTGGATCGTTTTCGGCGCCGGCGTGGGCAGCAGCTTTCGCGCCAGCGTTCCCGGCGGCGGCAATTTTCTGGAATACTTCTTCGTCGGCACGCTTATCATGATCCTCCTCTTCAGCGCCATCTTTTCTGAAATCTCGGTGATCGAAGACCGCCGCGAGGGATTTTTGCAATCCGTTCTGGTCTCCCCGGTCTCTCCCATGGCGATCGTCCTTGGCAAAGTCCTCGGCGGGACCCTCCTGGCCACCGGGCAGGCGGTTCTTTTCATGCTGCTGGCTCCCCTGATCGGGATTTCGTTTAGCCTGGTCTCCTTCCTGGCCGCGATCGGCGTGATGCTGGTCGTTGCCTTTGCGCTCAACGGCCTGTCGTTCTGCATCGCCTGGCGAATGAGTTCCACCCAGGGCTTCCATGTCATCATGAATCTATTTTTGCTGCCGATGTTTCTGCTTTCCGGCGCCATGTTTCCCGCCGACGGCGCGGCGCGCCTGATGCGGCTGGCCATGGACCTCAATCCGCTGACCTACGGCGTCTCCGCTTTGCGACGGGCGATTTACTGGTCCGACGCGGGCGCGCTCCATCTGACCGGCTGGACGGTCTCGCTGGGCGCGAGTTTGATTTTCGCGGCGGTGATGTTTTTGGCGGCCAGCCTGATTTCGCGGGGGCGCGTTGCCGCAGATTGGCAATAGACTATTTATGAGCAGACCGCAAAAAACTTTCGTCATCGCGATGTGGGTCGTCGCCGTCGGCGCGATGATGAGCATCCTGGCCATGCGGATGCTCCCCGCCGGCGAATCCGCGGAAACTTCCGCGGGAGTCGCCGGAACCTCGGGAAGCGTCACTCCCGATACCGATCTCCCGGTTCTCTACAACGCCCCGACATTTACACTGACCGATCAGGACAACGTCCGCTTCGGAAGCGATCAATTGCGCGGTCGCCCCTGGGTGGCGGATTTTATTTTCACGACGTGCGCCAGCCTCTGCCCGGTGATGTCGGCGCACATGGAGACGCTCCAGACCCAGCTCCCGGCCGAAGTGCGGCTGGTCTCGTTTTCTGTTGATCCGGAGCACGACACGCCTGCGGTCTTGCGTGAGTATGCTTCGCATTACAACGCCCAACCGGGCCGGTGGATTTTCCTGACCGGCGACCTGAAAACACAGACCCAAATCGTCAATAGCATGAAGCTGATTTTCCAGCCCGCCACGGGGGACCAGCCCATTCAGCACGATCAGCATTTCGTCCTGGTTGACGGCCTGGGCCGCGTGCGCGGCTATTACGATTCCTACGCCCCGGAAGACATGACCAATCTGATCCGGGATGCCCAATACCTCAGCGATCACGGCGACGGCGGGAGCCAGCCGTGACCTATGGCTTTCCGGAGCTGAACGCCACACTCAATGCCGCCAGCGCGATTTTATTGCTGGTGGGGTATTGCCTGATCAAATCCGGCCGCTGGCGCGCCCACGGGTGGACGATGGCCAGCGCTACCCTCGTCTCGGCCGTCTTTCTGGCGTGCTATCTCACGTATCACATTCTCCACGGCGAGCGCAGCACGAAATTAAGCCACGCCCCCCATTGGCTGCGCACAATTTACCTCTTCGTGTTGCTGCCGCACCTGTTTCTGGCGGTGGCGATGCTTCCGATGATTTATCTGACTCTGTTGCGCGCGTATCGCCGCGACTGGCCCAATCATCGCCGCATCGCGCCGCCGACGTTTTGGATATGGATGTATGTTTCGGTCAGCGGCGTGGTGGTCTATTTGCTGCTCTATCACACGGCGCTATATTCATAATCCCTCCAGCCGGTTTCGTTCCAGCTTACATCGCCGCGAAATTCGCCAAAATCTGCAAACCCGCCTTCTGGCTCTTTTCCGGGTGGAATTGGGTAGCTATGACGTTGTCGCGCCAAACGCTGCTGACGAATGGCCGGCCGTAATCCGTCAGGGTCGCGATCACGAGCGGGTCGTCGGGCACGATGTGGTAGCCGTGCACGAAGTAAACGCCGCACCCGGTCGGCAGATCGCGCAGGATCGGCGACGGTCTTTTTACGGTGAGCTGATTCCACCCCATGTGCGGAACTTTCAGCCCAAAAGTCTGATCCACATCAAAGCGCACGCACTTGCCGGGGATGACTCCCAGGCCGCGATGCTCTCCGTCTTCGTAGCTCACATCGACCAGCAACTGCAGCCCCAGGCAGATTCCCAAAAATGGACGCCCGCGCTGGATGTGGCGCAAAATCGGCTCGGCGAGATTTTCCCGCTTGAGCGTGGCAATCGCGTCGGCAAAGGCCCCGACGCCCGGGAGCACCAGTTTTTCGGCCTCGTCGATTTCCTCCGGTTTGGAAATGATCCGCGCCGCCGTCTGCACCTGCGCGAAGGCTTTCTCCACGGAGCGCAGATTTCCCATTCCGTAATCGACGATGGAGATCGACATGCAGTGGAGTATACGCCGCCCGCTGGCGGGGTGTCACGAATGGGACGATGGTGGGGGGGCTTGGTCCGCCGAATCGACCGGCGGCGCGATCGGCTTGGTTTGCAGCATATCCGCCTTGGCTTTCAGGTCGGCGATGTCCTGCTTCATCTGCGCGTCGTTTGAATTTTTGCGAAATTGGCGAATTTGCCGGATGGTGCCGTAGGCCATGCGCACCAGGAGGGTCCCCAGCACTCCCGCCAGCAGGAGGGAGGGGATCAATTTCAGCAGCGAAACCGTCGGCGCATTGTTGAACCAAATCCAGATGGTGGCGTTCTGGTCTTTATTGTTCAGGATGAGCAGCAGCAGATAGATCGCCGCCAGGGAGAAGACGGAGATCTTGGTCCAGACTTTGATTTTGTCCCAAAGCGTTCCCATGGTTGGATTCTAACCCCCGGTCGCCTGGCGGAGAAGCATGATCAGCCCGCGCACGCCCGGCCGCAGATAATCGGCGATCGGGCAGTAAAACAGAACGACAAACGCGGTCGCCAGACTCAGATAGGGTCCATATTGCAACTGGCGGCGTTTGCCGGTGAAGAGCATATAAATTGCGACGAGAATTCCGAAGAATGGCGCCAGGAAGAAGGCGACGGTCGCCGCGCCGCCGCCGATGACGGCTCCGACGCCGAACATGAGGTGGACGTCGCCCAGCCCCATGGCCTCGCGGCCGAAGAAATAGGAGCCGAAGATTCGCGTGAACCAGACGACCGCCGCCCCGGCCATTGCCCCAAGCAGCGAGCCGAGGAAGGCGTTGAACCAGATATGCACCGCCGCGTGCAGCCACCAGCGGTGCACATTTCCAAATTGCAGATACATCCAGCCGGAGACCGCCGCCAGCAGCAGTGGGGGGATGAGAAACAGCATTTCCTTGCGCATCTCCGCCCGAACCTGCGCCGGGGTAAATTCCGGGGGAATCTCCGGCGCCGTTTCGCCCTTTTGCTGGGCCTCCGCGGCGCGTTTTTCCAATTCCGCCCGCTCCACTTCCAGCAAATCCAACTCGGCAAAACTCAGGGGAATAATTCCCATTTCCAGGAGCGCGATGCTGATGAGCAGGCCCACGGCCGCCCCGGCGGACAGGCTCATGCTGAAGGGAAAGACAATTTGTGCTCCGGGGAGCCCAATGCGGTCCACGATCGCATGCCCGATCACCGCCGCCGCGGCGATCCACCAGGGAATGCTCGCGGGAATAATGTACAATTCCGCGTCGATCACGCTCGCCGCGAGCATGCCGGCCAGCAGGACCATGTCCATGATGTAGATCGGCCAGATGTCCGCCGGCGTCAGCGGCATCGCGGCGAACATATCCCGGGGCCCAAACAAAAACGTAGGCTGCCGGCACGGCCCGATTTGCTGGACAAAAAACATCCAGTAATAAAACGCGAACAAAAGCCCCGTGATCGCCTCGATGATCGGATACTGCGGCGAAATTCGCTTGCGGCAATAGCGGCATTTCCCGCCCAAAAAAATCCAGCCGAGTACCGGGATATTGTCATACCAGGCCAGGCGATGCTCGCACTGGGGGCAGCGGGAAGGCGGCCACCAGAGCGAATCCCCGCGCGGGAGGCGATAAATCAGCACATTCAAAAAACTTCCAACGCACGCCCCCAGCACAAACACGTAGACAATGAAAAAAACTTGTGACGACATGCGAGGAGGTTTCTCATTTCTCGATCATCGCGGCAATCTGCAGGGCGGCCTGCTGGGGCGTCAATTCCGTCACATCCAGCTCGGCGCTGGCGACGAGTCTATAGATCGGCTCGCGCTGCGATAGGAGTCTTTCAATTTCCTCGATGCCGCCTCCCAGATGGGTGAGATTCGGCCGATTATCGGCCGTGCCCGGATCGGCCTGAATCCGCCGCAACAGCTCCTCCGGCCGGCAATGGAGATGCACCACCTGATGTCCCGACCGATGGATCGCCTCCCGATTCGCATCCCGGCCCAGGGCTCCGCCGCCGACCGCGATCACATGGTTCCGCAGCTTGATCGCCTCGGCGATCGCCCGCGCCTCCATCTCCCGAAAGGCGGCCTCCCCCTCTTTTTGAAAAATATCGCGAATCGATTTTCCCGACCGCGCGATGATTTGCTGATCGATATCGAGAAACCCCAGCTTCAGGCGCTGTGAGAGCAGTCGACCCACGGTCGTTTTTCCGCTGCCGCGATAGCCGATCAGAATTACGCCCATGCCCGACACTATAGATGTCGGCCGCGCTTGCCTCCAGTCCCCGCAGGCGCGGTTGAACGAGGAGGGTGAGGCTTTTTCGGCAAGTTATGGCAGATTACGGCCGGGCCGCATCACAGCTGGATCTTCGTGCCCAGCACGGCTAAGAATTTGGCGATCCATTCCGGGTGCGCCGGCCACGCCGGCGCGGTGACGAGCTTTCCATCCACGACGGCCTTGTCGACGGCGATGGCCAGAAATTTTCCCCCGGCGGCCTGCACTTCCGGCCCCACCGCCGGATACGCCGTGCAGGTTCGATCTTTGAGAACTCCCGCGGTCGCCAAAATCTGCATGGCATGGCAAATCGCCGCCACCGGCTTATCGGTTTCGAAGAAGTGACGGACCAATTGCAGCACCGCCGCGTTCATGCGCAAATATTCCGGCGCCCGACCCCCCGGCAGAACCAGCGCGTCATAATTCTCCGGCCGCACTTCCGCGAATGAAGCATTCAGCGCAAAGCCATGCCCGGGCTTTTCGACATAAGTTTGATCGCCCTCGAAATCATGCACCGCCGTTTTGATTTTCTCACCGGCTTTCTTTCCCGGGCACACCGCATGCACGGAATGCCCCACGGCCTGCAAAGCCTGAAACGGCACCATCGTCTCGTAATCTTCCGCGAAATCCCCCACGATCATGAGAATGCGTTTACCCGCCATGAGAGCTCCTTTCGGGAGTGGAGCCGGATTGTAATCAGGAAGAGAGATTTAGCCACAGATATAAAGGCAGATGCACACAGATGGGAATAAATCCGAATTGAATTTATCGGTGTGAATCTGATTTTCATCTGTGGCTAATTTTGAATTTGATGGGCGGCTTTATAGAGATTCCAGGTCAAATGAATCTGCCCATGATGATGCGCCTCGTGCCAGGCCATCAAAATCAGCGTTTCCGCGATCGACCGCTGATTTTTGCCGACGGAGATCATGCGATCCAGCGTTTCCGGCTTTTGCTCGGCGACCCAATTCCGAAGCGCGAGATATTTTTCCTCCAGCAGCGGGCGCAGGCTTGCCGCCGAGGGGACGTTGGAATCGGATGGGGTCGAGCCACCGGCAAAGTCCGCCACCATTTTCTCATCGGGCGTTTCGTTGAGCAGGCGCGTTTTTAGATAGCGCTCGTGCGTGGCGGCGCAGTGGGCGAATTGCCACCCCATATGGGCCCGCCCCGGCCCCGGCCTCCACGCCAGAACTTTGGCCATGTCCTGCCCGCTCTTTTCGATCGTGCCGAGTTCGTCGAGCAAACGGGCGTGTGAAAAATCCAATGCCGCGATGAGGGTATTTTTGTCCATAAGTGATTATTGCCGCGCGCCGCGGAAATTTCCCCGCCCTTACGGCAATTTAATTTTAGCCCGCACGTCCGGCGTGCAATAGATCGACGTGCCGTAGCCGTCCTGATTCAGCCATTGGACCAGCGGGGGGCCTAAGTCGGGTTTCTTCAGATTGGATCCCGATTCGCGCCAGACGAGAATGCCGCCTTGCTGTCGCATGGCGGTCTGCAAATCCTGCACTCCAAATATGGGCGAGGTCAGTACCAGGCGGATGTCGTACCGCGGATCAGGCAGATCCGTTCGGCTGCCGAGAATAAACCAGCCCCGGCGGTTACTACGCTCCAGAAGCAGATTAGCCTCCGAAAGCGCCCGCGGAAGTTGATCCGTGGTCACATGAAAGTGTTTCAGTCCCGATTCGAATTTCTTTCGCCAAGCCTGGTCATCCGTGACTTCGCTCCACAGCGCATCGGCCGACGCGGGCGTCGGCAGCAGACTGCGATATCCGCCGGAGGAGAAATAAACGGTCGTTCCCGCCGGGACGTGGGCTTCAATCCATTGCGTCGACTGCTCATGATCGTAAAGCGCGCGGTACTGGCGAATGGTTTGAATCTCGCGAAATGTGGAAAACGCCAGCACGATGGCGATGACCGCCGGAATCTCACGCGGCCAGCGGCTCCGCAGCGCGCTCACCGAAGCGGCCGACAGGATGAACATTGTCAGGAAGAGCCCCGGGTGCTGGTGGATTCCCATTCCGAACCCCGTGATCATCACCGCCAGCAGCAGCGCGCCGTAGCCGCCGAGAATCCAGAGCCGAAGCCTCGCCCCCGGCCTTGCGAAGATGAGTCCGCCCAGCGCGAGCAGAACACACCCGATCATTCCCTGCTGGATTCCGAAGACATAGAGGGGATAAGTAAACCGCTTAATCCCCGGCAGCGGGATGCCGAATCCGACGGTCGCGATGGTTCGGAGATTGGCGAAGAAATCCGTCAGCAGCCAGGGCGCGAACAAATAGGCGAAGACCGCCATCAGAGCCGTGATTTTTAGGATGGTCGCCAGCGGGTGCGACCGGTCGGGGCGCGAGCCGATAATCCACCAGGCCAGCGGCACCGCCCAGGCCATTTCGATGCGCGAGGCGATCGATAAGCCGAGGAACAGGCCGGTCAGCCAAACTTGCCGGCGTCCTTTGCAGGTCGCGGCAAAATAGAAGGCGATGATCGCAAACGACCAGGCATTGGAATAGGGCCGCGATTGTTCGGCGAAGCCCATGAAGATCGGCGTAGCCGCGACCAATCCCCCGAGCAGTGCCCCGCCGGCGAGGCCGCCCAATCTCATCCCCAATCCCGCGGCGGCGGCTGCGGCCGCGAGCGCCAGCAGAATATTGGCGCGAATGACAAAGGTGTGAAGATTACTTAAATCGCGGTAGTTATCGAATAAAGCCCGGTTGATGGCCGAGTAGGGCCGAACCTGCATCGGCTCCGCGCGCTCCGAGGCGGTGGGCCGCAGAATATTTTTAGCGGCCTGCGCCCCCACACGGGCCCACCCCAGCCAGATTTGCGGCCCCGCCGGCGCAAATCCATTCCCCGGAGTAATCCCCTCCAGCACTTCCAGACTGCCGTTGAGATAGCCCGTCTCGTCAATGTCCCGGTATTCGTATCGCTGCGGATAATTAAAGTACAAAAGAACGGCGGAGAGCAGCACCACCCCAAGCGTGATCAGCACCTTCGCGGGGCGCGCGGCGGGCACGGATTGGCGCCCCGGCGGGGAAACTTGCACGGTCTGCGTCATCGGTCGCCTACCGCCTTCGCGATTTAAGACCGAAGACGCTTGGCCGCGTCGTAGTGCAATCCATCCGACATGCGGATTCTGAACGACTGGAACGGCTCCTTATCGAGCAGTTCCTGGATGTCTCCCGGTTCGATCATCGCCGATGATTCTACTGCACCACGCCGCCCGGCAGGAAGCCTTCGAGTTTCCTTGCCCTGACCGGATGCTGCAGTTTACGGATGGCCTTGGCCTCCACCTGCCGCACGCGTTCGCGGGTAACTTTGAAGATGCGTCCGACTTCTTCCAGGGTGTAGGTGTATCCGTCGCCGATGCCGTAGCGAAGCTTGATGATTTCGCGTTCGCGGTAGGTTAGCGTCTTCAGGACTTGCTCGATTTTGTCCTTGAGCATTTCCTGGGTCGCGGATTCGACGGGATTATCGGCTTTTTCATCCTCGATAAAATCGCCGAAGTAGCTGTCCTCGCTCTCGCCGACGGGGCGGTCCAGGGAAATCGGATGGCGGCTGATCTTCAGAACCCGCCGAGTCTCCGCCACCGTCATCTTGGCGCGCTTGGCGATCTCCTCGATGGTCGGCTCGCGGCCCAGCTCCTGCATCAGAGCCTTGCTGATGTTCCGCAGCTTGCTCATCGTCTCGATCATGTGGACCGGGATGCGGATGGTCCGCGCATGATCCGCGATCGCCCGCGTGATCGCCTGGCGAATCCACCAGGTGGCGTAGGTGCTGAATTTAAACCCGCGGCGGTATTCATATTTGTCCACCGCACGCATCAATCCGGTATTCCCTTCCTGAATAATGTCCAGGAACGAAAGCCCGCGATTGCGATACTTCTTGGCGATGGAAACCACCAGCCGCAAATTCCCGCCGGATAGTTTTCGCTTGGCGTCTTCGTACTTGAAGTAAATCTTCCGAACCGCCACCACGCGCCGGTGCAGATTCTGGGCGTCTTCCAGCACCAGATCTTCCAGCCCGCTCAATTCCTGCTGGCAGACTTCCAGGTCTTCGCCCGGGTCTTTGACCTTCTTCAGCTCATCGATCCGGATTTCCAGTTCCACCATCTTCGTCGAGATCGAAGACAGCTTCTTCATCAGCGGCGTCACCTTGCTGGTGCGCAGGGCCAGCTCTTCCAGAAGCTTCACGCTCCGGCGGCGCCGCCTGCGAATTGCCAGGCGAACTTCTTCCTGTTCCTTCTTTGTCTTGGCCGTGCGCAGCTCGTCCCATTCCTCCCGATTGCGCCCCAGCATCTGCCGGACGGAAGCCAAATTCAGCGGAATGCGCTGCCCGATGGTCCCCTTGTCGGCCATCCCCTCGTCGGTGCTGATCTTCATCGTGCGGTCGAACGGAAGATCTCCGTCATCCACCTGCTGGAGAATCTCCACGGCCGACTGAAGACAGTAATCGCTCTCCAGTACCTTGGACCGGAAGATTTTCCGGGTGATTTCGATTTTCTTGGCCAGCGCGATTTCCTGCTCGCGCGTCAGAAGTGGGATTTCGCCCATCTGCGTCAGATACATGCGAACCGGGTCGTCGATCCGTTTGGTCGACGCCTCGGCCAATTCCGCTTCGAGATTCAAATCCAGGGATTCATCGTCATCGTCTTCATCGACGACGATCTCTTCCTGCGCCTGCCGGGAGGGCCGGGATTTCGTCGCCTTGACCGCCTTGGCGGCCAGCGCCGATTTCTCCGCCGCCTCTCCGGTGAATTTCTCCACCTTGCCTCGCGACGGCTTTTGGAACTCCGCGACGTCCGTGTCGTCGATGAGCCGGATGCCCATCTCGTCGATCATCATCAGCAGCGAATCCAGCTTATCCGGCGACACGACTTCATCCGGAAGCCGCTCGTTCAATTCGTCGTAAGTGAGGTATCCGCGCGAGGTCCCCAGGTCGAGCAAGGCCTGCACGCGCAGGTCAACCTCTTCCTGAGAGCCCGAACCAATCAGGGGCGATTCGATCGTGGCCATGTTTTGCAATCCACTTTCCTGGCAGGAGAAAAATACCAGCAGGGCTGGTTCCCGGCGCGCCGGGACCCGCCGATCGAGGCATCGGGCCAAAGAATTCAGGGTTGTTCCCGATCCTTGCAACGCGATCGCCATGCTCGGCGGACGTATTTAGTTTTTAAACAATCGGCACGCCGCTGCGGGCTCTGGCTCTTTCCTGTAATTGTCGCAGAGCCTGCACATCGGCCGACAAATCTTCCGCTTTCCCAGTCGATTCTATGCCTGTCCGGCGCAACTGGGCGATTAACTGTCTTCCCTTTTCTCTCTCACCGACCTCCGCAAGGTGCCGCAGGCATCCATCCAAAGTCGCCTGGGCATCGGGCGTGTTCGACGCCTCTTCCACCCAGCGCACCGCCAGGCTTTTCAATTCCGCCTCCTCCAGCAAGTTCAAAAACTCGCTGAAAACAGGCGCCCCCTCATCTTCTTGGCGGCGCCAGATGACCTCGGCGATGCGCCGCAGGCCCTCTTCGGTAAACTCAGCCGGGGCAATCCCTTGCTGAACGCGGTCCCAATGCTCAGGCTCCAAAAGCAGCAGCCCGATAATAAATCCTTCCGCATTCTGCCGCGCTGTTGGCACGGGGGACGGAGCATTGATATTCGGCTCGCCGCGGGCCGCGACTTGAGCGTCCGTCCTGGCCCGGCGGGGGGGTGATTTCACCTTAAACCGCCGGCTGAGCTGCTCGACCGGAATCTCCGTCAATCGGCTGACCCTCGCCAGGGCCGCGCCCCAGCGAATCGGATCGACCGGCCCGCTGCCTCGGGCCCCGGCGAGCGTAGTTAAATACTGTTCCACCGCCTGCTGCCGCGCCGTCAGCGAGTCGCCAGCCTTCACCTGCCGGTCGAGCTGCCGCCACTTATACGCCAAAGCGTCCTGAGCGCCGCTCACCAGTTGACTGAACGCCTCCGGCCCGCGCTGCAGCAAAAATTCATCCGGGTCCAATCCATCCGGCAGCGAAGCAATTGCGATCTCCACGGGCTGGGTCAAAAACAATTCGACGGCCCGATTCACCGCGGCCTCGCCCGCCGCGTCCGCATCGAACAGCAGGACAATCCGATCCGCCAGCCGTCGGAGTAATCCGACATGCTGTTCGGTCAGGGCCGTCCCCAGGACCGACACGACGTTGCCGGCGCCAAACTGATGCGCCATGATCACATCGGTGTATCCTTCCACGACGGCGACCGTGCGCGTCTCGACGATTTTCCCGCGCGCCAGGTCCAGCCCAAAAACGCTGCGGCTCTTGGAAAACAGCGGGGTTTCCGGGCTATTCAGATACTTCGCCGGGTCATCCGACCCCGGCATCACCCGTCCGCCAAACGCGATTACCCGCCCGCTTTCATCGCGGATCGGGAACATCAATCGGTTGCGGAACGTGTCGTAGTAACCGTCTCCACGTTCCCGCGGCTTAGCGAGTCCCGCCAGCGCCAAATGTCGCGGCGAAAACTTCTTCATGCCCGGGCTGTTCAGCAGCGCATCCCATTGATCCACCGCCAGTCCGATGCGAAAGCGTTTGATCGACGCCTCGTCGAACCCGCGACCGGAGAGATATTCGCGTGCCGCCAGCCCATGCTGCGGATGAGAGAGCAACTTTTCAAAGAACAGGCAGGCGGCGGAGTTCGCTTCCAAAAGCGTTTGCCTCTCGCCCGCGTTTTGTTTACCGCTATAAGCGGCCAGTTCAATCCCGGCCGCCTCGGCTAAAATTCGCAAAGCCTCGCTGAACTCAACCCGATCGCGCGACTTCACAAACTCGATCGCATCGCCGCCTTTCTTGCATCCGAAGCAGTAGAAATATTGCCCGGCTGCGGACACCTTAAAGGAGGGCGTTTTCTCCTGATGGAAGGGGCACAGGCCGACGAAATCCTTGCCGCGCCTTTTCAGGGCGACGGTTCGGCCGATCAGTTCGACAATGTCGGTAGCCTGAAGTACTTTGGTTACGTTGTCGCGGCTAGAACTTGGCCCGCTGGGTCGCATCTCCATTGCCAACGACCACTCTTCCCCTAAATCCTTCAGGGATCAGGCTTAATACGCGTCCACAGTAGACGCACAGAGCCAAATATATCACCCGTTGTTTATGGGGTCAAATTATCCAAACGCAATCAACACAAAAGTCCCGTAATGTACGCGAGTTACAAAAAACAAATTCTTTGCCCGGCCGGCAATCCTATTATCGGACCTGAAATCCCTTTGAAAACGCGCGTTGTCGAAGGGGCGCCCCGGCGGTTTAATCACTCCCCCGGAACCAACCATGACACGATTCACCCTGGAACTCTCCACCGACGGCCCCAACCACATCGTCAACCTCAGCCCGCTTTTGCAACCCAAGCTCCGGCAGCTGCCGGGCGAAGGGGTCCTCCATCTCTTCGTGGTCGGAAGCACGGCCGCGCTGACTGCCATGGAGTATGAAGCCGGCCTGGTCAAGCACGACATGGCCGAGGTGCTCCAGCGCCTGATTCCCGATGACGCCCAGTACCTTCACGAAGCCACCTGGAACGACGACAACGGCCACAGCCACGTCCGCGCCGCCCTCATCGGACCCAGCCTGACGGTCCCCTTCGCCGGCGGCCGCCTTCTCACCGGCGAATATCAGCAAATTGTCCTCATGGAATTCGACACCCAGCCCCGCAAGCGCACGATCATCTGCTCT
>JBEKPV010000075.1:0-14899 GCA_049520395.1 Tepidisphaeraceae bacterium
CGACCCTGCAAGACCTGCATTTGACGCCGGATCAGCTGACGGCGTTGCAGGCTTTGTCGGCGGACACGGCCGGGACGTTGCCGACCGCGCCGCTCAAGCTGGAAGCCGGGCATGTCGCGGCTCTGAAGACGCTGCGGACGGCCCTGATCAGCGGGACCGACGAACAAATCAGCGACGCCGAGGACAAGGTGGCGGATTTTGAAGAGCAGCAGGATGCGGACGATGAGCCGGATGTGGATACGACCGACGCCGCCAAGGGGAAGGCGGGGGCCGGAGACGGTTGTAGTAATAGTCAAACGCCATTTTAATAGCTATTGCGGCCCATTTGTTTTGAGCGCGGAGGTTTTCGCGAACACGCTGGCACCCTTGGCAAGCATTTTGTATGAAATCAGTCAAGTGTAGCGTTCTCGGTCAGTGCGATGGTTTGTATTGCAAGGCAGAACGACCATGAAGCGTGATTTAGGACCTTCGACGTATTCATCCGGGTGGATTCGGTGGGTTGTTGTTCCTGTTTTAGTTTCAGTTGCGATATTTTTGCTGATATGGCTACGGGGTGGATTATCTAGGGAAGTATCTCCCTTCGTTTTATTTGTTTATTGTGTTGTCGCGGGTTGGATTGTTGGCTGGATTATCCGCTATTTTCTTATCCGGTTGGGAAATCATAACAAGCCAACTAGAGATGAGTAGTCAGAAGTGAGGGCAGGAGTCCCTTGAAATTGCAGAAACACGCTGGACGAGAAAAGGGGACATTCAACTTTTCCGCTGCATTCGCATCATTGCCGATCAGTAAATTAGCGACCCCGAATTAGAGCAGCGGCAAGTAGACCCGTAGACCGCCGGTGGCGAGTCCGCGCTATCGAAGTCCCACGCCCGGCAGACCCCATTTGCCCCACTTTCTACTCTCTACTTACTACTCTCAACTTTCTACCGAAGGCTCGCCTCAGTCCGGGAAAGATGTGCAAATCAGGCAAAGTATGTTTAATACCAAAAAGCCGCCGTAATCATCCCGGCCAATTGCGCTTGCAGCAAAAACCCCATCCATCCCTTTTCGTTCCTGCGCCCCGGGGGTGTGCCCTTGGAATTCAGAAAAATTATTTTTCAAACCCAAAAACACCTGGCCCAAAAATAAAATTCAGCCCCGATAATAAAAACAGGCGACAGGCAACTACAGATTCGAATCTTGTCGAGCCCATTGCAGCATCCACGCCCGATCGCGCATCGTCTTGCATCTTTTCGTCAAGGCGAATGTGAAGGTCTTTGTTTCTCGCCGCGAAGTGCCGCGACTCCCCGCGAAGTGAAACGAGCCGCTGCCGCATCGGTTTTCGTAGGCTTTTCCTTGCCGATTTTCCAGCCGCCTTGGAGTAACGGTCGTCGGCGATCTCAAAGCAGCTATCAATGGCGACGATTTCGCCGTTGCGGTGGCGGCGAATCCGATACATCATCGTTGATCGCTCGTCCGTTGAACGACGTCAGTCCGATAGAGGTTATGGACCGGATTTGGCAAAAAAAGGGATAAAATGGGTCTGACGTGCAACATTGACGCCCGCGGGAAGCGTGCCCGCCTGATCGGCGGCATCGTGCAATTGGCGGCGGCGATCGGGTTTGCTGGGCTCTGGGCTTTGCCCACCGGCTCGAGGCTCGCATGGATATTGGCGTCGCTGCTGGCGGTAACCGGCGCGTTCGCCATTTTCGAGGCCCGAGCCGGATGGTGCGCACTCCGGGCAATGGGCATCAAAACGCGAGTATGACATGACGAGCCGTGGTCAGCGCCGCAGGACCAGGACGATAATGACGATGAGAACAATAAAGCCGATTGAGCCGCCGCCGACCCAAATTAAAGTGGCTAGTAGGGGGGCGTTCGCAGTCACCATTGACAGGGGCAATTCGTGCATGGCGGTCTCCTGATAAAAGAAATTCGGTTCAGCGAGCGACAATTACGCAAGCGCGCAACGAATGGCAGATATTCCGTAGGTGCAACGGATAACCCAAACCATCAGCGACCGACGCTCGCTTTTCCAATTTCCTCTTGAATTTTGCCGACGACTTTTTGCGCTTTGCCTCCGATTTGCCGGGCGGTGTCACCTTTGACGGCTCTGGCGATGTCTTCATGTCCCATGTATTACAGCTCCTTTGAATGAATATTCCGCGCGACGCCATAAAAAACAGGCAAAAGGCGGGCGAACGGTGATCTTTGCGGCATGATGCCGTTCACCCTCGCCGACACCGTAGCACCGCCGGGCGGTTGGATCAGCGCTTAATCTGAAAGATCACTTGAAATTTGAGCGGCGGGTTCACCATTGCCGGCGTTTCGGCAACGATTTTTCTGACTCCCGCTTTTAAGTCGTATCGACTAGAATGCAAGCGATGGTGAGCCGCGCCGTTAGCCGGCTGCGGCAAATCAAGTTTGAATAAGTCGTCGGACGACTAAACGAAGGGCAATCCGGTGAATCCGGGAGGCTCGTTGAAGAGTAAGCCGACGTGGTTCAGCGCCCTTGAGTGCGGAGCCACGTCGGCTTTTTTTGCGCCCATGATAAACAAGGATCGTCTCTATGCCGGACCGTGACAGTGGTTTGGATCGCGAACGCCCTGGTCATCCCGCCACGCGAGGCGTCGACGCCCGCCGTGCGCGGGCCGGCCGCGAACTGGGACGGCGGCATTCAATCGCGGGAGCATCATCCCCCGTTTTTCGCCGCCTCCAGCGACCCGTCGGGGCGGGAATGCACAGCGGCCCGCAACACCTCCCTGATGATCTGATCGGAATGCTCTGCCACAACGCTCAGGAACATCCGGATCGGCAGGCGTTCGTCTATTTACCTGATGGGGAGTCCGAAGGCGCCGTGTTGACGAACGCACAGATCGATCGACGGGCTCGCGCCATCGCTGCCCGTTTGCAGGACATGGGGCTTGCCGGGGAGCGGGTTCTGCTGGCTTATCCGCATGGCCTGGACTTTATCACGGGCTTCTTCGGTTGTCTGTTCGCCGGTTGCGTAGCGGTGCCGACTTACCTGCCGCATCGCCGAACGCTTGGCCGCTTTGGCGCCATCGTCGCTGACGCCGGGGCGCGTCTTGTCCTAAGCACGGCCGGCACCGCCGCTCAGTTTCAAGCGATGACCGGGGTGGGGAGCGTGCAGACCGTCGCTGCCGCGCCGATTCCGTGGCTCGCCGCCGAGGAAATCCCCGATGGATTAGCCGAGCAATGGAAGATGCCTCTGATCGCTCCCGACACGCTGGCGATGCTGCAGTACACCTCGGGATCGACGGGCCAGCCCAAGGGGGTCATGCTCAGCCGCGCCAACTTGATGCAAAACACCCGCGCCATCTACGAGGCGTTTAGCATCGGCCGCGACGCCGGCGTGTTCTGGCTGCCGGCGTACCACGACATGGGACTTGTGGGCGGCGTGCTCATGCCGGTGCTTACCGGCGTCGCCAACGTGCTGATAGCGCCCGCGGCATTCCTCCAGCAACCGATCGCTTGGCTTGCCGCCATCAGCAAATACCGGGGAACCATTTCCGGCGGGCCCAACTTCGCCTATGACCTTTGCGTTCGCAAGATCACCGACGAGCAACGCGCCACGCTCGACCTCTCCTGCTGGAGCGTGGCTTTTATCGGCGCCGAACCCATTCAGCCCGAAACGCTCAAACGCTTTGCCGCCGCATTCGCGCCCTGTGGCTTCAACCCCGCCGCTTTCTATCCGTGTTACGGTCTGGCAGAAACGACACTCATGGTCAGCGGCGCCGAACGCGGCAGCGGTTCGACCGTTCAGGCTTTCGACGATGCGGCGTTGACCGAGAACAGGGTCGAGTCTGTGTCGGACGATGCGAACAAGGCCCGGCGATTGGTGGGGTGCGGAATGCCGGTCGGCGATCTGCGCGTGGTGATTGTCGATTCACAGACCCGCGCGGAAGTCGTCGCCGGCCGCGTGGGTGAGATCTGGGTTGCCGGAGCGTCAGTCGGCCAAGGGTATTGGCACAAGCCGGACCTGACGCACCAATACTTCGACGCTCATCTGAGCGATACGGGCGAAGGTCCGTTCCTGCGGACCGGAGACCTCGGCTTTGTGTTCGAGGGCCAATTATTCATCGTCGGCCGAGAAGATGACGTGCTCATCGTCCGCGGCCTGAACCATCATCCTCAGGACTTGGAGGCCACGGCCCGGAAGAGTCACCCGCTTCTGGAAGCCAGTTTCGGGGCGGCCTTTGCAGTGGAAGACCATGGGGACCAGCGCCTTGTTCTTGTGCAGGAGATTCCGCGAAACGCCGAGACGAACTTTACGCGGGTGCTGAACGCATGCCGCGAGGCAGTGCTCGCTGAGCATGGTCTGGCATTACACACCATCGTGCTCGTGCGCAGCGGAATGATTCCCAAAACTTCCAGCGGCAAGATCCAGCGCCGCGCCTGCCGTGCGGCGTTCCTGGCCCGCGAATTCAAAGCCTTGGCTGAAGACTCCATCGTGCGAGGCGCGCCGCGCTTTGAACGATCTTCCGTTCTCGCCGCCGTCTGCGAGCACGCCCTGACCTTAGGCGGCCTGGCTCTGTCTGATGTGACGCCAGAAACGCCGCTCACCGCCCTCGGCTTGGATTCGCTGCAGCGCGTGCAACTTGCCGCCAGGCTGGAGAAAGCCTTCGCCTGTCGCCTGCCCGATACGGAGTTCAATCCCGCGCAGACACTGGGCGAACTGGCTCGCGCCGTGGAGAAGCATCTGAACGATCGGGAAATAATCGACATTCCGCCCGTCCAGATTCCACCGGCACACTACGATTTCGTCCAATTCCCCGAGTACGGTGAATTGAAGCGTTACGAACGCATGCTAAAGGCCGTGGCAGGCGACAACCCGTATTTCCGCGTTGACGTGGGCGGAACATTTTCCGGGAGCGTCACGCACATCGAGGGACACGACCTGGTCAACTTCAGCGCCTACGACTACGTCGGCATGGCCCACGACTTGGAGGTTGCCGACGCTGCCAAGGAGGCGATCGACCGCTACGGCACCAGTGCGGGCGCCAGCCGGTTGGTGTCGGGCGAGAAGCAGGTGCATCGTGATCTGGAGCAGGCTCTGGCCGCGTTTTTGGGCACAGCGGCAGCGATCGTATTTGTCTCCGGTCACGCCACCAACGTCACCACCATCGGCCACCTGCTGGGACCGGAAGACCTGATTGTCCACGATGTCCTGGCGCACAATTCGATCATCCAAGGCGCCCAGCTTTCCGGAGCGACCCGTCGCATCTTTGCCCACAATGACTGGCTGGCGATGGACACGCTCCTGTCCGAAGTTCGAAATCGCTATCGCCGCGTGCTGATCGCGATCGAGGGTGTGTACAGCATGGACGGCGACTACCCCGATCTTCCTCACTTCGTCGAACTCAAGAAGAAGCACAAGGCGCTGATGCTGGTCGATGAGGCGCACTCGCTGGGGACCATGGGTGCGACCGGCCGAGGCATCGGTGAGCACTGGAGAATCGCCCGAACCGACGTTGATTTGTGGATGGGCACGCTCTCCAAGTCGCTTGCAAGTTGCGGCGGGTACATCGCCGGGTCGGCCGAGCTAATCGAATACCTCAAGTACACGGCCCCGGGATTCGTTTACAGCGTGGGTATGTCTCCGGCGAACGCGGCGGCGGCGCTGACGGCCCTTACGGTGCTACAGGCTCAGCCGCGGCGAGTGTCCCGGCTTCGTGAGCTGGCGTCTTTGTTCCTGAAGCTGGCCAAAGAACGGGCGCTGAATACCGGCTCGGCTGCGGGGACACCCGTGATTCCGGTGATCGTCGGAAACTCGGTCAAGAGCCTCCGCTTGGCGCGGGCCCTGTTCGACCGGGGCATTAACGTCCAACCGATCCTGCATCCCGCGGTTCCCGAGCACGCCGCCCGTTTACGATTCTTCATCACCACCAATCACAGCGAGGCGCAAATCCGGGAGACGGTCGACGCCATCGCCGATGAGATGGCCAAGCTGTAGCGCTGCGCCCGGCGCCCGGACGAGAAACAGGAAAGTCCATGACTCTGGCCCAATGCGATCAATCAATCGCCTGGTATCGCCAACTCGGCCCCCGGCTGAAGGCGCACTGGCGGTTTAAGGTGATTGCCGGCGCGGTGATGATGGTCAGTTTCTTTTCCGGTTACTTTCTGCTTCTTTACTTTCCGATTTTTCCGGTGACCAAAATGCCGGTCACCGCGCTCGATCGACTGGTTGGATTGTCGCCGAACTCATTGCTCCTCTACATAACTCTCTGGATCTACATTCCGATAGGTCCGTGGCTATTGAGCGACAAGCGAGAACTTATCGCTTACAGCAAAGCCCTGTACGGACTCGGTCTGGTGGGACTGGTGGTCTTTTTCTTTTTTCCAACGTCCGTCCCGCCGCCGAACGTCGACCTGGTGGCATATCCGGGTTTCCGGCTTTTGGTCGCGATCGACAGGCCGCGTAATGTTTTTCCAAGCCTCCATGCGGCCTCGGCCGTCTTCTCGGCAATCTGCATCGGGCGACTGCTGCGCCAACTGAGCGCTGGTGGCTTAATTCGGGGACTCAATTGGTGCTGGTGCCTGGGCATCCTGTATTCCGCGCTCGCCACCAAGCAGCACCTGGCCGTCGACGTTATTGCCGGCACGGCGTTGGGCGCGGGATGGGCCGGGCTGTATCTGCGATTCTTCTCTCGCGGCGTTGATGAGGCTGCGCTCCGGGATGCCGCGACTGCGCCGCACCGTAGAAATGATTTGGCCGTCCATGACCGATAGCACAGACTACGCCATTGTGGTCGAGGGATTGACCAAGCGGTACGGAGACCTGCACGCGGTCAACGACGTTTCGTTCACCGTTAAAAAAGGCGAAATTTTTGCCTTCGTCGGGCCAAACGGCGCGGGGAAAACCACCACCGTCGAAATCATCGATACCATCCGCACGCCCACGTCGGGAAGGGTAAGCGTTCTGGGCATGGACGTCACAAAAAGGAAGCGCGACATCGTGCCCCGCATCGGCGTCCTCCCCCAGGGATTCACTTCGTTCGACCGGATCACGGTCAGCGAAAGCATCCAATACTACTCAAGTCTGTTCGGGTGCAAAAATGCCGATATCGACGGCCTCATGGACCTCACGAACCTCAAGGACAAGCGCGATGTGCAGTTTAAGAAACTTTCGGGCGGGTTGAAGGAGCGGGTGGGAATTGCAATCGCGCTGGTGAACGACCCGGAGGTGGTGTTTCTCGACGAGCCGACGACGGGGCTTGATCCGCATGCGAGGCGCGCGGTCTGGGACGTCTTGCTGGGCTTGAAGAGCAAGCGCAAAACCGTGTTCCTCACCACCCACTATATGGAAGAGGCGGAACTTCTTGCGGACACCGTGGCGATCATTTCCAAAGGGAAAATTGTCGCCATCGGCTCCCCGGACGAATTGATCGAACGCAACGCGAATTACATGTGCCTCACGCTCAAATCCGCGGACGCAAATGCCTGGGAGACAATCAGGAAATTGGGATTCGAACCGGTTAAGGACAATCACAACAACATCAAAGTGCGGGTGCGGCATACCGATGACGTCCAGAAGATTCTGGGCGCCATGAAGACGGCCGGGATCTCGCTGCCCGGCATCGACGTCCGCAAGCCGAATCTTGAAGAGGTATTCCTCAGCCTCACGGGCGAGCAACTCCGTCAGGGCGCCCCGAAG
This sequence comes from Tepidisphaeraceae bacterium, assembly GCA_049520395.1. Taxonomy (GTDB): domain Bacteria; phylum Planctomycetota; class Phycisphaerae; order Tepidisphaerales; family Tepidisphaeraceae; genus UBA1161. Next base: position 7,656 of record JBEKPV010000075.1, read on the forward strand.
CATGAAGGGGCGCCATGACGGCGCGCATCATCGGCGCCAATTTGAAGGTGAAGCTCCGCAGCTTCAGCCGCGAGAAGTCCACGATGTTTTTTGCCATCGCATTCCCGATCATATTGGTGCTGGTGTTTGGCGCGATTTTTACGAAACCCGAGCACATGAATTTCGATATTTCCGTGCAGGACCTCGACCAGAGTGCGGCTTCCGCGAACCTGGTGAAGAGCCTTGGCGTGGATGGGGTATTCAGAACGATCTCCGTTCCTTCCGACGCCGATCCCACGCTATACGCCAGGGATCACAAGCTGAATCTCCTGCTGGTCATTCCACATGGTTTTGATGAAATGCAAACGCTGCGGATCAAAAAGCGGGATCGCAACGCCTCGATCGACCTGAAGTACATCTACGACCCCAGTTCAACTTCGGTGGCGACCAAATTGCAATATCTGAGCGCCATCGTGGCGGACACCAATCAGAGGATGTCCGGAACGCTGCCGTTTATAACGATGTCGGAGCAGTCGATCTTGAACAAGAAATACCGCTTCATCGAGTTCTTCGTCCCCGGAATCATTGCGATGGCGGTGATGACCTCGAGCCTGACCGGCGCGCTGACCATGAACGCCGAATTGCGGCAAAAGGGCATTCTTCGGAAGCTGGCCACGACCCCGATCACCCGTATCGACTGGCTGCTGTCGAACATTTTATACCAACTCGTCCTGGCCATCATTTCCACGACTTCAATACTATTGGTGAGCTACGCCGTGTTCGGCGTCAGGCTGCATCTCAGTGGCTGGCTCCCGGCGTATATTCTGCTCGAGGTGTTCGTCTTTGTCGGCTTTGGCATGATGCTCACCCCGATCGCCAAAGAGGCCGAAAGCGCGTCCGCGGCGGCCAACGCCTTCCTCTTTCCCATGATGTTCCTCTCGGGGACTTTCTTCCCCGTGGAGATGATGCCCGGTTTCCTTCAGAAGTTTGCCCGAGTCCTTCCATTGTATTACGTGAATGAGGGGCTTCGGGCATCCATGATATTCATTGACAATATGGCCGCGGCGCGGTGCGCCGCGATAACGGCGGGGATCGCGGCGGCGGTTTTTGCCGCAGGCGCCTTGATTACCAGATGGGATAGTGCGGCTTAAGGAGCGCGGGCAATGAGTGACCAGATCGTCGTCAGACCGGTGGTTTCGTGGCGGGATCGCAGGCGTTTTCAGCGGCTTGCCTGGTCCATTTACGCCGGTGACCCCAACTGGGTGCCGCCGATTCTTGCCCAAGAACGTCTAATGCTGGGCTGGGGGCATCATCCATTTTTCGATAACGCCGAGATTGTGACGCTGTTGGCCGAGCGCGGCGGCCAGGCAGTGGGTCGGCTGGCGGTGTTCGTCAATCAAGTGCACAATCGCAAATACAACGACCATCTCGGATTCTTCGGTTTCTTCGAGTGCGTGAATGATGTAACGGTCGCCCGCCAGCTTTTCGAAGCCGGCCAAGCCTGGCTGCGCCAGCGCGGCATCACGGCAATGCGCGGGCCCGTGAATCCATCGCTCAATTACACATGTGGTTTGCTCGTCGACGGCTTCCATCAGCCTCCTTGCTTTCTGATGACCTACAATCCGCCCTATTACGGCGCCCTGCTGGAGTCCTGCGGACTGGCCAAGTCGCAGGACCTGTATGCCTATGAAATGGACACTGTCCTGCTCGCGAAACTGACTGAGCGATACAAGCCCGCCGTGCTGGCGGCGCTGGACGGGTTCAATCTTGTGATCCGGCCATTCGATACTCGGAAGGTTCGGCAGGAAATCGCGACATACCTTGACATCTACAACCGCTCGTTGGAAGGCACATGGGGTTTCACGCCCATTCAGCCGCGCGAGGGCGAGCACATCGCCGGCGAGCTAAAGCACATTATCGTGCCGGAGTTTGCCGTGTTTGCGGAAATCGACGGAAAGCCCGTCGGCGCCATGCTCGCACTTCTCGACTACAACCAGATCATCCGCAAGCTCAACGGTCGGCTTTTCCCGTTCGAGTTCGTGCGCCTCCTCACCGGGCGGCGGCATATCACGGCGGCGCGCGCCATGGCAGTGACGATGGTCCCCGGATACCAGAGCGCGGGCCTGGGAGTCGTGTTGCTCGACCATTTGGTCGCGGCGGCGGCCAATTGGGGCATCAAACGCTATGAGTTTTCATGGGTTCTGGAGAGTAACGCCCGTTCCCGCGGCAGCCTCGAACGCGCCGGCACGAAGATTTCCAACATCTACCGGATTTACGACAAACCCCTCTGAGGCCTATAGCCACCCCGCGTGGCGATACCATTGTGCCGTTTCGCGCAGGCGATCGGCCAAAGCGGCCCCGGGGCGCCAACCCAAATGCGCACGCGCTTTGGCGGGTGAGCACGTCCACGACCCGGCCAAGGCTTCTTTGATTTTGTCGCCGTTGACCCAACCGGGACTCCGGCGAATCCGTCCCATCACGTCTCCGCTGAGTCCGACGAGTCTGGCCAACGGCACGGGCAAGCGTATGACGATGGGAGGTTTTTTCCCCAATGCGGTGGCGATCGACTGTCCGAGTTGCCTGTAGGTTGGACGATCCTCGTCGGCAAAGAAGTAGAAGCCTTGGCCGCCCGGCGACGCATCCGCGGAGACGCGCTCGCCTTTCTCGGCTACGAGAAGCAAGCCTTCCACCAGGTCGTCCACATAGAGCAGCGAATAGCGACCTCTTCCCCGGCCGGGAACCACATGAAGGCCCCAGCGCGCAATCGGGCGAAACATTTCCAGTACGCCCCGATCACCGGGACCGAACACAATCGGCGGACGCACAATGCTGATGGGTACCGCTCCGGCATACCGGGTCGCGGCCTCTTCTCCCGCAAGTTTACTGCGACCGTAATTGGAAACCGGTGCGGGAATGTCGGCTTCGGTGCGCGATTCGGCGGCCCCGCAAGGCCCCGCGGCCGCGAGCGAGGAGACAACAACCAGGACCGGCGGCGCAGCGCGATCCGCGCAAGCGGCCGCGACCGCCTCGACGCCACCGGCGTTCACACGCATAAAGGCATCTCGGCTTCGTGCCTTCACAAGTCCGGCAAGGTGAAACACCGTGCCGGCCTGCGACTCGGCCAGTGACCGCACGACACTGGCGCCGTCGGTCACGTCTCCGTTTATCAGTTGAGCGCCGGCTGACCGCAGCTCTTCGGTGCGCGAGTTGGAACGCACCAGACAAAACACTCGGCAGTAATGCTCGATCAGCCGGCGCACCAGGCGCCCCCCGATGAAGCCGCTGGCTCCGGTGACGAGCACTGATTGTTGAACGGCGGCTTCCATCCGAATGTGGGTATCCTTCGGCTCCCAACCCATCTATCCCCCTCAAAGCGCCCCTTGGCTTCTGAAAAGGCACAATCGGCTTCGCCTTGAGTCCTCGTCAGAAAGAACAGTCTACCGAATATTCCGGCAATCTCTCCGCTTTCGCAGGTCGGAACGCCTAAAGTCGGGCGCGACAGCAAGTTTTCGCCCTGCTTCAGAAAGTCGCCTGATAAGGACGAGGTCACAAGTTCGAATCTTGTCGGGCCGGATTAAAGTCGGCAAAAGGGCGTCGAGGACACGCACTCTATCCGGCGCAATTACCTCGGAGGAGGGACTACAAATTTGCGGAGCGGCTAATGCACCACCGCATTGTAGAGAGAGAACAAAAAAGCGATCACCGCGCCCGCGTTTGCCACCACTACAACCCATACACTCAACGGCTTTGATTGCTCAAGCAGCCACCGCTGTCCGTCGGTTGGTTCCCCTTTTTTGTTCAGGCCGCTCAAAGCTTTCGCGCGCATGTCGGTCCACGACCAATACAGGTATATCAAAGGAAGCGACAAAATAATCCAACTCACCGCCCAGACGGTATGCTCCAAAACTGCTTGAAGTATTGAATTTGCGCCTCCACTCGCGGTAACGATGCGCCAATAAAAGACCGTGTCGAACACGTAGCTGCTGGCCAGAAGCGTCGACATAATTACCCAGTGCAAAAATGCCGCGGAAAGCCGACGCGCGAATATCGGGTCGATGGTCCTTGCGAAATCGTCACCGGCGTCACTCAGGGGCCAAGTTTTCAATTTGGCGTAGAAGGAAAGCCATTGTCCCCAGATTGCTGCTAGCAGAACACTGTACAGCAGGTCGAGAGCATTTTCGATGAAGCACGATAGTTTATCAGCATAAAAATTTGTGTAAAACAAAGCTGAAGGAATGACCTCCCCCCGCGGTGGAAAGGCATAGCGATACCAAGAAGGCCATTCAAAAAACAAAAATATTCCCGCGCCTACCCACCATGTTGTTTTCCAGCTCCAACGCTCATAGGCAATGTTTTCGCCCCTCGGCAGGATGCTTTCGATGGCGCCGGGATAGAACACCCGAAGCATTACACCGATAGTTAGAAACGTCCAAAACCATAGCGGCGTATAGAGGCTGCCGTAGAACGGCACAACGACCAATGGCCTGTCTTGAAGAGCCTGTGCGATTTTGGATTGGAGCGCCACCAAGCTATCGAGCCTTTCCGATGGCTGCGTGGTGGCTACGACCGACTCCGAGCAGTTTGCTTTGGCGAGTTCTGCATCCGCGTTCCTGATGCTTATGCCCAAATCGCGGAGGGCCGATTTCAAAGCGCTGGTCTCGTGTTGGAATGCGATAATCCGGCTGAGCCAATCGGCACTTCTAGGACTTTTTGGTATGTTGTCTCCAATGCGTTTGACAAAGCATTCCTCGTAAAAAACTCCGTGCCACAATGCGGCGGCGGCCGGAATCGCCACGCCAACGAAAAAAGCGAAGACAGCAATTCGCGCCGTTTGCTTAAGACCGCGAGAGACAAGATCGCCCATGTCGGCCTCCCCGAAATGTAACCAGTCGTTGTCCACTGTAGTCGATTGAAGGCACGTGTCCAAACATTCGGCACGATTACAACGTCGGAAGCATCACTTTGGGGGTCCGAGCCGTATCGGTTTGTCCTTCGAATACCGCGATTCTGTGCCAAACATCGCGACGATAAAAAACGAATTGCGAATCGCTCCGCCTTGGATAAAAGCCTTGAAAATCAGAAGGTTTCTGAGTTTTTCGGAAAGTTTCCCATGGCTTCTGATAAGGACCAGGTCACAAATTCAAATCTTGTCGGGCCCATTGAAATTGGATTTGCCAAATGCGGTCGCCCCGCGTCAAACCGCGGCGCCTTGCCGAAACGGCCGATCCGTTCATCAGGATTCCCAACGAATAGACGCATCTTGGCAATGCTGAACGCGTCGAAGCTCGGGGGTTCATGGCGCGCTATGCCCGATGCCTACAGAATGCTTTATCTTATCGCCAATTTGTGATGCTATCGGCACGCGCGGTGTTCTGGACGAACTTTCAAACTGCCGCGTAATGTCGGGCCGCCGGCAGATTTGCAACTTGCCGGCGATGGTTCGACTGCTTCGCAGTCGGTTATTTTCGGCCACAGTCAACATTTTTGTCGCGACCATGAAGAGCGAGCGCTGGGCGCTTCCAAAAGTTGAGCATGTCATACCTGCAACGTCTTTACGGGGTTGTTACTATCATCATTTTTACAATTCGGGTAATTCGCGAGCGATGCGCCAACTGCATCCTTTTTTTAAAGCGATCTCAAGAGTTGACGGCGAGCCGCAGCTTGGTAACTTATTGCATTCATCCGGGCCTTGTGTGCGTCCCAAGTTGCCTGTGGCGTCATAATTGCAGGATCGCGATGACTCACGGCAAACAACTAGCGGTTCATTTCGGTCGCAAGGCATTCAGTACGTTGGGCCTTATCTGGTGCTTAGCGTGCTTCGCTGGTGGTGGGTTTCTTCTCTACAAAGGTGCTACAGACTCTGGAAGTTGCGCAGGAGCGCCCACGGTTCAGTTAACGGACTCGATCTCGTCCAAAGACAACACGAAGAACATTGAGGACGTAAAGGTGGGGGATTACGTCCTTGCCAAGAATCTTGATGATCCGGGGCCGCCGACGCCGCACAAGGTGCTAGCAGTAATCCAAAGTGAATCGTTGCACGTCGTGCATGTTGGAGTATCACAGTCGTCCGATAGTACGGCAGACGGGGAAATTCAGGCTACGCAATTTCACCCGTTCTGGGTTCGTGGCCAGGGGTGGACGTTCGCAAAGGATTTGAAAACTGGAGACGACCTGGAAGACGTGAGCGGACACGCCGTTGCCGTGACCAGCATTCGCATCGAGCAGCGCGACGTCAAGACATATAACTTATCCATCGAAGGCGTGCATACCTTTTATGTGGCAACCGGAAACGCTTCCATCCTCGTTCACAACGCTCCATTTGGAAACGTCCCCGGTGGTGGTCCTATTCCGGCCGATCAAGCGCTCGAAAACGCAACGCAGTATCTAGGACCAGGATATCGGGAGATTGCTCCAGGTGTATCTCGATCGGCGGATAACCTAAGACAATTCCGAATGACGACATCCGACTTGACAGACCCAACGCAAGGGCCCCATGTGCATTACGAGAGCGTTGGTCCCGATGGTCGAACAATTACCGAGAATTCTCATGTGCAGCTTTGTCCATAGAGCGGAATTTGAATGAGCGATTGGGTCACATGGATTACGCAGGACGAATTGGAACCGCGCACCAAGCAGTTGCAAGGTCTACCGCCGACATTTACTGGTGGAAAAGACACGCGGGAAAAGTTGGCGACAACTGCAATACTTGTAATTCAGCAGAAAGATGACGGGTTCTTCTTATATCGTTACTCGGACGATGGGAATCCAGGCGGGGACACTTGGCATGAAAGTTTGGGCGCCGCCCAGCACCAGGCGAACTACGAATTTCGCGGTGCTCTTGCCGGTTGGACCGAAGTCACAGCGGGAATTTTAGATCCGTTCAAATTTGCGGTCGCCCTAAAATTGCAAACGAAAAATAGTAACAGTTGAATCGACTGAGCGTGTGAAGAAATGGTGTGAAGAAATGGGGACATTCAACATTCCTGCGGCATTCGCGCAATTACCGATCGGTAAATTAGCGCCCCCGAATTAGAGCAGCAGTAAGTAGACCCGTAGACCGCCGGTGGCGAGTCCGCGCTATCGAAGTCCCACGCCCGGCAGACCCCTTTTGCCCCACTTTCTACTCTCTACTTACTACTCTCAACTTGTATGTTCAACAAACCCCGCAATGGGGTTAATGTGCCTCGTCGTGTTCGCGTGACGACGAGCGCAGCGAGGAGTCATGCGAACACGACGGTCGGCCCAAAACCGGCTCTCTACGTGGC
>JBEKPV010000076.1:0-14892 GCA_049520395.1 Tepidisphaeraceae bacterium
AGCGGCCAGATCAACTTCACCAGCACTGCGGTGTCGGGTTACAACACGAACAGCATTCAAGCCAGCGGCGGCAACGACGTGGTCTTGATCGGTCTGGCCGTGCCTGAACCCAGCACCCTGACGCTCCTCGGTGGCGCGGGCAGCCTCATCCTGGCTCGCCGTCGCAACCGGAAGAACGTTCAGTCCGAACAGGCCTAATACGCCCGGTTCGCTCTGAGGCCCAATTTGACCTTTACCTCCCCCGGCTCTCGCCGGGGGAGTTTCATTTTTCATGTGATTTTTTTTGGGTGATTTCGGGGGGATCAACGCGCGGGTTGCCGCTTGCGATTCGAGAAGCTGTGGCGGATAGTGCTGACCGACAGCATGACCGAACCCAATATCCAAGGCGCCTTTGAACTAGCGATTCAGCACCATCAGGCCGGGCGTTTTCAGGAGGCGCAGCGGCTTTATCGGCAGGTGCTGGCTCATCGGCCGGATCATTCGGGGGCGTTGCATTATTCGGGGGTGGTCGCCAATCAATTGGGCCAAAAATATCTGGCGGTCGAGCTGATTCGTCAGGCCATCGCTATCCGACCCGACTATGCCGAGGCCCATAGCAACCTCGGCAATGCGCTGAAGGACATCGGGAAATTTGACGAGGCCATCGCGGCCTGCGGGGCGGCGATCGCACTGAAGCCGGGTTTGCCCGAAGCCCACAATAATCTGGGCAGCGTTTTGAATGAGCGGGGGCAATTGGATGAGGCCGTCGCCGCTTATCGGCAGGCGATCGCGCTGCGAAGCGATTATGCCGAGGCTCACTACAATTTGAGCAATGCCCTGATGGCGCTGGGGCGGCTCGATGAGGCGGCTGACGCTTGCCGTCGGGCCATTGCGGCGCGGCCGACGTACGCCGAAGCCCACGGCGTGCTGGGTTATGTTTTGAAGGATCAAGGGCGACTCGGGGAGTCGATCGCCGCCTTTCGTCGGGCCGTGTTGTTGAAGCCCGGCTACGTCGAGGCCCACAGCAGTTTGCTCTACACGATTTTATTCGATCCATCGTATGACGCGCGATCCATCGCCGATGAACTTCGCGGCTGGAATCAGCAGCGTGCGCGGCCGCTGCGAAAATTCATTCGACCGCATTTGAATGATCCCAGCCCGGAGCGCCGGCTGCGCATCGGGTGCGTCTCATCCGATTTCTGCGATCACGCGTGCGCGTTTTTCATCGATCCGCTGCTGCATTACCACGATCACCGGGGATTCGAGATTTTTTGCTACGCGCAGATGGTTCGATCGGACGAAATTACGCGGCGAATGCAGGGCTACGCGGACCATTGGCACGACACCCGTCCGTGGAGCGACGAGCGACTTGCCGAGCAAATCCGCGAGGATGGGATCGACATCCTGGTGGACATGAAGCTCCACACCGCGAGCAACCGGCTATTGGCGCTGGCGCGCAAGCCGGCTCCGATTCAGGTCAGTTGGGTGGGTTATCCGGGGTCCAGCGGACTGGAGACGATCGACTACCGAATTACGGATCGATATCTGGAGCCGATCGGCGGCGATAATGCGTACGCGGATCGCCCGATTTATTCGCCGAGTTGTTTTTGGTGCTACGATCCGATGAGCTCGGAGCCGTCGCCAGGTCCGCTACCGGCGGCGTCGGCGGGGCACATCACGTTTGGCTCGCTGAACAGTTTCAGCAAGATCACCGAACCGGCGCTGCGGCTTTGGGCCGGCGCGATGCGGGCGGTCGCCGGGTCGCGATTGCTGGTGCTGGCGCCGCGAGGTTCGGCGCGGGATGATTTTTTGCGGAAAATTGGAGATCTTGGAGTGGACGCCGGACGGGTGGAGTTCGTGGATCGCCGGCCACGCGCGGAGTATTTGAAAACTTATGATCGCATCGACATCGGCCTGGATACGCTGCCGTATAACGGACACACCACGAGTTTGGATGCGCTTTGGATGGGCGTGCCGCTGGTGACGCTGCCGGGGGAAACTCCGGTGGGGCGAGCGGGACGAACCTTTTTGTCGAATCTCGGTTTGCCGGAATTGATCGCGTCCACGCCCGAGGAGTTTGTGCGAATTGCGGCCGATCTCGCGGGGGATTTGAATCGATTGGATTCGCTGCGCCGAGGCCTGCGCGCCCGCATGCAGGGGTCGCCGCTGATGGATGGGGAAAAATTTGCCCGCGACATGGAAGCCGCCTACCGGCGGATGTGGCGCGCCTGGTGTGAACAGGCTGCGGCCAAAAGTTGAACGGCGGCATTCGGCTATGGGTTGACGAACGCACGCCACATTTTTCGGTAGGCCGATTCGACGTTTCGGGTGAATTGGATCGCGCTGGTCAGTGGGGATTGTTCCATGCGCGGCCGCAGACCACGGCGCAGCTCGGCCAGGCGAGGCCAATCGCCGGCGAGGTCGGCGGCGAGCTTCACGAATTGGCTTTCATCGCGCGCGGCCCATTCCGTGAGGTTTAAATTGCTCAACTGGCTCCAGCCGGCGCGGCCGAATGCCGTCGCGCCGATGAGGGTGAGCACGGGAACGCCCATCCAGAGTGAGTCCAAACTCGTGGTGTGTCCGTTATAGGGCAGCGTGTCCAGGCCGATGTCGATGCGATCGTAGGTTCGCAGATAGGCGTCGCGCGGTTGCAGCGGGACGAACTGAACTCGGCCGGGATCGATGGCGAGATGTTGCAGGACCCAGGTTCGCGCCGAGCCGCGCGGAGCCAACAGGACCAGGCGGCTGCCCGGTACCGACGAGAGGACTTGCGACCAGAGCCGAAGCGTCTGGACATTTATCTTGCAAAAATTGTTAAGGCAGCCGAACGTGACGTATCCGTTTTGCTCGGCGGGCAGCGGCGCGACGGCTGTTTGACGGACGTCCATCGCTTCGGGATCGTAACACCAGAAGCTGTGCGGCAGACGAATGACGCGCTCGCGGTAAAATCCGTCGCCGAGTTCCGGGGGTTCGAGAAACGGATCGGTGAAGCGCCAGTCGATGGTTTGCAGGCCGGCGCCGCCGGGATAGGCGCCGAAAGTGGCCTGTACGGGCGCGGGTTTATGCGCGAATAGCGTCAATCGGTTGTGGGCGGTGTGGCCGGCGAGGTCCATCAGGATATCGATCCGGTCCTGGCGAATGGTCTGCGCGGCCCGGGCGTCGTCCGTGGCGATGATTTCCCGCCAGGCGTCGCTGCCGGCGCGAAACTTATCGGTGACCGCGTCGCTTTCGCGCAAGTTGGAGTAGCAGAACACTTCAAACTGATCGCGATCGCGGTGGGTCAGCAGCGGGAGAAGGTTTCGGCCGACAGGATGATTGCGGAAATCGGGCGAGACGTAGCCGATGCGCAAGCGCCGGTCGGGATTGCGGTCATTTTCGTGCGCGGGAATCGGCGATTTCAGCGGCCGGCCGTTGGCTTGATCCCAGCGGCGCGTTTCGGCGGCGATCGATTTGGCGTCGTAGCCGGGGTGATAATGCTGAGTGAGGATGAGGTTGCTGTGGGCTTCGGGATATTGCGGTTTGATCGACAGGGCGCGGTGAAATGCGTCGATGGCAGCGTCCAATTGGGCGGCGTCCTTGAGGGCGTTGCCGAGATTATTCCAGAGCACCGCGGCGCGCGGGCCGGAATTGGTCGCCACCAGATTGCGATAGACGTCCAGCGCTTCATCGATGCGGCCGGAAGAGGCGAGCGAATAGCCCAGGAGGGTCGCGGCTTCGATGTAGTTTGGCCGCAGAGACATCGCCCGCTGGGCGGCCTCGACGGCCTCGAGCCAGCGGCCGGTTTGTTTAAAAGCGACGGCGAGATTGTAATGCCCCTCGGCGACATCGGGCCGCAATTTCACGGATTTTCGCAACTCGCGGATCGCCTCGTCGAAACGATCCATGTCGGAAAGCACGTTGCCCAGGGCGTCGCGTGCGATCGCGAGTTTGGGCTGAAGCGCAACGGCCTTGCGGCAGGCGGCCTCGGCCTCGGTGAATCGCCGAGCCATCCGCAGGGCGCTGCCGAGATTGGTCAGCAATTCCGCGGATTGGGGCTGCAGTGAGGAGGCATGTTGAAACGCCTCGATCGCTTCGGCGGATTTTCCGGATTCCTGGAGCGCGATTCCGAGATTGCTCCAAATCCCCGCGGCATCGGGACCGACGGCGACGGCGCGACGGAGAAAGCCGGTGGCTTCGTCGAATTTGCGAAGCTGCAGATAAAGCTGACCCAAACGCGCCAGCGCCTCGGCGTGATCGGGCTGGGCGGAAATGATTTGCAGATAGAGGGCTTCGGCCTGCGGAAGCCGGCCGGCGGCGTGATGCTGCTGGGCCAGTTGGAGCGTTTCGACCGTCACTTGCCCAATTCCCGGCTGCGCTGAGCGGCGGCTTTGACGGCGTCAACCGTGGCCTGATCCCATTTGCGAGATTCCAGGTGCGAAATCGCGGCGTGCGTGGTGCCGTTGGGCGTGGTGACTTTTTTTCGCTGATCGGCGGGAGAATCGGAGGAACGCGCAAGCATCTCGATCGCGCCCTGCGCGGTTTGCAGGACCAGGGTTTGCGATTCGAGCTCGGTGAGGCCCAGCTCGACGCCGGAGCGAATGAGCTGCTCGACCAGATAGAAAAAGTAAGCCGGTCCGGAACCGCTGATGGCGGTGACGGCGTCCATTTTGTCGGGGGAAACTTCGACGACCTTGGCGGCGGATTCGAAAAGTCGCCGGGCGGCGGAAAAATCGGCGGGGCCGGCGTTTCGCCCGCGCGCCAGCGCGACCATCCCCTTGCCGACCAGCATCGGCGTGTTGGGCATGGCGCGGATGACCCGCAGCGGTTTGCCCGCGCCGAGAATGTTTTCGATGAATTCGGAGCTGATGCCGGCGGCGATGGAGATCACCAGCGCGTTTTCGTCGATCGCGCCGGCGATCGATTTTAATACGGATTCCATTTGGTACGGCTTCACGCAGAGCAGCACGGTTTTTGCCCCGGCGACCGCGGAAGCGGGGGACTCGACGGCGGCGATTCCGAGGGTCGCTTGGAACAATTGGCGGCGCTCCGGGGAGATATCGGCGGCGATGATTTGATCGGGCGGGATTGCCTTGCCGGACAAGATGCCGCGCACGATCGCCTCGGCCATGACGCCGGCGCCGATGACGGCCAATTGGTGGGGCATTACTGAATTGTCGGGATAAATTGAGGCGGATGCAAACTCAGTTTAAATATCCGCCGATGGCTTCCTGAACGGAGCGGGGCGCGGTGATGATGAGTTTTCCGTCCCAGTATTCGATGGTGGCCGCGCCGCTGCCGTTGTCTTTCCAGATTTCCGGTCGGACGGCGTTTTCGATGATTTTAATGAGCTTGGCGGCTCGCATGTCGGGAGTGGAGGAGGCGTTGTTACCGGTGCTGGAGGGGAGGTTGCCGCCGCCGCCACCGCCGCCGGCGGAGACCGTCACGCTGGGGATGGTGGGATCGAAATTGTCGTCCAGGGCGATCAGGTCTGTGACGTCGTAGACGACGGTGACGAGTTGCTGATCAGCCTTGGCGAGAGTGGTGATCTCAATGACGTTGTCCTCGATATAAAAGGTGAGTGAATCGCCGCCGGCGGCCTGGCTGAGGAGCATGCGGAGGATTTTCTCGAGGCGCACGCCGTGGAGTTGGAGAGAGACGGGGGTCTGACGGCTGACGCCGGCGGCTTCGAGGGTTTTCCAATCGACGTCGAAATTCGCGCCGGAAAGACCGGCGAGCGTATCCAGCGCGTCGGCGAGGGGTACGCTGGAGATATTCACTTCCGGAAGCACGGTGGTCAGGGCCAGACGGGCTTCACTGGGAGCGGCTTTGGCCGAGGTGACGGAGATCGCCAGCACGGTGCAGAGGAATGTGAGGATCGTGCGGCGCAAAAAATCTCCCGGTTTTACGTCAGCGGTTTTCCGGTGTACGGGTCGAAGCGCATTTGCGGGGTCGCGGGCTCCTCGGGAGTCAGCGGCTTGCCGGTGTAGGGGTCAAATTTGTAATTCGAGGGAAGGGCGGTGCGATCGCCGGAAGCGGTGGTCGGCTGCGAGGATTTATGGACGGCTTGATCGATGTCGTCCTCGATGCCGGCTAGACCTTTTTTGAATTCGATGATCCCCTTGCCGAGGCTGCGGCCGACTTCGGGCAGGCGTTTGCCGAAAAGCAGCAGGGCCACGACGGCGATGATCAGCCAATTGTCCGGTCCCCAGATTGCCGCCAGCGGAAGATGCATGGTAAGTGGTCCTTCCAGAATAAACGCCGATGCAATCCAACTATTATAGGGCAAGGCCATCTGGCTGGCCACTGATTTTGGCGATCAACTGGCCCATATCCAATGGCATCGGCGCTTGAAGTGTCATCGGTTTAAGAGTTCCGGGGTGAACAAAAGTAATTTCGAAGGCGTGCAAAGCCTGCCTTTCAAAGCGAAAACCGGGGGATTCGAAGACTTGTCCGCCGTAGACGGTGTCGCCGACGATGGGGAAGCCGATGGCGGACATGTGGACGCGCAACTGGTGGGTTCGGCCGGTTTTGGGGGAGAGTTTCAGCAGGGCGAATTTTTGCCTGGGGTCGGCGCCGAGGACTTGCTGGATTTGGTATTGGGTGATCGCCTGGCGGCCGCCGTTGGCGATTTTTCGGACGGCTTGTTTTTCGCGGACGTAGCGATCGCGGCCGATGGGGAGATCGATGACATCGGCCAGGAGTTCCGGGACGCCGTGGACGACAGCGAGATAGGTTTTTTGGATGGTGCGGTTTTCGAATTGCCGCGCCATTCGCCAGTGGGCTTCGTCGCTTTTGGCGACGAGCATGATTCCGGTGGTGTTGCGATCGAGGCGATGGAGAATGCCGGGGCGCCATTCGCCGTTGACCGTGCTCCATTTTTTGCCGTAGTGGACCAGGCCGTTGACGAGGGTGCCGGACCATTTTCCGCGCGCCGGGTGGACGATGAGGTTCGCCTGTTTGTTGAGGGCCAGGAAATGTTCGTCCTCGTAAATGATGTCGAGGGGGATGGGCTCGGGGGTGAGATGATTGACCGGCTCGGGGGGGGCGACCATGCGGACGAGATCGTCGGCCTTGATGTGGTAGCTGGATTTGGTGGTTTTGCCGTTAACGGTGACGAGCTGCTCGTCGATCAATCGTTGCACGGCCGAGCGCGATAGCCAGGGCAATCGCTCGGCGAGAAACTGATCGATGCGGCGGGTCTGGGTTTTGGTGGCGCGGAATTCGAAATGGAGGACGTCGGCCTCCTCGGGGTCGGCGTCGTTTTGCTCGGGCGATACATCGGGATCGGTAGCCATCGAAACCATCATTTTACCGCGATTTTTAGCGGGTGGTGGGTTTCGTGGTTGAGGGCTTGGCGCCGGGGGGCGGGACGCCGATAAGCGGCGGCTGCTCGAGGAAAGCGACGGAGCCCAGGCGCATGTTGGCGTACTCCTTGTAGGCGGTCGCGGCGTTGGGATCGTCGATGACGGCCTGGTATTGCTGGCGGGCGGTGTCCCATTGGGAGGGGTCGGGGGTGGGGCCGGCGGTGGCGAGGTCCTCGGCGACGGCGGCGAGGCCCAGATGCGCCGCCGTCGTCATGTAGCCGTTGCCGTTGGCTTCGCTGAGCACCTGCGAATAGGCGGCCTGGGCGTTATCGAGTAATTCGGTTTTGCTCAATTCCGGGAGGAGGGAGGGCTGCGTGGCCGCGCCGGGGAGGTCGGGCATGTCGGCCAGTGCGAAATTCAGATCGCCCTTGTAGAGCAAGGCCTGGAGACGGACGGCGGGATTGGCGTCGCCGATTTTTGCGATGGCGTCGTCGGCGCGGTGCAGGCCGTCGGTAAACCAGACGGAGCGTTGCTCGGCGGCGGCGGCTTCGGAGCCGGCGGGGACGATGTTTAATCCTTGCAGCCGATTCAAACTGACGGCCGCCTCGGAGAGATTGAGCTGGGCGTCGATCAGATTTTGCGCCTTGGCGTTCCAGTGCATTTTCAGCCAAACCAGACCCAGGGCCAGGACGATCGCGCCGACGGCGACCTGGGATCGGTACTGCAGGATCAGCTTGGGGAGATCCTGAAGGGATTGAATCAGGCTGTTTTGTTTGAGCTCGTGCCGCCGCTCGGATTTCATGAGTCGGGGAAGTTTAAGTAAGGCTTCCGGACAAAGCAATTCGGGGGATGAAGGGCTAATGGGCGCTCAAACCAGGGCGTCTTCGCTGGAGCGCATGAAGCGGGAGAACCATGGGTTGCGCTCGACGAGAACGCGTGGGGCGCCGTGGTCGGTGATGCGGCCGTCCTCGAGGACGTAGACCAGATCGGCCTGCCCGACGAGGCTGGGGCGATGGCTGGTGAGGACGGTGGTTCGCCCCGCCATCAGGCGGTCGAGCGCGGCGATGATCGTGGATTCGCTGTCGGGCTCGACGCTGCTGGTGGGCTCGTCCAAAAGCAGGAGGGTGGGATTGGCCAGAAAGGCGCGGGCGATGCTGATGCGCTGTTTTTGCCCGCCGCTGAGGCGTACGCCGCGCTCGCCGACTTTGGTGTCGTAACCGTTGGGGAGTTTGGCGATGAATTCGTGGGCGTTGGCGGCGTTGGCGGCGGCGATGACCTGCTCCATGGTCGCCTCGGAATGTCCGTAGCGAATGTTGTCCAGCACGCTGTCGTTGAACAAAAAACTCTCCTGCTGAACCAGGGCGAAATGCCGGCGAAAACTGGTGCGCTTGACGGAGCGGATGTCGCGGCCGTCGAGGAGGACCTGGCCCTCGGCGGGGTCGTAGAAGCGCAGCAGGAGATTCAGGACGGTCGATTTTCCCGAGCCGCTGGGTCCGCAAAGGGCGACGGTCTGGCCGGGGTCGATGCGGACATTGACGTTATGAAGCACGGCGGGCTGAATTTTGTCGGGGGAATCGGCGGGGTAACGGAAGGTGACGTCGCGAAGCTGCATGGCGCCGTGGACGTGCTCGACGGCGACGGCATCGGGGGCGTCGGGGAGTTCCTCGGGGGCGTCGAGCACTTCAAAGACCCGCGCGCCGGCGGCGCGGGCGCGCTGGGTGAGATCGTTGACGCGGGCGAGGGTTTGCACGGGGCCGAACAGCCGCCACCAATAGGCTCGGAACATGAGGAGGGTTCCGACGGTGAAGCTGCCGTGGGGATGGCGGAGGAGGAGGTAGCCGCCGACGCCGATCATGAAAATATTGCTGAAAAATCCGACGGCGTAGGAGAAGGGAAAAAACAGATTTCGGGCGGTGATGGCGCGGAGTTGCTGGTTGTAGTAGGCCTGGGTGGCGGCCTGGAATCGGCGGGCCTCCTGTTCCTCGCGGCCGAAGATTTTGATGACCGTGACGCCGGAGAGATTTTCCTGCAACCGCGTGGTGACATCGCCGGCGGCCTGGCGGGCGGCGGCGTAGATGGGCTTCACCTTGGCGTTGAAATAGCGAAGCATGATGTAGACGATCAGCAGGGGCGCCAGCGAGGAGCCGGCGACTTGCCAGCTCATGTAGAGCACGACGGCGACCGTCGCCAGCCAGAGGCCGCCGTCGCCGACGATCAGGTCGATGGAATTGACGACGAAGTTTTGCAGTTCATCGACATCGCCCATAGCGCGGCTGATGAGATCGCCGCTGCGCTGGCGCTGCAGATATCCGAGGCTTTGCGTCTGGAGTTTGTGATAGACCTGATTGCGGAGAGTGAAGACGAATTTTTGGGCCGCGCGCTGGAGGATCACGGTGCTGAAGGTGCTGGCGACGAGGCTCAGAGCGTAGACGGCAAAGAGCCAGACGAGGGCGGAGAGGAGGAGTTGGAACAGGTCGGTGATTCGGCCGTGGAGGGAGATCCAGGAGCCGACGGGGTCGATGCCGCCGGTGTGTTTGATGATCAGATCGTCGACGACATAGCGCCAGATGAAGGCGGGGAAAAGCTCGCCGGGCATGGAGATGATCAGGAGGACGAGGGCCAGGGCGATCCAGGCCCATTGGGGGCGGAGCATCCCCCAGAGTCTGCGGAATACGACGGGGCCGGAGGGGGTCTGGACGGGCACGGGGGTATTCTATACGCCTTGGGGCGAGTCGGCTTGGGGGTCTGGGGGACGGTGGGGAGATTGATGACAGTTGGCGCTCGGCCCCTCACCCTTGCCCTCAGCCGTGCCGGAACTAAAGGAGGGGGGAGAGGGGATCGGAGAGCGCGTGTTGTCGAATGTATTTGGGGGGGCGATGCCGATTTAGGGGGGATGCTTGGTACGTTGGAAGCGGCTGCGACGGGGACGGAACGGGGTAGCCGGGCGTGGGTGGGGTTTTTGGTGCTGGCGGGGCTGGTGGCGCTGCTGGCGGCGGGGAAGGCAATTTTGGCCGATACGCTCGATCCGGATTGTTTTTGGCATCTGCGGGTGGCGGATGAAATAGGCCGGCAGGGTTGGCCGCGGCCTCTGGTGGACGACCTCTCGTTTGAATCGAGCAAGGAGCCTTGGACGCCTTATTCGTGGCTGGCGGAATTGGGGATGAAAAAGTTATGGGACGTGGGTGGGTACCGGGCCGCCGTCGTGGCGCAGGCGGGGATGGAATGGGGGTTTTTATTTTTGCTGGCGCTGGCGGGGGTGGAGGCGTCGAGGGCGGTGGCGGGGGAGCCGAGGCTGATCGCTTCGGCGCTGGCGGCGGTCGTGGGTGGGATTTTGTCGCTGGCTTATTTGAGCTTTCGGCCGGTGACGGTGGCGCTGCTGCTGCTGGCGATCATCGGGTGGTTACTGCTCCGCGACCGTCGGCTTGGGGGGCGCAGTAAGGCCGTCTGGCTGACGCCGATCCTCACTGCGCTGGCGATTAATGTTCATTTTTTCGCGCTGCTGGCGCCGCTCTGGGCGGGAGCGCTGGTGGTTGGGGATGCCATTGAGAAACGATCGACGCGGCGCGGTTGGATTCTGGCGGGGACGAGCTTGGCGGCTTCGCTGATGACGCCGATGCTGCCGGGGACGCTGGCGGCGGTTTGGAATTATGCGTTTAACGATGTGGTGGTGAATTCCGCGCGGCTGGGGGAGATGCGGCCGTTTTATGTGGGGTTTATGGGAAATATTTCCGCCGTGCTGGTGATTTTGATCTCGATCTGCGCGGTCCGAAGTTTTGCGGCGAAACGATTGCGGTGGGGCGAAATGATCTGGCTGGTGGGGATGGGGATTTTGCTGATGAAAGTGGGGAGATCGTCGCCGGCGTTTGCGATCATCGGGTGCCCGCTGCTGGCGGCGACGATGCCGGTAATGTCCGATCGGATTTTGGGGAAGAAGCCGGTGATTTTGGGGGCGGCGGTGGTTGCGATGATGGGGATTGGAAAATTGGCGATGGAGGCGCCGGCGGCGGGGGAGCCGATTTCGCGGTGGCTGAATCGTAATGGGCCGGGGGCGCCGAATTTTCCGTGCGCGGCGGCGGATTATGTGGAGCGGAACGTGACGCCGGTGTCGGGGCGATTGCTTTGTAATTTTAATTGGGGCGGTTATCTGGAATGGCGATTTCCCGGGAAATTTCAGGTGCTGATGGACGGGCGGACGCAGGTTTTTCCGGCGGAGTTTTGGCGGACGATATTTTTCGGATCGCCGGACGATTATTTACGACTGGTTCGCCAAAGCGGCGCGGATGCGGCGGTTTTGCCCAAGGGGCATAGCGCCCTGCATCAGGCGCTGGCGACGTTGAACTGGAGAATGGTTTTTCAGGACGATTTTGCGGAAGTTTGGCTTCCGCCTTAGCCCATGGACTCGGCGTACTGGGCGATGTAATTGGGCACGGGGTAATGTTTCATGAGAAATTCGCGGAGCTGAGCTCGCTCGGCGATTTGGAAATAGACGGGTTCATCCAGCGTTTTGCCGGAGAAATTGACGGCTCGGATGAGATCCTGGGCGCTGGTGGCCATATTGAGATTTTCATCCTGACGATTCATGGGCAGGAGATGAAATTGCCAGGCCTGTCGGCGGTTGAGGGATCGGAGACATTCGGTGTCGATTTCCTGTTGCTTGAGATCGATGACGCCGGCGACGCGAACGTATTGTTCGACCCAGGCGTCCTCGATGGCGCGCGGGTTGATGCCAAAGAGCCTCTCGGCGAGATCGCCGAAGGGGCGGTGGGACATCTTTTGCATGCTCAGGATTTGCTGAACCTGGTCGGGCGTCAGGACGCCCTGTTCGATGAGTAACTGTCCAATTTGAATGGCGGGCACGCACTCCTCCTTCTAGTCCAAAATCTATCGGTCCAACGGGCGGGTCGCTCAAGCCGGAAGGGTTGCGAGACGCGGCGGCGGGTCCGGGAAAATAATTTGGGGGCGACTGGAGCGGGGGGCCTATTGTGCCGATGACGATGAGGGGGAGGTTTGTCGCGGGGACCGGGGAATCCAAAGATTCAATACGGCTTGCAGGTTTTGCTGGGGCGGGGCATCGCCGGGCAGCCAATGGACGCCGGGGAATCGTTTGAACCATTTCATTTGCCGGCGGGCGAGCTGACGCGTGGCGATTTTGATCTGCTCCACGGCTTCATCCAAATTCACCCGACCCTCGTAGTGATCGAAAAGCTGCTGATAGCCGGCGGCGGCGGCCGCGGTTTTGGAGAGGGGCCAGTAGCGCATCCACAACTGACGGATTTCCTCGGTCCAGCCGGCTTCGAGCATGTCCTTCACCCGCGCGTTGATGCGGCGGTTGAGCTGATCGCGGTCCCAGGATAATCCGATCCAGACAGCCGGATGACGGGGCGGGGCGGTCGAATCCCACTGGGTTTGCAGGGATGAAATTGTTTTTCCGGTGAGTTCGAATACCTCCAGGGCGCGGATCGAACGCTTGCGGTCGGCGGGGCTGATGCGATCGGCGGATTGCGGATCGATCTGGCGCAGTTGCTCGTGCAATTCGGGATCGGTCAGCGCTCGCAGGCGGCGGCGCAGGGATTCATCGGCGGCGGGGCCTTCGAAGATGCCGCGGAAGAGGGCTTGATAATAGAGGGGCGTGCCGCCGACGGCGATTAAGGGCATGCCGCGCTTGCGGGCGTCGGCGATGGTGCGGTCGGCTAAGTCAACGAATCGGGCGACGCTGAATAATTCGTCGGGGCGGACCCAATCAATTAAGTGGTGTCGAATTTCGTGCCGCTCGGCGAGGGAGGGTTTGGCGGTGCCGATATCCATGCCTTGATATATTTGCATGGAATCGACGCTGAGGATTTCAGCGCGGCAGCGTCGCGCTACGGCTGTGGCCAGGGCGGATTTGCCGCTGGCGGTGGGGCCGAGAATCACCAGAAGTGGGAATTCGCCTGTCATTTCGTCCGCAGACTGCCGTTTTTGCGGCTGGTTTCCAAGGGCAATAATTCGCGCGGCGATTGTAACCTCAAGAATCTCAATCAGGTGCGCCCGGGGCGGATGGAGACGTTTCTGGCACGGAGTTTGTAACTACCTTGTTCACAGAAAGGAGTGACCGTTTATGGCATTACCAACACTTGTTCATCGAGGTATTGATCCGCAGGAGCTTGCGCAACGAGAGTTCGACGGCATGCTCGGGCGGCTGTTTGGCGGCAGAGCTTTCGACGGCGGCGTGGGACTCGCGCCGTACGGCGTGGACGTCCGCGAAGACGGAGATCATCTCTACGTCGAAGCGGAGTTGCCGGGCTTCACCAAGGACGAGGTCGATGTCAACCTGGAAAACCAGACCCTGACCATCACGGCCCAACACAAGGAAGAGACCGACAACAAGGCGAAGGAAAAAGGCGAATGGCTTCTGCGGGAGCGGCGTTACACCCGATTCCAGCGGAGCTTTACGCTTCCGCCGACCGTGGACGCGCAGACCGTTCAGGCGAAACTGAGCGACGGCGTGCTGCGTATCACATTGAATAAGCGCGAAGAGACCAAGCCGCGGCGGATTACGGTTTCGTAACTTCGGCGACTTTGAAATTCTCCGAAGCGGGGGGCCGCGAGGCGCATTCGTGGCCCTCCGCTACCCTTTTTTCATTGGCCAGCGCGATTGCGGCGTTGCGCTTCAAAATCGGAAGCTTCACGCGCTTCATGGCGCTGTGGCGCAATTTTTGTTGATATTCGAGATCGGTCCAGTCGAGCAATCGGCGCAGGTCGAGCGTGCCGGTTTGCAGGCGGGGCTGGAGGTGCGGGTCGGTCGCGGCGGGGGCGCGGCGGTTCCAGGGGCAGACGTCCTGGCAGATATCGCAGCCGTAAATCCAGTTGCCGAATTTTTCGGATAGTTCGGGGGCGATTGCGCCGCGATGCTCGATGGTCAGATAGGAAATGCAGCGGCGGGCGTCGAGGCGGTAGGGCTCGGTGATCGCCTGAGTGGGGCAGGCGTCGATGCAGCGGCGGCAGGTGCCGCAGCGATCGATCGCGGGGTCGTCGTGGGGGAGGTCCAGCGTGGTCAGGATTTCACCCAGGAACAGCCAGGAGCCGATTTGATCGTTGATCACGCAGGTATTTTTTCCGATCCAGCCGATGCCGGCTCGGGCGGCTAATTCTTTTTCCATGACCGGGGCGGTATCGGTGCAGCAGCGCGTTTGCGCGTGCGGAGCGGTCTGGCGGAGCCAATCCGCCAGGGTGTGTAGTTTTTGTTTGATCCATTCGTGATAGTCGTCGCCGAGGGCGTATCGGGCGACTCGGCCGGTGGATTCGGCGGGGTCGGGCTCTTGAAGCGGGACGTGATAATTCACGGCTACGCAGATGATGCTCATCGCATCGGGGAGATAGGTTTTTGGATCGGTGCGCTGATCGAAGCGCTGGGCGAGGTATTGCATGGCGCCGGCCTGGCCGTCGTCGAGCCACTGGCGGAAATAATCGCGGTAGCGCGAGGGCTCGGCGGGGGCGACGGCGGCGCGGTCGAAACCCAGTTCGGCGGCCTTGGCTTTGATTTGGCCGGCGAGTTGATAGGTATCGGATAAATCCATTTGGGGGCGGATTATAGCTGATTTCGGGGGGTGGGATCGGGTGATTCTTGACACCCCCGGCGGGGGGACTTTAA
>JBEKPV010000077.1:0-14653 GCA_049520395.1 Tepidisphaeraceae bacterium
GTTCGATCAGTGACTTTACAGAAATTGTTCAGGCAACCGAAGGTGACGTGCCCGCCGCTTAGCGCCGGAAGGGCGTTCACCTGCGGCTGATCGGTCAGGGGGTCATAACACCAGAAAGTGTCGGCCAGCCGAATCGATTTCTCGCGATACCACTGATCATGTTCCCCCGGCGGATCGAGGTACGGATCGGTCAGCCGGTAATCCATGGCGCTCAAACCGGTTGTTCCGGGATAGGCGAGCCAGGCGATTTGAATCGGCGCGGGTTTTCGCGCGAAGAGCATCGGGCGGCAATTCGCCATGTGCATGGTCAAATCGACCAGGATATCGATGCGATCCTCGTGGATTTGTTCGGCGATGCGCTGGTCGCTTAAGCCGGCGACGTTTCGCCAGGTGTCGGCATGGTTGCGAATTTGCCGGGTGATGTCGTCCGGACGAAAGACGCGGGAATAAAGATAGATATCAAACAACTCATGGCGGTGATTGCGCAAGAGCGGCAAGGTAAAGAACGACTGGCAATGGTCTCTGAAATCGGGGGAAAAGTATCCGATTTTTAGCCGTCGATCCGGCGAAGGGTCGTTGTCGTGACGCGGAAGCGTGTTTCGCAATGGCGCCGCGTATTGCGCGTCCCACCGGGAAAGCTCGGCCAAAACCGCCGCCGGATCGTAGGCGGGATGAAAATTCCAGGCGAAAATGAGATTGCTGAAGACTTCTGTAAACTCGGGTTTGATTGCCAGCGCCTGGCGGAAAGTGGCGATGGACTCATCGAGTCGTCCCTGGTGTCTGAGCACATTGCCCAGATTGCTCAAGGTTTCGGGAGAGTTGGGGTCGAGAGCGATGGATCGTCGATAGGCGCTTACCGCTTCATCGAGTTGTCCCTGATGATTGAGGGCGCTGCCGAGATTGCCATAGGCTTGGGCAAAGTTGGGCCGCAGGGCAATCGCTTGGCGGTAGGCGGCAATCGCCTCATCCAGCCGCCCCAGTTGTTGCAGGGCGATACCGAAATTGTAGTAACCTTCGGCATAGTTCGGAGTCAGCGCAATTCCCCGGCGGAGAAACTCGACCCCCGCTTCAACCTGGCCCATCTGTACAGCGACCGCTCCGCGAAGGTGCATCGCGCCCGCGTGCGCCGGCTGGCGCGCGAGGATTTGGTCGTAAGTCGCCGCGGCCTCGCCGAGCCGTCCGGCGCGATGCTGCGCCACGGCCAGTTCGAACGCCTGTTGGATCGTGACTTGGGTCATGGACGCACGCGGTGGTCATTACACCAGTTTCGCCAAACTTGACGGTAGACGGATTCGATATTTACGGCAAATCGCCTGGCATCCATGAGCGGCGATGTTTCCATGCGCGGCCGCAAAGTTGAACGGATCTCCGCCAGGCGGGTTGGATGAGTGGCCCATTCGACCGCCAATCGAACGAAATCGTCGGGGGTATGCCCGACAAATTCATCGGCCAACCCCAAATTCATGGATTGGCTGAACCCCGCTCTGGATACCACCGAATCTCCGCAGAAGCTGATAACTGGAACCCCCATCCAGAGCGAATCGAGGCTGGTGGTGTGGCCGTTGTAGGGGAATGTATCGAGGCACAGATCGATGCGATGATAGGTTCGGAAGTATTCACGCCGCGCCTGGTATGGAATGAATTCGACCCGATGCGGCTCAATTCCCAGCTTGGCGACTGCGCGCGGCCTGTGCCGGCCTTGCGGTGAAAGAAGGATCAATCGCGAATTCGGAACCGATTTCAAAACGCTCGACCAGAGCGAGAGGGTTTGATCGGTGGCTTTGCAGAAATTGTTCAGGCAGCCGAAGGTGATGTAGCCGCTTGTGAGTGCGGGTAGGGGGTTGACCTCCGGCGGGTCGATGGCGGGATCAAAACACCAAAATGTGTCGGCAAGGCGAATCGATTTTTCGACATACCGATCATCGTGCTCTCCCGGCGGATCGAGATAGGGATCGGTGAGGCGGTAATCCATCGCGCTCAAACCGGTGGAGCCGGGGTAGGCGAGCCAGGCAATTTGAATCGGGGCGGGTTTGCGAGCGAAGAGCATCGGTCGGCTGTCCGCCATGTGCATGGTCAAATCGACCAGAATATCGATCCGATCTTGGCGAATGATCCGGGCGAGTTCCTCGTCGCTTTGCCTGGCTACTTCCCGCCAGACGTCGGCATATTCGCGAATTTGCGGCGTGACTTTGTCGGCTCGACGGACGCTGGAATACAGGTAAACCTCGAACGCCCCATGATCGTGATTTCGCAGCAGCGGAAGCGTGAAGAAGGCCTGGCAATGATTTCGAAAATCAGGCGAGACGTATCCGATTCTTAAACGCCGATCGGCCGAGCAGTCGTTTTCGTGAGGGAGGAGGCTCTCTCGCAGGGGAGCGGCATGCAATTGATCCCAATGAGCCAGTTCGGCGGAGATCGTCGCCGGATCGTATGCGGGGTGATATTGGAGCGTGAAGATGAGGTTGCCGTGGATTTCCGGTGCGTCGGGCTTGATGGCCAGGGCCTGGCGCAGGGCGGCGATCGCTTCGTCAAGTTGGCCCAGATCCTTCAGCACATTGGCGAGATTGGTATAAGCCTCCGGGTAGTTGGGCTTGAGGGCGATCGCGCGACGCAGGGCCGAGACGGCCTCTTCGAGCCGGCCCTTATCGAGCAGGGCGGTGCCGAGGTTGTAATGCACTTCGGGAACAATGGAACGCAGCGCGATCGATCGATCAAAGGCCACAATGGCCTCATCCAATTGCCCCAGGTCCTTCAGCGAGTTGCCCAGATTGTTGTGCGCTTCGGCGCTGTCCGGTTTGAGCGCGATGGACTGCCGCAAAGCGGCAACGGACTCGTCGAATTGTCCCTTGTCGCGCAGCGCGTTACCAAGGTTGCTATACGCTTCGGCGAAGCTGGAATTCAGCGCGATCGCCCGGCGATATGCGGCGACGGCCTCATCCAAAAGCCCCTTATTCTTAAGGGCGTTGCCTAGATTGTTGTGGGCTTCGGCAAAATCCGGCCTCAGCGCAATCGCTCGCCCAAAAGCGGCAATGGCCTGATCGACTTGCCCGGCGTTTTTCAAGGCAATGCCCAGATTACAGTGCGCGTCGGGAAGGTTCGGATTTAGCGCAATAGCGCGGCGGATCAAATCGACGGCTTGGTCCGATTGCCCAAGCTGATTGGCAATCACTCCTAAAAAGTGTAGCGCCCCCGGATGCTCCGGCTGCTGCGCAAGAACCTGGCGATAGGCCTTTTCGGCTTCCGGGAATCGCCCGGCCTGATGGTGGCGCACGGCCGATTCGAAAATCTGTTGGACGGTGGCTGAAGTCATGAGGGTTCGCGGCCGTTGCTACACCATTCTCTCCAAACCTGCCGGTAGATGGATTCCATGCTTGCGGCGAATGGACTGGGATCCATCAGCGGTGAATTTCGCATTCGATCCCGCATGGTTGACCGCAATCGCTCCAGGCGAGGCAAATCGGCGGCAAGTGCCACGGCAATTGCCACATATTCCTCGGGCGTCCTGGCGATCAAATCGGGCAGACCGATATTGGTCAAAATGCTTACTCCCCCGCGTCCGGACGCCATCCGGCCGGCCAACGTAACGACGGGAACGCCCATCCAGAGCGCATCGCATGTGGTGGTCCCGCCGACGTAGGGAAACGAGTCCAGGGCGATATCGATGCGGTTATAACATCGGAAATAATCGATGTTGCGCGATTCGGAAAAGAGAAGACGGCTGGGATCGATTCCGGCATCGGCGAGGATTTGCCGGGCTGTGTCGCGGTGATCGCCCGGAGGGGTGTAAACGAGCAGTCGCGATTGGGGCACGGCCGATAGAATCCGCTGCCAGGCATTCCATGCCTGCGGGGATATTTTGCAGTAATTGTTCTGGCAACCGAACGTGATGAAACCATTTCTCAGCAGGGGTACCGGGGCGACATCCAACGCGGCCTCCAGGCCGGGCTCGTAGCACCAATAGCTGCGCGGGAGGCGGATCGTCCTTTCGCTGTAAACCGCCTCATCCATTCCCGGAGGATCGAGGTACGGGTCGGTAATCCTATAGTCGATGGCCTGGAGTCCCGTCGTGCCGGGGTAGGCGAGATAGGTTATTTGTATGGGTGCCGGCTTGCGAGCGAAGACCAGAAGCCGGTTGTGGACCATGTGCATGGTCAGGTCGACCAGAATGTCGATCCTGTCTCGATGGATCAAATTCGCCAGGGCCGGGTCGGATAAATTCGGCGCGTCATGCCAAATATCGGCGTGTTGCCGCAGCGCGGAGGTGACTTCGTCGGGAAACCTGGTGCCGCTGTAACAGTATATCTCGAATTGCTTACGATCGTGCGCTTTTAACAGAGGGAGCATGAACCGCCCGATCGGATGCGTTCGAAAATCGGGTGAGACGTAGCCGATCTTCAATCGCCGATCGGGGGATCGATCGTTCTCGTAAGCGGTATGCGCGCTACGCAGGGGAGCGGCGTATTGCTGATCCCAATTCGTAACTTCAGCCAGAATGGCCCGGTGGTCGATGTCGGGATCGTAGGTCATGGTAAAGATGAGACCGCTGTGGGCCTGGGGATTGTTCGGTTGGAGCGCCAGAGCCCGGCGATATGCGGCGATCGCCTGATCGGGTTGGCCAATATCCTTGAGTAAACTGCCGAGGTTGATGTAGGCGGCGGCATAGTCGGGCTTCAGGGCGACCGCCTGTCGCAATAACTGGGCAGCCTCGTCGAACTGTCCCCTGTTTCTGAGGAGATTTCCCAGATTGCTGTGCGCTTCGGCGTAGTCTGGTCGCAGCGAAATGGCCGCGCGAAGGGCGGCGATGCCCTGTTCGAATTGGCCGCTCTCGATTAGCGCGTTGCCCAGGTTGTTGCGGGCTTCGGGGTAATTGGGCTTGAGGGCGATCGCCTGACGGAAAGAGACGATCGCATCGTCCAATTGCCGGGCGGCTTTCAGAGCAATTCCGAGATTAAAATAGGCCGCGGCGAAACCGGGCCGGAGCGCGATGGCTTGACGATAGGCGGCGATGGAGTCATCGAGTAAGCCTTGGTCCTTTAGTGCGCTGGCAAGATTATTGAGAGCCTCGGGAAAGTTGGGGTTGAGCGCGATGGCCCGGCGCAACGCGGCGATGGCCTCGTCGGTTCGACCCTTTTCTCTAAGCGCATTGCCAAGGTTGCTGTGGGCTTCGGCCAGATTGGGATTGAGCGCGATCGCCCTTCGATTGGCGGCGATGGCCTCATCGAGTTGTCCGATTTCTTTGAGAGCGTTTCCAAGATTGCACCACGCGTCGGCATCATTCGGATTGATCGCCAGCGCCTGGCGGATGAAATCGACGGCCTGCTGTGGCCGACCGAGCTGGCTGGCGATGATTCCCAAATAACCTAGCGCCTCGGCGTGCTGCGGGTGGCGGGCGAGGATTTGTCGGTAGAGGTTTTCGGCCTGCTGCAATTGCCCGGCCTGATGTTGCCGTACCGCCAGATCGAAGATCTCTCCAACGGTGGGCGAAGTCATGGCAATACGCGGTTAGCACCGCACCATTGCCGCCAGACCTGGCGGTAGACGGCCTCAATATTCAGGGCAAATCGCGGGCCGTCCATCAGAGGTGATTTCTCCATTCGCTGCCGCAAACTTGAGCGCAATTCCGCCAGGCGCGGCAACTGAGCGGACCAATCCACCGCCATTCGACAAAACTCTTCGGCCGTGGCCGCAACGAATTGATCGGCCAAGCCCAAATTCGTGGTCTGACTGAAGACCGCCCGCGAAACCGGGGATTCCCCGCGAACGCTGATGACCGGGACGCCCATCCAGAATGAATCCAAGCTGGTTGTGTGGCCATTGTATGGGAACGTGTCCAGGCATAGATCGATGCGGTGATAGGTCTGGAGATATTTATCGCGCGATTGATACGGAATAAATTCAACGCGCTGCGGCTGGACATCCAATTTACCCAGCACGCGGCGGCGATGCTCGCCCTGCGGGGAAAGAAGAATGAGCCGGGAATGGGGCGCGGATTTCAGAATCGTGGACCAGAGCGAAAGGGTGTGGTCCGTGACTTTACAGAAATTATTAAGGCAGCCGAAAGTGACGTATCCGTTGTTCAAAGCCGGAAGGGCGCTCACCTCCTGGCGGGTCAGGGGATCGTAACACCAGAAGGTGTCCGGAAGCCGAATGGATTTCTCGGCATACCGGTCGTCATGCTCATGCGGGGGATCAAGATTCGGATCGGTCAGTCGATAATCCATCGCGCTCAAACCGGTGGTGCCGGGATAGGCGAGCCAGGCCATTTGAATCGGCGCGGGCTTGCGGGCGAAGAGCATCGGCCGGCCGTCGGCCATGTGCATGGTCAAATCGACCAGAATATCGATCCGATCCTGGCGAATTTGCCGGGCCAGATGTTCATCGCTTTGCCCGGCGACGTTTCGCCAGACATCCGCATATTTCGCGATTGTCTGCGTCAAGTCATCCGGACATAGGACGCTGGAATAGAGATAAATCTCAAACGATTCACGCCGGTGATTTCGCAGGATCGGCAGCGTGAAAAAAGACTGACAATGATTGCGAAAATCCGGCGAAACGTAGCCGATCTTCAGTCGTCGAGCAGGATCGCGCTCATTCGCATGCGGCGTGGAATCGAAAAGCGGGCGGGCATATCGATCATTCCACCGGCGATGTTCGCCGGCGATAAATTCCGGCTTGCAATCGGCAAGAAAATAAAGCCCGTACAAATAGTTATTCTGGAACGTGTCGCCGGTCGGATCCAATTCAGCCGCGCGCGAATAGGAGGCGACGGCCCCGGCCATGTCGCCGGCGGCCTGAAGCGCATTGCCCAGCCCGTTATGAACTGCCGCGACCTCCGGATGCGCCTTGCTCACGCGGCTCCACAAGGCCAGCGCGGAATCGATCTCTTGCAATCCTTGAAGAGCGAACGAAAGATTCACCGCCGCATCGGGATCCTCCGGCCGAATTTGCAGCGCACAGCGGCCAGCATCGGCGGCCTCTTTCCAACGCCCCCGGCGCACCAGAATCGCCGCTAGTCCATTCCACGCTTCAAACGAATTGTCGCGCAGCTCAATCGCCCTGCGATAATTGTCGGCGGCCGCATCTGCTTGCCCGGTGATCGCCTGCACGGCGGCCAAGTTAATGACCGCCTCAACAAACTTCGGCTGCAATTCCACAGCCCGCTTGAAACAGGCGATCGCCTCATCAAGGTCTCCCAGCGATCGGAGCGCCCGACCCAGGCTATGATGAGGCGCGGCATAATTCGGGCGCAGAGCCAGCGCCCGGCGGCTCATCGCGACCGCTTCGTCAAATTGCCCCAATTCATTGAGCGCCTCGGCCAGATTAGAATAGGCTTCCGGATAATTCGGATTCAATTCCAGCGCCCGGCGATAGGTGGCAACCGCGCTTTGGAATTGATTCTGCTTTGCCAGGGCCGAGCCGAGGTTGCAGTGATAATCCGCAACCAGCGGCGCCGCGGCGACGGCGCGATTGAGCCATTGAACTCCTGCGTCCAAATCCCCCAATTGGCAGGTGACGATCCCCAGGAGTTGGAAAATAGCCGCGTTGTCGGGATTCTGGGAAAGTGCCTCGCGATAAGCCGCCTGAGCTTCGGATAACCGCCCCGCGTGATGATGCTGCTTGGCCAAATCGAGCGCCGAATCGCTCATGGGAAACCCTTTAATTCCTCGGCCAGTTTTGCAATCGGCCCCCGCCAATCGCCAGCCGTCTCCTGCCGAAAAAGTTTGGCGGTCGGATACCAGGGCGTATCCGCCCGGTCGATCATCCATCGCCAATCGGGCACCCGCCGCAGCAAAATCCAAACCGGCTTACCCAGCGCCCCGGCCAATTGCGCCGCCGCCGTATCAATGCAGACGATCAAATCCATCTGATCGATCAACGCCGCCGAGTCCGCAAAATCGCTGATCCGCGCCGTCGCATCGATTAAATTCATCCCCGCGGGCGGCGATTTGGCTTCCGCCGAGCCCTCACCGATCTGCAAACTGTAAAACTGAATTCTCTCGCTCGCCAGCGGCGCAAGGGAACTTAGCGGGATCGATCTCCCGCGCGGACTGGCTCGCCCTGCCCACGCCAACCCGACTTTCAATTTCCCGGCTCCCTGCTGAATGACGTCGGCGAATTTCACTCTGTTTTCAGGATCGCTTTTAAGATACGGCCCGTTCCACGGAACATCCTGAGGCCGAGGCAGCCCCATCACCAGCGGCAAACTCGGCAGCGAGCAATGAACGTCAAAATCCGGAATCGGCATCCCCGGCTGAATAATTTGCATCACCGGATCGAGGCCGCGAAACAGCCGCGCCAGTTCCGGAGGGCAGGGGAAATAAACCTGACCTCCGCCGCGCGTCACGAGCGGCACATAGCGGGCGAAATGAATCGAGTCGCCAAACGCCTGCTCGCTGTGCAGAAGAATTCGCTTGCCGGTTAGATCCGATCCGTTCCAAAGCGGCCGGTCGAAGCGCGGAAGAATTCCGCGTGCGGCCAGCGTCTTCTTGCGCCATTCATATTCCGCCCAGCCGAGCGGAAAATCGCCAAGCTGCAGCGATATGACGCCGATATTCCAATGCGCCTCCGCCAAATCGGGCTGAAGCTGCAGTGCGCGTCGATGCGCCTCCAGCGCCCCGGCAAAATCCGGCTTAAATCGCAAAGCGTTGCCAAGATTATTCTGCGCCTGGATGAAATCCGGCCGAAGCTCCAGCGCCTTGCGAAAAGCCGCCTCGGCGGCCTCGATGTCGCCATCGATCACCAAACAATTTCCCATCAGATTGAGGACTTCGACATAATTTGGTCGCAGCGCCAGGGCTTGGCGGCAAGCAGCCATTGTCCCCTCGGCGTCCTCCTTGTTGAACAGCGCCTCCGCCAGCGCCGCGTACAGCTCGGGCATATCCGGCCGAATGCCGATCGCCTTTCGCAACGCAACCAGCGCCTCATCCACCTGCAATTTCGTCACCAAAACATTGCCGAGATTGCACAGCGTAATCGGCGAATCCGCCCGGAGCGTTAGCGCCCGGCGATAGCAAGCCAGCGCATCATCCAATCTGTTTTGCTGCTGATAGGCGAAGCCCAGATTATTGTGCGCTTCGAAATAATCGGACCGAAGCGAGAGGGCTTTGGAAAACGCATCCGCCGCGCTCTTCCAATCGCCCTGGGCGCCCAGGGCGTTTCCAAGATTGTTCCAGACCTCCGGCGATTGCGACCGCAGCGCCAGCGCATGCCGATAGGCCGCGATCGCTTCATCCAGTTTTCCCTGAGCCTTAAGTGCGATGCCAAGATTGTTATGAACGTCTACGTAACCTGGCGCCAGTTGCAGCGCATGGCGATAACAGGCGATCGCTTCATCGAGGCGCCCCGTAGCTGCCAGCGCCAATCCCAGGTTGCAATGATAATGCGCCCGATCCGGTTGTGCCGCCACCGCGCGGCGCATCGCCTCGACGGCGGAAACATGTTGCCCGCTTTGAAACGCCACCACGCCCAGCAGATGCCAGGCTTCCCCATGATCGGGAATCTGCGAAAGCACATCGCGGCATAGGCGATCGGCCTCTTGCCATTGCCCCGCCTGCCGATAGTGCTCGGCCTGCTCCAACGTTTGGTGAATCGACGCGACGGTCATCCCAGCACGATGATAAACGATCCGACCGCAACCGCGAAAGATAAATAGACCCTATTGCACCAGCAATTTGAACGCATGGTTCCACTGGTTTTTCGTGAACCCGGGGATGCACCAAAGAATGCAAAGCGGCTCGATCGCCCGGGCGGATTCGGCCCCGCCCATGTCCGCGGTCTCCCAGCCAAATTGATCCAGAATCTTCCCCACCACGTTCTTGGCGCTCTGGTCGTTGCCGCAAATGAACATCGTTGGCTTGCCGCTTTTGAATTGCGGATTCACCATCAAATCCGAACCCACGGAATTGAAGGCCTTAACAAAGTGCGCGGCGGGGAATTGGCGCTGCAAGCGTTCCAGAAGCGATTCGTTAAGATCGGTAAAGAATTTCAAAATGCCATTCACCGGCGGAGCGTCGGCGGTCGGATTGCAGGCATCGATGACCAGCTTCCCCGCCAGATTGGATTCGCCGGCCGACTTCAAAACGTCCGCCGCCGCCGTCCCTTTCACCGCCAGGACAATGACTTCACCGGATATAGCCGCCTCCGCTGGCGTCCCCACTTTCGCCCCCGCGTTGGATTTGCCCCAATCGGCCAATTTCCTGGGGTCACGCGTCCCCATGACGACCTGATGACCATGTTTTATAAATCCGCTCCCCAGCACCTGACCCACATCGCCCGATCCAAGAATTCCAACTTTCATGTCGATCCTTCTGAAATGAGTGAACTCGTTCAACCGACTGGACAATAGGCCGCCTCTGCCGACGCCGCCAAGTCCAAATTCCGTCCTTCAATCTTGCATTCTTGCAATGCTGAATAATGCAATCTGCAAGGAAATCGGAGTGCGAAGCGCCACAACCCTCGAAATTAGCGCGAAATGCGCGAAAAATTGATTGGCGCCTTGGCATTGCTTTTGCCCTTATTCCAAGCGTGACGGGTCCGCGGCGGCGATAGCCACAACGCCGCCGCGGGTCCAGTCACTTCGTTGGGGGTTTCCCACCGAGTTCGAATGGGCTATCGGCGGGAACTGGGCTTGCTGTTCTCTTCCACGAAAAAACAGACGCACTTTGTGCCGAATGTCGGAAATTTTTTCGCCGGCCTGGCTGCGGTTGCACCATCCGTCGGGCAGGGCTGCCACGCATTTCCCGGCACCGACGGCCATTGCCGGGGATGGGTGCAATTCATCGTCGAATCCGGCAGGCAAGTCACGATTCATCGTCTTTGGACACTCCAACCCGGCGTCGGAAACGGGAAGCATATTTTGCGCTCGGTCTGCGAAATGGCCGACCGGCACCAGGTGGACTTGGTTCTCAAGACCCTCCCCTTCGGCCGCAAGCCCTATCCGCTGGAGAAGCACGATCTCAAATCGTGGTACGAACGATATGGATTCGTCGCCGACAAAAAGAAAATGATTCGCGTCCCCAGGGCGATCCTAACGGGCGCCGCCGCGGCGGCCGGTTAATCCCACCAACCCATCAGCGAACCCTAAAATCAGCAGCGGCATGATCGGATGGATATACCTGTATTCCGGCAGCGATATCCAATGGAGCAGGATAAAATAAAGGATCGTTCCGCCGAGCATGAGCGTCTCGGCCGGAAAAGATTTTCGCCAGGCCAGCACTCTCCATAATCCCAGCGGCACGACGCAGAGGGACATCACTCCCAAAATCAATTCCTGCTTTCTGCTACCGCTTTCGGTTCCGTACCAAAGTCGCAAGGCCTTGCGAATGGCGAATGGAATGATCGACGCCGGCCGGTGCCGCAGCCGATCCAGATATTGAGCAACGCCGACATGCAATAGGTAATTATCCTTCACCGATTCGCGCGAATCATCGGGGGGTGGCGGCTTGCCGCGGTCGGTCTGCCGCGCGAAGACGGCCGGATAGTTGTCGGTCTTGCCCTGGATCGTGAAGAATGCCGGATCCGAGCCTTGAAGAAATGCGCTGCCAAATCCCGTGGAGACGGGAATCGCATCCTGAAGGACGATGCGATTGCGCACTGTCCATGGAATAACCACGCAAGCCAGTCCCGCCATGAACCCGAGCCCCTTTTCAAATCCGCGAGGCAAATGGGCCCGCATCCAGAAGGGGATTAAAAACAATGGTAAGAGCAGGCAGGTCCCGCGAAATTGAGTGGCGATCCCGAGCAAAATCCCCGCCCCGAACGTGAGCCAGGGTCTTTGCTGGTGCAGCCCGGCCAACAAAACAGCCATGCTGACAATAAATCCAAGCGTGAAGAGATTTTCGGCGGTGATCCAAGTCGCCATCGCGACGGCGGGGGGGAAGACGAGCCAAAGAAATCCCGCCAGCGCCGCCGCGCGCGGATTGCTCACGCGGCAGCCGATCCAAAATATCGTGCCGGCAACCGCCAGATCCGCGACCACTTGCAAGCAGCAAGCCAGGATCAGGAAATATTTATCTCCGACGAACCACTCGGCCGCCGCTAAAAACGCGGGATAGCCGGCGGGAACCTTGCTATCCTCGCGGCAATCGACGCCATTGAATCGCCCCTCGTCCAAAATCCTCTGTGCGATGGGAATGTATAGATTCGCGGCGTTATCCCCGACAAACGGCTTTATTCGCCCCGTTTCAAACGCCAAAAGCATCGCCAATAGCTTCAAAACCGTGACGGCGTAATAGACGTGTCGCGTCCGATGGCAGGGGGGAGAATTGGGTTTGCTATCCATGCAGTGGCGCTAGAGGCTATTGCGGCGTATCGACCAGTCGCATCCACTCCACAACGCTGGTGGGCGGAAGGGGAGACACACCGACGTGCCGGAGCATATTAAGGCATTGGGCGCGGTGATGCATGCCATGTGTCGTGACGTGCGTGATGACCGCTCCGCGCGTAAACGTATACACTTTGCCGCCGCGATCCCGCTTGATCGTGTCGTCCACCGGAAATTTGCGGGCCGTCGCGGCAAATTCATCGGCGATTTCTTCGTGCATTTTCACTAATTCATCCACCGAACGAGGCGGATTCGGATCCATCAGCGGCCGAAATTCCCGGCCGTTAAGAGCATCCGTCCACCCGCGCTGGGCCGAGATCATGTGCAACAAAACGTTGTGCAAAGAGCCGGGTCCCATCTCAAATTTACGGTGAAATTGCTCCGGCGTAAGCGAAGCACAAGCGTGCAGAATCTGCCCCGTCGCCCATTTGTCGTGCTTGAGCAGAATGTCCATGGGGTCGCTGGAAGCCATAATTTTGTCAAACCTCCTGTTCCATGGGCTCGGGCGGCAACTGGGCCTCCGGCGGCTCATCCGTCACCTGCGCGGACTGGAAAAGTTGCTGCTGCTGTAAACGCTTGAGTCGCCGAGTTCCCTCGCCGGCAAGCTCGACCCGCCCGCGGGCGCCCAGCGCCGTCTGGAGTTCATCCACCATCGCTCGCGTCGGCCGCAGATACCACTGCTCGTCGAGGCGAATGAGCGCCTTTTTGATCCCCTGGGCCGGAATCTGCAAAAATGTCTTAACCCGTCCGCGGTGACGAGCCAGCACGGGTTTCAAATCCGCCAAAATTGAACCCGAGTCGGCCACATCGATCTGTACCTTCACATCGCTGGTTAACTTCGATATAGCCTCCTCAATCGGCAGCAATTCGTTGACCAGGAGCCCAGGCGCTTCCCGCCGTTTGTCGATCTTCCCCTTTATGAAAACAATCTGCTCCGCGTCAACGGCGCTGGGATATTTCTTCAGCGTCTCCGCATACGTCTCGGCAAAGAGGGTCGCTTCGACCTGCCCCTCCAAATCCTCCAGCGTAACGATGGCCATCGGCTTTCCTTCTGATCGCCCCTTCTTGGCGACGGTTTTTTTCACGCGGCTGATGATGCCGCCGATGGTAACTTCCGCCCCCTCGGGCATTTTCAATATATCCCGCGTGGTCGCGGTCGAGTAATTGGTAAGCGCCGCCTGATGCTCGGCCAGCGGATGGCTGGTCACGTAAAAACCGAGCAGGTCCTTTTCGAATTTCAGCAAATCGGCGCTGGGGATTTCGGGAATATCCGGCAGGCCATCGGTCGCTGCGCGATTCGCCGCCGGCGTTTCAGCCGCGCCGAAAATGTTTAGTTGCCCGGAACGCTGGTCCTGCTGTAATTGCTGGCCCATTTCGACGGCCCGGTCGAGAACCGCCAGCAGTTGTGACCGCCGCGCGCCGGTCGAAGAAAACGCGCCGCATTTAACCAAAGCCTCGGTCGTTGAGCGCGTCACCTGCCGACCATCCACGCGCTCGCAAAAATCGAAAATATTCAAAAACTCCCCGCGCCTATTGCGTTGCTCGATAACGGCCTCGGCAGCTTTCTCGCCGATCCCGCG
This sequence comes from Tepidisphaeraceae bacterium, assembly GCA_049520395.1. Classification (GTDB taxonomy): domain Bacteria; phylum Planctomycetota; class Phycisphaerae; order Tepidisphaerales; family Tepidisphaeraceae; genus UBA1161. The sequence goes on from JBEKPV010000077.1 coordinate 13,903, forward strand.
AACCGCCACCAAGCCGAAGCGTATCACGCCGGTCTGAACGGGCGCTTTGCGTTTCCCGCCGGGTTCCTCGATGTAAACCGGCGTAAAATCTTTGCCGGAATCGTTGATGTCCGGCGGCAGGACGCGGATGCCGCGCTGTTTCTCCCCGATCGTCATCCGGTGGCATTCCTCAATGTATTCGACGACTTTGTCGGTATTCCCCATTTCAAACGTGAGCAGGGCGGCCATGTATTCCACCGGATGATACGTCTTCATATAGGCGGTCTGAAAAGCGACGATCGCGTAGCGCGTGGAATGGCTCTTATTAAACCCGTAGCCGCCAAATTTCAGGATCAGCTCGAAAATGTCGTCGGCTTGATCCTTCTCGATCCCCTTGGCGCGGGCCCCTTTGACAAAATCCGGCCGGAATTTGGCGATGACGTCGGTCTGCTTTTTGCCGATGGCTTTGATCAATTTGTATGCGTCGCTCAGCTCGATGCCGCCAAGCTGGTTGAAGATGCGCATCACCTGTTCCTGGTAGACCATGATCCCATAGGTATCGGAGAGGATTTCGTCCATGATCGGGTGGACCAGGGGGACTTTTTCGCGTCCATGCTTGCGGTTGCAATAAAGCGGAATCAGCTCCATCGGCCCCGGCCGATAGAGCGCATTGGCGGCGATCAAATCCTCCAGCCGATCCGGCTGCATCTTCATCACCAAATCGCGCATCCCCCCCGATTCAAATTGGAAAATCCCCTTGGTTTCGCCCCGG
>JBEKPV010000078.1:0-17518 GCA_049520395.1 Tepidisphaeraceae bacterium
GGATGAGGGGCACGCTGGGCTGTGCTGCCGGGAGGGACGGCAGGGGGGGCGGAAGCGAGTTGTCGCCGGCGGCGGCGCTGCGTATCCAGAAGGAGATCGCGAGCGCGGCGGCGGCCCAACGGGCGGCGCGAGGGCGCATGATTCGTGCTCCGGTTTGTCTTCGAGTTTTTAAACGTCCGATCGTTGCGACGAATCGACAGACGCAACGTTATCGCAAATGCAAGTCGATTGCAAGAGAAGAATGGAGAAGACCCACGGCAGCGCCGTGGGCGTTCATTTCGGGGCGCTGGAGTCAGGTTTGGACTTGGAGTCCTTCTTCGCTTTGGGGGAGGTCTTTGAGGCTGTTTAGGCCGAAGACTTCGAGGAATCGTTTGGTGGTTCCGTAGAGGATGGGGCGGCCGGGTTCTTCGGCGCGGCCGGCGATGCGGACAAGATGTTTTTCCATGAGATTTCGGACGGTCTCGCCGCAGGCGACGCCGCGGATGGATTCGATGTCGGCGCGAAGGATGGGCTGCTTGTAGGCGATGATCGCCAGGGTTTCCAAAGCGGCTTTGGTGAGCTTGGCGTCGATTTCGCGCTGGTGGAGTTTTTTCAGGTGGTCGCCGAATTCGGGGAGGGTGAGAATCTGATAGCCGCCGGCAACTTGCTCGATGCGGAAGGAGCGGTTGGTTTCGGCGTAGACGGCGTTGAGCTTTTGGATGGCGCGGCGGATGGGGCCGGTGGTCTGCAAATCCATCAACTCGGCCAGACGGCCTTTGGTCAGGGGGTGGTGAGTGGCCAGAAGGAGGGCCTCAAGGGGGCGGGGATCGATGTCGGCGGCCTTGGAATCGTCGGCGTCGTCGATCTCTTGCGGCTCCTCGACTGCTCCGTCGACGGGGGCGGAGGCATTTTCCTCTTCCTCTTCTTCCAGCATCGGTTCATCCCTGACTAATCGCATGGCCTTGTTATCGGCCATTGGGCCGATTGGGGTGCAAAATAAGGCCTTACCGGTTCGAGACTAACGGTAATACGCGGTGCGGGCAAGCGTGGGAAAGGCCGTTATTGGGGGGGGTTATCGAGGAGGAGGGCCTGGCGGCGCTGGGGGGGGAGTTTTTCGATGATTTGGCGGGCGATGGCTTCTACCGATTCGAGCGGGATCGTGGCCTGGTTGGGTGTGAGGGTGATTTGGGGATCGTGGTAGTTCATGTCGGGAAGGTTGCCGCAGAAGTGGAGGAAGTAGCAGGCGGAAAGGGCCTGGGCGATGTAAAGGCGCTTCATTTCGGGGAGAAAGCGGTTGGAGAAATCGTAGACGGAATATTTCTGGCAGTACCATTCGGCGTTGAAACGGGGGTCGATTTCGTGGATCAGGCCGGCGGAAGCGAGTTCGTGGGAGAGGGGGATTTGGTCGCCGAATTTGAAGGTGGCGGCGGCGTATTTTTGGTAGATGCGCTCGAGGAGGGCGAGATCGAAATCGCGGAAGGCGAGGACGCCGGCGTTGATGTAGGGATGGACGACGGACATGCCATAGTGGCGAAACGGGCTGGCGCGGTATTCCTCAATGGAGGCGAAATTGCCGGCGACGCGCTGGAAGGCGTCCCTAAGCAGAGGGTTTTCAAAAAAGACGTCGGAGCGAACGGCGCCGACTTTGCCGGGGGGAATATGCTCGAAAATGTCGGGGGCAACTTCGGAATTGATGATTACGTCGGCGTCGATCCAAAGGACATTGTTGTGTTCTTTCAATCGCGGCTCGCGTGCGATGAGCAGCTTTTGCCAGGTCATGTGACGGGCCATGGCTTGCGGAGAGGAATCGAAAGGGAGGGTGAGCGGGATGAGTTCGAGATTGTGCTTGTCGGCGTAGGCTTGCCAGTTGGGTTGGCAATGGGTTTTCCAGGCGGCGATGAAAGGGTCGCCGACGATGAGAGTGATCATGGCACCGGGCATGGGGAGAGATTATGAGTGGGGATTGATGGGGAGGCAAACGCGGCTGGGCGGTAATCGGGGGGTGGGCGCCGCTATTGCATTCTCCGGCGTCCTTCGGACGCCCGCTAAATGGTTTTGGGGGGCGAGATAGGTTGGATGAAATACCCCCAAGGGGAGTCGAACCCCTGTCCTCTGGCTGAGAACCAGATGTCCTAGGCCACTAGACGATGGGGGCGCCTAATTCCAGGAATGATCGTAGGGAATGGGGCGGGGCAGTCAAGGCTTTTGAAATTCGACGGGAAATTTGCAGCGTCCTGCTAGCGGCGTTTGCGAGCGATGGCGATGAGTTCGTTTCCCTTTCCGCGGCGCTGGGCCTGGAAGGCGGCGAAATTGATTGCGGGCCTGAATTTGAGCCAGGCGTCCCATTTTTTCTTTTCGCGGCGGTTGAGCTGCTGGACGCTTTTGATGAGCCAGTTGGCGCGGGAGATTTGGTGCAGTTCGACGGAGATGAAGCCGCAGGATTCGAGTAAGTTGCGGAGGGTTCGGGGCGTGAAATGGAGTAGATGGCGGGGGATTTGCAGGGTTTGGGCGGCGTCGCCGAAATAGTCGATTTCCCAACTTTCGTAATTAGGGACGTTGATGAGCAGCTTGCCCCCGGGTTTGAGAATATTTTTGGCGGCGAGCAGGACATCGCGGGGGTTGGGGACGTGCTCGAGGGCTTGGCGCATGGTGACGACGTCAAAATATTCGGGCTGCAAATCGGGATGGGGGAGGGTTCCCTGGAGGGCGGGGATGCCGTCGGCAATGACGGCATCGACGGCTTGCTGGCTGAAGTCGATTCCGGTGCAGGTCCAGCCGACGGCTTTCATGCGGCGGAGGAAGGTGCCGTTACCGCAGCCGAAATCGAGGAGCCTCCCGTCGCCCTGGTAAGGGACGCCGGAGCCGAATTGTTTCATGGGCTGGAGAATTTTGACCGCGGCGGCGGCGAGGCGTCGGAAGCCGGTGGGTTTGTGGCGAGGGGAGCCGAAGGAGGAGGCAAGAATCCAGGTTCGCAGGGCGGTGGAGGCTTGGGATTTGCGGCGGATTTCGCCGCGTTGTTTTTGGTAGGGGGCGTATTCTTCGGAATAATAATTTCCCAGATGGGCGGCGCTGGGGCGCGGGTTGGTGAAATGGAGGCCGCATTTGTCGCAGCGGACGATTTGGACGGTGCGGTCGGGGTTGAGAATCCAGTCGCGGCCGGTGCGGGCAAGGGTCCAGCGATCGGAGCCGCAGCCGGGGCAGGGGGTGAGTTCAAAACCTTCGGGAATCGGGTGATCCATGGGGTGGGGGAGATTTTAACCAGTTCAGCCCGGTTTGGCTTCGGCCGATAACTTCTAGGGAATGAGTCTCCGTGAATTGGGCGATTGGTTGGATCGATTTTTGACGCCTCGGCGCGTGGGGCGTTATGCGAAGCTTATTGCGCTGGTGGCGGTGGGGGCGCTGTTGCTTTCGTATGCGGTGGCGAAGTCGGGGCGTACGCCGCTGGGGACAACGCTGGCGGCGGACTATCCGCAGTTTTATGTCGCGGGAAAAATTCTTTCCGATCCGGGGCGGGATCGGCTTTACGATCTGCAACTGCAATCGCGGATGCAGGTGAAGCTTTTTCCGGGGGAGAATCAGGCGCTGCCGTATGCGTATCCGCCGCTGGTGGCGTATGTGGTGCGGCCGCTGTCGTATTTGCCGTATGAAAAGGCGGCGGCGATTTGGACGATTTGCGCGGCTTTGTTTTACGGGGTTGGATTGTTTGGGATGTGGCGCGCGTGCCCGGGGATGGGTCGAGCCGAAAAATGGCTTGGGGTTTGGATTTGCCTGGCGTTTGAGCCGTTTACGTTTGAATGTTTGCATGGCGGGCAGATTTCGACGTTCGCGTTTGCGTGCGTTTGCATCGCCATTTGGATGGATAAGGAGAATCGGCCGGTCCTGAGCGGAATTGCGATGGGGTTGCTGGCGTATAAGCCGACGCTGCTGGCGATTTTGCTCCCGGCGATGGCGCTGGGGCGGCGATGGAAAATGCTTGGGGGGTGTATCGCGACGATTGGGTTCGGGGCGCTGCTGAGCCTGGTCATCGCGGGGCCGGTGGCTTGCGGGGAATTTGTGCGGATGATCGGGACGTATGGGAACGCCGTCGCGGCAAACGATGGGTTCCGGACGTGGAAATATGTGGATCTGTGCGCGTTTTTGCGGTTGCTGCATGCGCCGCGGGAAATGACCGTGGTTTTGCCGATGGTTGGTATGGCGGGGGCAGGGATATTTCTGGGATTAATCCAGCGATCCGGGGCGGATTGGGACGCGCGGGCGGCGATCTGGGCGATCGCTCTGCCGGCGACGTTGATATTTAATCTTTATGTCGCGATCTATGACTCGGTGCTGATCGTTCCGGCCTTTTGGCTGGCGGCGGATTGGATGCATCGGCGCGAGGGGGGATTGACGAAGGGGTATCGGCGATTGGGGGCGGCGGTTTTTCTGGCGCCTTGGATTTCGCCTGGGCTGGCTCGCTTGGGCGGGTTCCAGATTGATACGGTGGTTTTGGGAGCGTCGCTGGTTTACATGTGCGTGGTGTTTCAAGCAATTTTGCAGCGTCCTGCTAGACGCGAGGCGCTTGGCTTTAAATCCACTGATCTCGAAGCAACTTCAACTGCACCCAATCTTCCTCACTAAACCAATCCGGCCGCTTATCGCCGGCCCCTACTAAATCGGCGAAAAATAGTTCCGCCTCGGCCTCGATGGTTTCGCGAGGAATGTCCATTTGAATTCGTGTGGCGTAGAGATCGTCTTCGTTGCTGGCTAGTCGCAAGGCCTCGCGGCCGGCGTATTGGCGGACCAGGTCGGCGAGCGATCGGTAAAAAACCCAGACGGGCTCATCCGGCACGGCGGGAGGGACGCAGTGGCGCTTCAGGGCGTGCTCGAAATAGCGGACTTTGCTGGACCATTCCAAGTGGGGGTCGAGGCCTAGCGTGATGTATTGGCCGACTTTGGCGGCTTCGTGGGCGAAGGGGTTGCCGATGGCGTCGGCCTGACGGACGAGGCGAGAATACTCCGACTCGGGCAGGCCGATTGTCGGCATGGAGGGAAAAACGTGGCGCTGCTGAAGCATCCGGGCTACCTCGCCCCAGGGAGATCGCTCGCACCGCTCTTAACCAGCGGTCAATTTACCTTTACCCGCCAACACGTTACAAGACCTTCTGTGGCGGAATTCTCGGACTTTTCCACCTGTCTGTTATTCCCGTCCCGCGGCGGGCTGTTATGAGCGATACCCTGGGTTCTCTTTGTATCGTCCTGCATGGGCATCTGCCTTATGTGCTGAACCATGGCACGCACCCGCACGGCGAGGCGTGGCTCTATGAGGCGGCGGCGGAGACGTATTTGCCGATGCTGGAGATGATCGGGCAGTGCGCGCTTTACAAGGCTCGGCCGGCGATCACCATGGGGCTGACGCCGATTTTGCTCGAGCAGCTCGCTAATGCGCGGTTTAAGTCGGGGATGGTGGCGTATTCGAAGGAGCGGGCGGAGCGCGCCAAGCGCGATCGGGAGGAGTTTGAGAGGGGGGGGCAGCCGCATATGGCTTATCTGGCGGGGAAGTGGGAGCAGTGGTATCGGGATCGGCTGGCGCATTTTGATCGGATCGATCGGGATATTGTGGGGGAATATTCGCGGCGGGCGGCGGAAGGGCATATTCAGATTTTGACGGGGTGCGCGACGCATGCGTATCTGCCGCTGTTGCTGAATGATCAGTCGATTCGGGCGCAGCTGGCGGCGGGGACGGCCGTGAGTCGACGGCGGCTGGGGTTTGCGCCCAGCGGTATGTGGCTGCCGGAGTGCGCGTATCGACCGGAGTGGGACCATTGGATTCCGTCGGTTCTGTATGGGGACGCGCGAAGGCGGCCGGGTTTGGAGACGTTCATCGCCGACGCAGGCGTGAATCATTTTTTTGTGGATACGCATTTGATCACGGGGGCGCAGGCGATGGGGACGTTTGAGGGTGGGGTGTTTCAATCGGTGAGCGAGGAGCAATTGTATTGGGACAAGAAGCGAGGTTGGCGGGATATTTTGGAGCCGGTGGGCGTGGTGAGCCGGCCGGAGGCGCCGCGGTGTTTTGCGCTGGGGAGGCATCCGCGCGTGGGGGAGCAGGTTTGGAGCGGGAGCATCGGATACCCGGGGGCGGGGACGTACTTGGAATTTCACAAAAAGCACGGGGAGCGCGGATTGCGCTATTGGAAGGTGACGAATAACAAGGCGGGTTTGGGGGAGAAGGACATGTATCAGCCGGACGATATCGCGGGGAAGGTTTTTGAGAACGCGCATCATTTTTGTTCCGTGGTGCGAGACGTGCTGAGCGAATATCGCAATCGCACCGGACGGCAGGGGGTTTGCGTGGCCCCATTCGACGCGGAGCTGTTTGGGCACTGGTGGTTCGAGGGGCCGCAGTTTCTGCGAGATGTCATCCTTACCTTATCCATCGCTCCGGATATTGAATTATTGACGGCCCAGGAGGCGATTTCGCGGCATATCCCGGACAAGGTGATGCGGCTTCCGGAAGGATCGTGGGGGGAAAACGGGGATCATTCGGTCTGGATGAACGATAAGACTCGGTGGATGTGGGAGATCGAATATCGGGCGGAGGAGCGGATGGCGCGGCTGGTAAGGGAGTTGCCGTGGCAGACGAATGCGGCGGTGGCGGAACATCTGGTCAGGGCGGGGAGGCAATTGCTTTTGCTGCAGGCGAGCGATTGGCCGTTTGTGATTCATTCGCATGGGGCGGTGGATTATGGAATTCAACGGTTCTGCGGGCATGTGACGAATTTCAATCGGGCGGCGGAGATCGCGGAGGAAGTTTTTCGGGGGGAGGGTTTGTCGGCGGTTCGGGCGGTGGAAGTGGCGGAGATGGATGTGCATGATGATGTGTTTTTGGATATTGATTTGAACTGGTGGAAGTAGGGGCGGGGGTTGGTTTTTTTCTTTCGAAGGGCGGCCCCTCACCCTGGCCCACCGTGCCGGAACTTAAGGAAGGGGAGAGGGGGTGGGGGGCTTGCAGTAATCGCGCCAGATTTGGCAGTATGCGGCTTCTATGTCGCGCGCGAAGGCGGGAGCGTCCATCAGGGGGCTGGATTGCATTCGGGTGCGCAGATTTTTTCGGAGCTCGGCTAGTTTGGGGAGATCGCCGGCCAGATCGGCGGCGATCTGAACGTACTGATCGACGGTGTCCGCGATTAATTCGGGGAGGCCGAGATTGCTGAGGATACTGACGCCGGCGCGGCCGACGGCGGTTTTTCCGCGCAGGGTTACAACGGGAACTCCCATGAGCAGGGTGTCGCAGGTGGTGGTGCCGCCGCAGAAGGGGAAGGGGTCCAGGGCGATGTCGACGGCGTGATAGCGGGGGAAATAGAGGCGCAGAGGGAGATTGTCGACGAAGGTGACGCGGGCGGGATCGACGCCGGCGGCGGCGATTTTTTTCAGGGCGGCGTCGCGATGGCGGCCGCGCTCGGCGTAGACCATCAGGCGGGAATTGGGAACGGTTAACAGGATTCGAGTCCAGGCGTCCCATGTGGCGGGGGAGACTTTGCAATAATTGTTGAAACAGCCGAAGGTGACGAATCCGGCGGCGGGGGCGGGGAGAGGGGCGACCTCGGGCGTGCGCGTGACCGGTTCGTAAACCCAATAGGTGCGGGGCAGGGTATAGGATTTTTCGGTGTAGCCGCTCTGGTCGGCGCCCGGCGGGTCGAAATAGCGGTCGGTGAAACGATAATCCATGGTGGACAGGCCGCTGCTGCCGCAGTAGCCGAGGTAACTGACCTGAATGGGCGCGGGCTTTTGCGCGAAGACTTTGAGCCGATGTTCCTTGGTGTGCAGGGAGAGATCGACGAGAATGTCGATGCGGTCGTGGCGAATTGTTTCGGCGATTTCGGCGTCGCTTAAGTCTCGGACGTTTTTCCAAACGTCGGCGCTTTGGCGGATTCGGTCGGTGGTGCTGTCGAGGTCCTTGGCGCCGGAATAACAGAAGATCTCGAATTGCTGGTGGTCGTGGTTGGCTAAAAGGGGTTGGACGAATCTGCCGACGGGATGGTCGCGAAAGTCGGGGGAGAGATAGCCGATGCGGAGTCTGCGATCGGGGGAGGGGTCGTTTTCATGGGGTCGGATGAATTTTCGCAGGGGCTCGGCGAAGCGCTGGTTCCAGGAGGCGAGTTCCCGGGCGATCTGGGCGGGGTCGCGGCCGTGACTGTAGTGAAGGGCTAAAATGAGATTGCTGTGGGCGTAGGCATCGTTGGGAGCGATTTCCATGCAGCGGCGAAAATTGTCGCAGGCCTCGTCGATTCGGCCGACCAGCAACTGGGCGTTGGCGAGATTCATCAGAGCATCGTTGTAGTTCGGGCGCAGGGCGATGGCCTTTTCGTAGGCGGCGATGGCCTGGTCGGTTTCCCAGACGGCTTTGTGGGCGACGCCGAGGCCGAAGAGGGCCTCGGCGCAATCGGGGCGAACGACCAGGGCCTGGCGATAGGCGGCCATGGCTTCGTGAAGCTGGCCCTTGGCGTAGAGGGCTTCGCCGAGGTGGACGTAGTTGAGGACGAATTTGGGCTCGGCGGCGATTCCCTGGCGATAAGCGGCGACGGCCTGGTCGAGGCGGCCGGTGAGGCGCAGGGCGCGGCCGAGACTGTCGTAGCCTTCGCCGTAATCGGGCTTGAGGACGATCGATTTGCGGGCCATGGCGATGGCTTCGTCGTATTGCTTGAGAAAGGTCAGGGCGACGCAGAGGTTTCCGTAATGATCGGCGCGGGTCGGCTGGAAGGTCATCAGCTGGCGGATGACGACGGCGGACTCGGCGAATTGTTCGGATCGGAAGAGAACAAATCCGAGCCAATAGAGGGCTTCGGTATTTTGAGGGTCTTCGAGCAGGATTTGGCGGTAGATTCCCTCGGCGTCGGAGAATCGCGCGGCGGCGCGATGCTGCTGGGCGAGTTGCAAGGCTAACTGAAGTTGCTGGGGTGTCATGAGGTTTTGGCCCATTGACGCCAGACTCGGCGGTAGGCGGATTCGAGGTCGTGGGCGAATTGCCTGCCGTTTAGCAGCGGGGAGTTTTGCATCATGGGGCGCAATGAGGAGCGCAGTTTTGACAATCCGGATGGATCGCGCGCCCACTGGGTGGCGATGCGCACGTAGGCTTCGGTGGAGGTGGCGATGAATTGGGGCAAGCCGGCGCTGGTGAGCAGGCTGACGCCGACGCGGCTGATGTGGCGCGAGCCGGCGAGTGAGACGACGGGGACGCCCATCCAAAGGGCTTCGCAGGTGGTGGCGGTTCCGTGATACGGATAGGTGTCCAGGGCGATGTCGATTTTGCCGTATAGCTCGAGGTGGGTTTGGGAAGTTGGGGTCTGGCTGTGAAGTTCGAGCCGGTCGGCGGAGATTTGACAGGAGGCGAAAATTTCCAGAAGCCGCCGGCGGCAACTGGGCTCGGTCAGACCGCTATGGCTTTTGATGATCAGGCGGCTGCCTGGGGTTTGCTGCAAGAGGTCTGACCAGACGGCGATCATGGGGGGAGTGATTTTCGCCAGGGCGTTGAAGGAGCCGAAGGTGATGTATCCATTTGCGACGGCCGGGAGGGGGGAAACCTCAGGGGCGTCGGGACTGGGGGAATAGCAGAGAAACGTTTGGGGGAGGCGGAGCAATTGCTCGGTGTGAAAGCGCTCGGTTTCGCCGACGGGATCGGCGATGGGGTCGGTGAGGCGGTAATCCATGGCGGTTAGTCCGGTGGTGTCGGGGTAGCCGAGGTAGGTGATCTGCACGGGGGCGGGCTTGCAGGCGAAAACGGGCAGCCGGCTTCCGCCGGTGTGGCCGGCGAGATCGACCAGGATGTCGATGCGGTCCTCGCGGATTTTACGGACCAGGTCGTCCCGCTCCCACTGGGCGGTTTCGCGCCAGTGGTGGGCGGCGGCGCGCAAGCGGGCGGTGAATTCGTCGGGGCGGGTTACGTCGGAGTAGCAGAATATCTCGACGCTGGCGGGATCGTGGTGGAGGAAAGGGTTTTGGAGGAAATAGGCGACGGAATGACGGCGGAAATCGGCCGAGACGTAGCCGATGCGCAAGCGGCGATCGGGGCTTCGATCGTTTTCGTGCGGGGGGATTTCGCGGCCGAGTTTTCGGGCGTGCCGGGCGTTCCAGACGATATGCTCGGCGAAAATCGTTTGCACGTCCATGCCATGCGGATAATGGAGGGCGTAAATGAAATTGCTGTGCGGGGAGGGGTGTTTGGGGTTTAGGTGAATCGCTTGATGGAGATAGCGAAGAGCGTCGGGGAAGCGGCGCATTTCCTTGAGGACGTTTCCGAGATTATTGAAGGCCATGAACATGCCGGGGTTGGCGGTGGTGGCCAATTGATAGGCGCCGGCGGCTTCCTCGAGGCGCTCGGCGGCGCGGAAGGCGTTGCCGAGGTTGTAGAAGCCTTCGGCGTGCTGGGGATGATCGGCGACCGATTTCTGTAAAGCTTCGATGGCTTCGGGGACGCGATCAAGCTTGAGGAGGATGGTTCCCAAATTGTTCAGGGCCAAGTGGTTATTTGGCTGAATGGCAAGGGCTTTTTGGCAGGAGGCCAAGCCGGCTTCGGGATCTCCGGATTCGGAAAGAGCGTCGGCGAGATTGGAGAGGACTTCGACGTAATCGGGGCGCAGTTGCAGGGATTGTTCATAGGCGGCGATGGCGGCTGGGAAGTCGCGGCGCATGTGCTCGGCGTTGCCGAGGGCGAACCAGGCGAGGGGGTCCTGGGGGCGGCGCTCGATAACCTGACGGCAGACCTCGGCGGCCTCGGCCCACTGGCCAGTGGTTTGCAATGCGTTGCCGAGATTCGCCAGGGCGTCGGTCGCATCGGGGCGAAGGGCAAGCGCGCGTCGATACAGGGGGATCGCCTGGTCGGGCTTTTGCTGTTCGTGAAGAGAGGTCGCCAATAACTGGAGAGCCTCGGGGAAATCGGGGTTGAGGTCGATGGCGGTACGGAGGGAATTAATAGCCGGGTCGGACTTATGCAGGGCAGATTGGGCGAGGGCGAGGTGATAATGGCAATCCGCCGCCTTGGGTTGAAGCTCGCAAGCGCGCTGAAGGGGGACCAGAGCCTGTTCGTGGCGGCCCAGCTGATAATTCAAGATGCCTAAAAGCTGAAGCGCGTCGGTGTCGTCGGGTGCGGTCTGCAGAATCTGGCGGTAGAGGGATTCGGCTTCTTCAAACTGGCCCGCCTCGTGGCGAGTCATGGCCAACTCAAATAGATGATCGGTGGAGGGATTGGGCATCGCGATTTTAGGTTCCTGACGGGTTCCGGCAAAAGTGCCGCCACATCTGACGATAAGCGGCCTCGATATTTTTGGCGAATCGCGGGGCGTCCATGAGCGGGGATTTTTGCATGCGTTGCCGGAGCGTTTGCCGCAGCTGGGCCAGGTCGGTGAAATTATTGGAGAAATTCAGGGCCAATTGGAGATATTCGTCGGCCGTGGCGGCGACGGTTTGGCTTTCCAGGCGCAAATTGCTGAGGAGGCTGAGACCGGCGCGCGATACGGCGGTTTTTCCGAAAAGGGTTAGCACGGGGACGCCCATCCAGAGGGAGTCGAGAGTGGTGGTGTGTCCGTTGTAGGGGAAGGTGTCCAGGCCGACGTCGAAGCGGTGGAAAAGCCGGAGGTATTTGTCGCGCGGTTGTAAGCCGACGAAATCGACGCGATCGGCCAGATCGCCGATGCGCTGGAGGATGTATTGCTGTTGCCATTCTCGAGGCGTGAGCAGCAGGAGGCGGGAATTGGGTGTCTTGCGCAGGACGCTTGCCCAGAGGGCGATGGTCTGGTCGTTCACTTTATTGAAATTCGTGAGGCAGCCGAAGGTGATGAAACCGTTGGTTAGAGCTGGGAGGGGATTTACGGGGGTTTGATCGTCGGCGGGATCGTAACACCAAAACGTATCGGGGAGGCGGATGGATTTTTCGGCGTACCACGAGTCGCGCTCGCCGGGAGGGTCAAGATGGGGATCGGTGAGACGGTAGTCGATTTCGGGCAAGCCGGTGGTTCCGGGATAGGCCAGCCAGGCGACCTGGATGGGGGCGGGTTTGCGGGCAAAGAGCATTGGACGGCCGCCGGCCATGTGCATGGTCAAATCGATGAGAATGTCGATTCCGTCGTGGCGAATTTGGCGGGCGAGGGCTTCGTCGGTTTCGGAGGAGACGGATCGCCAGACATCGGCGGACTTTTGCAGGCGCGCGGTCCAATCGTCCGGGTGGGCGGCGCTGGAGTAGCAAAAAATCTCGAAAGCCGCGTGGTCGTGGTGCGACAGGAGCGGCAGAGTGAAAAAAGATTGGCAATGATTGCGGAAATCGGGGGAGACGTAGCCGATTTTCAATCGCCGATCGGGAGCTCGATCATTGGGATAGGGCTCGATCGCGCCGAACTGCGGTTGGACGTACTGCCGATGCCAGTCGGCGTGCTGGTCTCGAATGGCAATGGGATCGTCGTCGGGGAGGAAATTCAGAAGATACAGGAGCGTGCTCCAATGGGTGGGTTTGCCCGGATCGAACTGGAGAAATTTTCGGATGGCGGGAATGGCGGGCAGGATTCGGCCTGCGCTAAGGAGAGCGCCGGCATATTCGCACAAGATCAAGGGGTTATCGGGATCGAGCTTGGAAGCGCGCTCGAACGCCTCGGCGGAGGATTCGGGCGGGCGATTCAGGCGCAACCGCGCCAAGCCGAGGATAAACCAGGCGTCGGGGTCATCGGGGTGTTGCTGCACGAGATAGTCGCAAAGCCCGGCGGATTCGGTGAAGCGGCCGGCGTCGAAATGCTCGGCCGCCAGCTCGAAAAGTTTTTCGGTTGTTGTGCTCAAGTGCTCTGCCTCTTGAGTTCATCGGCCAGGGCCTGGGCGAGTTTGGAAATGGGGGAAATCCAATCGTTGAGCTTCTCCTGGCGGAAGAGCCGGACTGTGGGATACCAGGGGGAATCGTCCCGATCCAGCATCCATCGGCAATCGCTTGCGTCGGGTATGAGAATCCAAGTGGGCTTGGCGAGAGCGGCGGCCAGATGGGGGACGGAAGTATCGACGCCGATGACCAGATCGAGTTGCTGGATCAGGGCGGCGGTGTCGGCGAAATCGCCAAGGTCTTGCGTGAGATCGAGGAGGTTCATGCCGGGTGGGGTTTTTTGTTTGGCGGCGGGGCCTTTTTGGAGGCTGACGAAACGTATGCCGGGGATGGGGGCCAGGGGGGCGAAGAGATCGATGGAATTGGTTCGCCGGGAGCTTTCGCTGCCGGCCCAGACGAGGCCGACGTTGAGTAAATTATCGGCGGGAACCCGGTGAGCCCATTTTGCGATGCGATCGGGAGGAACCGTGAGGTAGGGGACGGAGGGGGTCAAGTTTTCCAGCGTGACTCCCAGGCGATGCGGAAGACTTTCCAGCGGGAGGCAGAGATCGAAAGCGGGCGGCGTTTTATCCTGATCGACGACGCGAGCGGGCGCGAGGGAATGAGCCAGCAGATTCACCAGAGGCTCCTGGCATTGGAGGATGACCTGCATTCCCATATTGGAGATTTGGGGAACGAACCGGGCGAATTGGAGGGTGTCGCCCATGCCGCCCCAGCTTTCGTAGAGGAGCAGCGTTTTGCCCGGCGCGGGGGAGCCGTCCCAAAGGGGCTGGGGGAAACGATCTTTGCCGGTGATTTCTTTTTCGTGCCAGTTGACCCATTCCAGTTCGGGCCATCCTTCGCTCCATCGGCCCAGCGCCAGGAGGAGCATTCCGTATTTCGCATGGGCGATTTGGAAATTACCGTCGATGGCGCGGCGATAGGCCTCCAGGGCTTCCAGCGGGCGGCGATCCGATTCGAGGGCGGTGGCCATGTTGTAATGAACGTGGGCGTTGTGCGGCGCGATGGCGATGCATTTTTGATAATGGTCGATTGCATCCTTCAGATGGCCCTGGGCTCGCAGGGTGTTGCCGAGGCTGAAGAGGGCGTCGGGATATTGCGGCTGAATTTGCAAAGCCCGGCGAAATGCGGCGGCGGATTCGTCCCAGCGATCTAGGGCATACTGCGCGCGGCCCAGATTGCACCAGGCCTGCGCAAAATCCGGGTTTAATTTCACGGCCAGTTGCAGTTCTTCGGCGGCCTGGGGGTGCTGGCCGAGGGATTGATAAACTTCGCCAAGGCTGGCATGGGCATCGGCGGCCTGGGGATTGAGTTCGACCGCGCGGCGGGCGAATTGCAGACCCTCCTCGCCGCGGCCGGTTTGGGCGAGGACGACGCCGAGCAATTGCATGGCGTCGGCGTCGTTGGGATCGCGCTGGAGGATTTGGCGGTAGATGGATTGGGCCGCGGCCAAATCGCCGGCGGATTGGTGGCGAATGGCCGCGTCGAGAAGTTCATCGGTGGAGCTTTCTTGCATCCGGGAAAAAATCCTTTTAGGAGCCAAGCCAACGGCGCCAGAGATTGCGATAGACGGACTCGATATTGCGGGCAAACTCCGCGGCGTCCAGGATCGGCGAGCGATTCAGTTTTTGGCGCATTTGCGCGGCCAGGCGATGCGGCTGGCCGGACATTTCGCGGGCGATTCGCACATAATGATCGGCATCCTGCGCGATCCACTCATGCAAACCCGCGTTGGAGAGGAGGCTGACGCCGACGCGGCCGGCGTGACGTTTTCCGGCCAGCGTGACGACGGGCACGCCCATCCAAAGCGATTCGCACGTCGTGGTTGTTCCATTATAGGGGAATGTGTCGAGGGCGATGTCGATTTCGTGATAGGTTTTAATATGATCCAACGGGGCCGGCACGCCGGCGCGGAGGAGGACGCGACGGTCGTCGATTCCCTGGCGGGCGAACAATTCCAGGAGGCGATGTTGCGTCGGGGCGTATTCCAGGCCCCGGAGGCATTTGATCAGGATTCTGCTGCCGGGGACGGATCTTAGCACTCGCGACCACAATTCGATGACCGAGGGATTGATCTTTGCCAGATGGTTGAGGGAACCGAAGGTGATGTTGCCGGTTTCTGCCGCCGGCAGGGGGGAGACTTGGGGAAATTCGGGCGGCGGCCTGTAGCAGAGAAACGTCCGCGGCAGCCGCACCAATTCCTCGGTGTGAAATTGATCGGTGTTTCCGGGCGGATCGGCGAAGGAATCGGTGAAGCGGTAATCCATCGCCTCAAGACCGGTGGTATCCGGATAGCCGAGGTAGGTCACTTGAATCGGGGCCGGTTTTTTTGCGAAGACGAGGAGGCGGTGGTAGGCGGTGTGGCCGGCGAGGTCGACGAGAATGTCGATCTGGTCTTCGCGGATGATTTCGACGACGGCGGGATCGTCAATTCCGAGGATGTTGCGCCAATGGACTTGCAGCGATGCGAGGCGGGTGGTCGTGGCGTCGGGATTGTGCGTGTCGGAATAGCAATAGACTTCAAAACCTCGCGGATCGTGATGGGCGAGGAGATTTTCGATGAAGAAGCTGACGGAGTGGCCGCGGAAATCGGGAGAGACGTATCCGATGCGCAAGGGGCGCGATTTGGTCCGGTCGTTGGGATGGGGGCGCGGAAGATCGCGCGGCGGCTGGACGTGAACCTGCGCCCATTTGAGATGTTCCTGAAACATCTCCGCCGGCGCGAGAGTGTCCTGAAGATGCAGGGCATAGAGCAGATTGCTGTGATAGCGCGGATCGCAATGCTTCATGGAGACGGACTTGCGGTAGAAGACCAGCGATTGGGGGACGTCCCAGGATGAATAGAGGGCGTTGGCGAGGTTGGCGCAGGCGGCGGCGTAAGCCGGGTCGATTTCCAGCGCCTGGCGGAATTGGGCGATGGCGTCGTCGTATCGTCCCGAATAATGGTAGGCGATTCCCAGATGGGTCAGGGCGCTGGGGGATTTTGGCTGTAACGCGACGGATTTCAGACCGGCGGCGATGGCATCTTCCAGACGGCCCTGATCGCGCAGGGTGTCGGTGAGGTGTTCCCACGCCTCGGCCAAATCGGGCTGCAAAGCCACGGCTTGGCGAAGGGCGCGGATGGATTCGTCGAGCCGGCCGAATTTCTCGAATAATATTCCCATTTCCAGGAGGACTTCGGGAAATTGCTGCTCCAGAGCCAAAGCGAGTTCGAATTCCGTCATGGCCTCCTGGGGTCGGTGCAATTTCGCCAGAACCATTCCGAGGTGATAGTGGTAATCGGCGGCGTCGGGGTTGATCTGGACGGCTTTTTGCAGGAGGGGCAGCGCTTCGAGCGGGCGGCCGGTTTGAGAGGTCAGCAGGCCGAGCATTTGCATTGCGTCGGCGTCGTTGGGATTGGATTGCAGCAGCTGGCGATAGAGAGATTCGGCCTCGACGACGTGGCCGGATTGATGCCGCTGGACGGCCTGGTCAAAAAGTCGCTCCTGCGCCGGATTACTCACCGCTGATATCCTCGTTATTTGTGGCGCCAGCGGCGCCACATATCCTGGTAGGCGGCCTCGACGTTTCGGGCGAAGGTTTGGGGATTGGTCAGCGGGGATTGGGCGAGGCGCGTGCGCAGAGTGGCGCGGATTTCCGCCAGTCGCGGCAAATCGCCGGCCAGCGCCACGGCACGGCTGACATATTCTTCGGGAGTTTGCGCAACCAAATCGCCGAGCGAAGCGCTGGAGAGCAAGCTGACGCCGACGCGGCTCACATGCGTTCGCCCGGCGAGCGTCACGATCGGCACGCCCATCCAGAGCGCTTCGCAGGTGATGGTCGTACCGTGGTAGGGATAGGTATCCAGACCGATATCGACGCGGCGGTAGAGATCGAGATGGCTTTTTTTGTCGGGAAGGGCGCTTTGGAGTTCAATTCGGTGCGGATCGATGCCGGCGTCGGTGAATTGTTTCAGGACGCGGCGGCGGGGGCGCGGGTCGTTTAGGCCGTTGATGCTTTTGATGAGCAGGCGGCTGCTCGGCACTTGGGCCAAAATTTTCGCCCACCATTGCAGGAGGCGGTTGTTTACCTTTGAGAGTGTGTTGAAGGAGCCGAAGGTGACGTAACCGGCCGACAGCGCGGGGAGCGGAGTGATATCCGGGGCCGTCTCCATTCGTCCCATGCACAGGAACGAATCGGGGAGGCGGAACAATTGCTCGGTATGCCACTGAACCGTTTGATCGATCGGATCGGCTACGGCGTCGGTCAATCGGTAATCGACTTCCAGCAAACCCGTCGTATCCGGATACCCAAGGTAAGTCACCTGAATCGGAGCCGGCTTGCGCAGAAAAAGCAAAATGCGATTGCCCGGCGTGTGCCCGGCGAGATCGACCAGGATGTCGATCCTGTCCTTGCGAAACATTTCCGCCACGCGGGCATCGTCTTTTCCGTACACGTCGCGCCAGTTGGGGCAGAGGTTGCGCAAGCGCTCGGTCACTTTATCTTTTTTGCGAGAATCGGAGTAGCAGTAAACCTCCACGACGGCCGGATCGTGGCCGGCCAGGAGGTTTTCAAAAAAGAATCCGACGGAATGATCGTTCAGATCGGGCGAGATATATCCGATGCGCAACACCCGGTCGGGGGAACGGTCGTTTTTATGCCGGCGGACATCGGTGCGATGAGGCGCGGCGATCTCGCGATTCCAGCGCAGATGCTCGGCGAAGACTT
>JBEKPV010000079.1:0-14366 GCA_049520395.1 Tepidisphaeraceae bacterium
TCCTGCGCAGTGGCGAGAGGTCCATACAGATAATCCGCTGTCGGCTACGAATAGCTGAAACCGATTCCGCTGGCAACTTCCGAACCACTTGACCAACACCGGCAAGCTGCGATCATGCTTTCCCGATCCCAATCGAAGAGGCGCATGACACGACAAATCGCCGTCGCCGTCGCGTTGGGCTGGCTCCTGGCCGGCCGCGCCCTGGCCGATAATTGGAACGTTCCTCAGGACAACGTCTTAACCGAATCGCAACTTCAGGATTATTTTAAAACCATCTCCGATTGGCAAACCGTAAACGCAAAGATCGACAGTCTCCTCGCCCAGGCCCAGACCCCCGAGGCCAAATCCGCCGTCCTGAGCACCGTGGACCAGCAATATCGAGCCTGCCTGGCCCGGCATAACATCTCAAAAGCCGAATTGAACTGGATCGCCCAGCGCGCCACGGAGGCGTGGGACGTCATCTCCTACTACCGCGACGACTTTATGAGAACTGAAAACGATCTGGACTCGCAATCGGATGCAAACTTTCGCCAGTATCGTCAGGCAAGCGCCTCCAAGGCGATATACGAGTCCGCCCTGAAGGAGGGTCGGCGGGCGATGTCCGCCGAGGATCGCCGCGCGGCCATCCAAACCGCCCAATCCGACGAACAAGCCGCGCTCGCCGCCGCCCGGGAATGCGACGAAGAAATGAGAGACGCCGCCGCCGATGCGACCCGGCACACCGCCGACGCCAAAGCCGCCGAAGCTCTGGCCGGCAATCCGCCCGACGATCTTTCATCCGATGAGTTAGCCGATTTTATCCAGGAGAATAGAGACGAGGCTAAAGACGCGCGCGGCGCTGCTGCCGTGGATTGGTCGCTGCAGGCCAACCTCCAGGTTGCCCAGGGAATCGCGTTATGGGAAGCCGATGACGCGGCCCAAATCGCCGTTCACCCCGACATACCCGTGACCGATCAGGAAAAAGCCGCCGTCAAAGCCCAGAATCAAGCCGCCATTGCTCGCGCCGATATCGAAATCGCGCATTGCCGGCAAGTCTCGCAGCGGATCTCCGAACTAAGAGCGAAGATGGACACATCGCTTCACGAATTGCAAAAACAAGTCCCCGAACAAAACGCGGAATTGATGCTCAGGCATTTCAACGACTATCAAACGCTATTTGCCCCGACCGGCGCACAGTAATTCACGAAATCTCAAACAAAAACTCAATCTCCACCGACGCATTCATCGGCAGCGCGTTCGTCCCGACAGCCGCCCGG
This sequence comes from Tepidisphaeraceae bacterium, assembly GCA_049520395.1. GTDB lineage: Bacteria > Planctomycetota > Phycisphaerae > Tepidisphaerales > Tepidisphaeraceae > UBA1161. The sequence goes on from JBEKPV010000079.1 coordinate 1,257, forward strand.
GCATGCCGCCCACCTTCCCCGAAAACCTGCTGCAGCAATTCGCTCGCCCCATTGGCCACTTTGGCCTGATCCTGAAAATCATTATCCGATTGCACGAACACGCCGATCCGCACCACGCGTTTTAACTTTTCCCAGTCCCCCAGTTCCGCGTAAGCAATCGCCAGGGCGTTAACCGCGCACTGCTCAGCCGCCTTTTGAGCCGTCTGGAGCGAAACTCCCGAAGGCACTTTCCCCGTCGCCATCAGCTTTCCATCGCGCATTGGCAATTGTCCGCTGACAAACAGCAGATTCCCGCAGCGCACCGCCGGCACATAAGCCGCGATCGGCTTCGGCGCCGCCGGCAACGTCCATCCCATTTCCGCCAGTCGTTTGCCCACATCCATCCCCCCATCATATTGTGCCTCCACCAAACTGCCCATAAAACTGACTGACATGAAACATCGCGGTTCCAGCAAGGCCTCGCGCCGCTACCACAACCGCGTGGCCAGGCGGTACGACACCATCTACGACGACGCCTATTGGCAATTCCACGACCGCCTCACCTGGGAGGCGATCAAGCCGCATTTGCCGACGGACGCCGCGGCCCGCTGCTGCGATCTCGGCTGCGGCACCGGCAAGTGGGGCCTAAAACTTCTCAAGAGCGGCTTCCCCACCACCTTCGTCGATCACGCCCCAGCCATGATCGAGCGAACCCGCGAAAAACTGCAGGAACAAGCCGCCCGCGCCAGCCGCGCGACTCTCCTGGTCGCCGACATCGTTGATCTGACCGCGCTCGAATCCGATCAATTTGAATTGATTTTGGCGATGGGGGACCCCCTGTCGATCTGTTCCGATCCCTCCCGCGCCGTCCGCGAAATGCGTCGAATCTGCCGCCCCGGCGGAATTGTCATTGCCACCGTCGACAACCAACTAGCCGCCATGGATTATTACCTGCAAAAAGGCGATTTGGACGGCCTGGAAACATTGCTCCGCTCCGGCCGCACGCGCTGGCTGACCGCCGACATCGAGGAACAATTCGAGTTAACCACCTTCACCCCTGCGGGATTTAAGGGACTGTTCGAGCGCGCCGGATTCTCCATCGTACGCCTGTCGGGAAAAACCGTGATTCCTATTCGCCAATTTAAAGAAATGCTTCAGGACGAAGCCGCTTTCGACCGCCTGATGAGATTGGAAACCGACCTGGCCGCCGATCCCACCGCCGCCGCGCGAGCGGCGCATTTGCAAATCACCGCGCGCAAGCCCCTCAAGCCGGCGTGACATTCATCGCCACTCCCGCCAATCCTTCCTCAAATCCTCGGAAATCGTCCCCGCATAATACCCCTGCATCGGCGTCGCGAATTCCGCCGCCGTAGCCGCCTTTTGATACGCCACGCAAAGAATCGAGCCCATCGGCAGGCCGCCCGCCTTGAATCGCCGATGATAATCGTCGTGCGAGCCGATCCGGATGATTTCCGACGATCCGAGCCGCCCGCTGACCATCAGCAGCGTCTTGTAATGATTCGCCCGAGCCAGATCGAAATAAAACGTCGGCTGAAAAAGGAACAGCCCATGGTCATGCCAACCGAGCAGCGGCGAACTGTGAATCATCACCCCATTTTCCGCCGTCAAATCGTGCACCGTCTTGAAAAATTGCCAGACATTAAAGATATGCTCGGCCGTCCCCAGATTCAGCGTCACATCGAACTTCTCCCGCAAGGGCACCGCCAGATTCAGATCGAAGCGATACGTGGCGGAGGGAGTTCCCGGATCAATCGCGCGGTAATCCGTCGTATCCAGCAGCGCCGCGAAACAAACGCGAGCCGTTTCATACAGATTGGTTGGCACGGGCGCACTGCGCGCCTTGTCCAGGCGCGACAGAAGTTCCTCCCGGCGCACCGGATCTTCCACCAGCGCCTTGACGTCTCTGGCCAAAGTTTCCAGCGGCACATCGGCGTACCAGTTGCTCTCCCCCAGTTCCAAAACGCGCGGTCTCGGCGGCAAAGCCTTCTGAAGCCGCAGCGCCCAGAGCAACTGATATTCCAGTGAAGTTATGGCCACACAAACCTCACGCCCGACCCCCTACATCCGAGGCGCCACATCTCCATACCCCGGCGGCCGCGGCTTGCGCCCCACCTGCGTGCTGAAACTCTGCAAATACGCAATCCACATCATCGAAAGACCGTACGTGTAAGCGCCCTGAATCACCAAATCCATGTAATGCTGCGTCGGCGGAATGTGATACTACTCCACCGAGACACCCTGATACGTCAGCGCCTTCACCGGCTCCCCCCTCCCCAGCGGCGCCACCGTCACTTCCACCCGCCGATAAACGCCGATTTCCTTGTCCGTCGCCGAATCGAATTTGCGTCCGACCTTCGCGTCTAAAATCTTCAGGTCGCCGTCCGTCAGATCGAACAACGCCCCGGCCACATATTTCCCCGGGTCATACACAATGTCCGCGATCCCGCCCCCGAAATATTCACTGAAAATGGGAAAGCAAAGTCGGTAATTATCCAGGACCGAGGGCCGGCCCGATTTCATCGGAGGCGGACGATGCCCGTGATGGCGGGACCACTCCGACACGGCCTGCGAATTCAAATTAGACCCGTACGCGAAATACCACATGCCGCCAATTCCTCGAGTCCGCGGCACGGCATTCTTGCGAAAAGGGTTGGGAAACGCAAAAGACCGAACGACGCCACGAAAAGCCACATCGCTTCAAATTAGCCCGATTTCCTCCCTTTTCACCTACCCGCCCCAATTTCCGCCCGCCAAGCCCGCGCCAGCCGAAACGCCCGCCGTCAGGTTTCCGATGGGGGCGACCCTCCTCAATACCCCCTGCGCCAGCGGGTTAGAGACTCCGCCCGGCAGCTTTCCGCAATTCAAAGTCCGCCTGACCCAGCCGCCATCATCTCGCCACAACGAGACCCAAAAATGCGGCGGAACCAGCGCACGCGGAACCCGGATTACGCCGGGAAGCGCCAATGACCGAATCGTTAGATTCGCAACCCGGAATCAGGACCTCCCGGGTCCATACCCCAGACGATAAACGCGCACCGTTGCGGAAAAATCGCTCCGCTCAAATCGAATTGAGGAGGCGAATGGTCCCCCGCATCCTTATCCCGCCGTCGGCGGGGAATTACGAGTTCTTCAACTCGTTCTCGGCACGCAGCCAGTTCTCGATCGCGTTGCCGCCCTTGCCGGACGCATAAATCTCATACGCACGCTTGGCGATCGCCTCCTGGCTCACCACGCGCTTGGCCCCCGTCGCCTTGGGCAGCGGGGTATTACGCGGCGGCGTCGATTTGGGCACGCTCGCCTCCGGTCGCGTAGTTGAAGTGCTTTTATATGAAAATCCTGGACCTGTCGGCTTAGGCATGGCTTCTCCTTATTATTCCGTAAGCCTTCATGAAGCGGTAGTTTACGTCATCACCAATCTTCACCGATGGCGAATCCCGCCGCCGGCGCACATTCGTGACGGTTCAAACTCTATATCTCCACGCCCCGTTTGGCAAGGTTAGCTCTTCACCGGCACATCCATATTTTGCTCGATCCAGGTCAGCACTTGCTGATCGTGCCCCTTCGGTTTGACCTTCTCAAAGACGTGAACGATCTTCCCATCCTTCCCGATGACAAACGTCGTTCGCGCCACGCCCATGGACGTCTTCCCCGCCATATTTTTTTCCTGCCACACCCCATACGCCTCGGCCACTTTGTGATCGCCATCCGAAAGCAGCGGGAAATTCAGGTGAAAATCGCTCCCAAATTTGCTGATCGCGTCCACCGGATCGGCGCTGATCCCCAGCACGGCAATGTCGGCTTTATCGTAAGCCGCCAGCGCATCCCGAAACGCGCACGCCTCGGCCGTACAACCCGGCGTCCCCGCCTTCGGATAAAAATAAAGCACCACGATCTGCTTCCCCACATAATCCGATAGACGGATGTGCGTCCCCGTATTGGTCAGCAGCGAAAAATCCGGCGCCGCCGTTCCAACGGCAGCAATGGTCGAAACAGTCATATTCGCTCCAGAAGGCTCCGTCGCGGCCGGCTGCGTCGTTTGCGCCCCCGCCAGCCCCGCGGCCGAGAAAAAAAACGTCGTCCCAAAAATCATCCGCGCCATCGGCGTCAAAAATAGTTTCATTTTCCCGCCAGTCCTTTTCTCAAAAGGGAATTCGCCACCGCCGGATCGACACTCGAACCGTGCGCTTTCATGAACGCCCCCATCGCCTGCCCAAATTGTTTCTCCGTAAACGTATGTTTCGCCAAAAATTCGCGGACCAGTTGCTCCGTCTGCTCCGGCGACGCCATCTTCGGCAAGTATTCCTCCACCACCGAAATCTCATACCGAAGTTTTTTCACTTCATCGCTCTTGCCGAGCTTTTCAAATTCCTCCGCGCTTTTGCGCAATTTCTTCCCGTAGCTGGCGACCGCCTCCTGGGCGGTGATCGGTTTGGGCGCCAAATCAATATTTTTCACATCGCTCAGCAGCATCCGGATCACGCTCAACCGTTCCTTTTGACCGGACTTCAGCGCCAGCTTCATTTCTTCCTGTAATCGGGCCAGTAGTTCCATAGTTTACTCCTCGGGTGATTTTGGTATAATGCTCATTCTACTCGAAGGGCATCTCTCATCGCACCGCTCTGCAGTATAGCCCGGCCGTTGGGTTCGATGACTTTCGCGTAGTCTTCTTTTGGCGGCCCCGGATTTTCATGCAATCAGCCACGACCGAAACCCTTGAGGGAATCCTGCATATTCCCGACCCCCGGCAGGACGGGCAGCTCCGCGACCCCGCCCATCCCCTGCGCCCCCTGCGCCAGGGAATCGTCCCCAGACGCCTCATCAGCGAATTCCAGCTCCGCCCCGGCCTCATGATCAAAGGCTTTCCCAAAGGCGGCGCCATCTCCCAAATCCAAACCATCGAAGGCCTCCCCACGCAGGATTACCTCAACACCGTCCACCTCTACGACGGCACCGCCCTCGACCCCGAACCCTTCCTGCGCCTCGAGCACAACCCAACGGAATTCACCACCCGCGTGATCGACATTCTCGCGCCCGTCGGCTTCGGCCAGCGCGGCCTCATCGTCGCTCCCCCACGCTCCGGAAAAACCATCCTCCTCCAAAACATCGCCCGCGGTATTCACGCCAACTACCCCGACGTCAAACTCGTCCTCCTCCTCGTCGACGAGCGCCCTGAAGAAGTCACCGACATGAAGCGGAACGTCCCCGGCATCGTCTACGCCTCCAGCAACGACAACACCGTCGAAAAACATCTCGATCTCGCCCAGCTCATCATCGAGCGATGCAAACGCGAGGTCGAATTCGGGAAAAATATCGTCGTGCTGCTGGATTCGCTCACGCGCCTGGGCCGAGCCTTCAACACCGGCGGCCCCAGCGGCGGCCGAACCCTCTCCGGCGGGCTCGACAACCGCGCCCTGGAAATCCCCAAACGCCTCTTCGGTGCCGCCAGAAAAATCGAAAACGGCGGCAGCCTCACCATCCTCGCCACCTGCCTCATCGACACCGGCAGCCGCATGGATCAGGTCATCTTCGAGGAATTCAAAGGCACGGGAAATATGGAGCTCTGCCTCGACCGAAATTTGGCCAATCAGCGCATCTATCCCGCGCTCGATATCGCCGCCAGCGGCACCCGCAAGGAAGAAAAACTTCTCACTCCCCAGGATTTGGAAGCCGCCCGCCGCATCCGCCGATTGCTCAGCAACATGCCACCCGCCCAGGCCATGAAAACTCTCCTGGACGTCATGGCCAAGCAAAAAACCAACGCGGAACTCTTCGCCGCCGCTGCCAAGACGTAAGCCGATGCTATAATGTGGCGGGAGCGTTCCAATGAGCGTCGCACATTCATCTTCGCCACAAACGCGCAAATTGACGGACGCTGATCTAGCCGGAGATCTTATACTGCCCGGTCATCCGCTGTTCGGTACCGTCTGGATCAATCCACAGCGCATGAGCGGCGCCGCTTGCTTTGCCGGGACGCGGGTTCCCATCAAGACCCTTTTCGATTACCTCGAGGGGGGAGACTCTCTTGCCGACTTTCTCAACGGCTTTCCGCCGGTCACACGTGAGCAAGCCGTCGCGGTTCTTGAATTCGCTCAAAGCGGGCTATTTTCCCAGCTCAAAGCTTGATGAAATTGCACAGAGCACACCGAGAGGACACAGAGAGCACAGAGAAAATGCATTTCTTATAAAAGGAATTCCGCTGTGTCCTCTGTGTTCTCCGTGTCCTCTGTGCCAGTTCTTTTTCTTCCAAACGCAACCCACTCGAAAATCCCCCGCCTCCGCGTATGATACCCTCATGCTCCGCCGCAAATTCGGCAACACCGATTTGGAAGTCTCCGCCATCAGCCTCGGTTGCTGGCCCTTCGGCGTCGATTGGTGGGGCCATTACACCGACGAACAAGCCCTGAATCTCATGAAATTCTCCCTCGACCAGGGAATCACTTTCTTCGATTCCGGCGACGCCTACGGAAACGGCCGCGCCGAATCCCTCCTTGGCCAATTCCTCAAAACCGTCCCACGCGACCAAGTCGAGATCGGCGGAAAATTCGGTTACGACTTCTATTCCGACCCCGGCGAGCCCGGAAGCCACCGCGAACGCAAACAGGATTTCTCTCCCAAATTCCTCCGCTTCGCCCTCGAACAATCCCTGAAACGCCTCGGTACCGATTCGATCGATCTATACATGGCCCACAACATCAAGCTCCCCCAGTTCCGCGACGACCTCTTTGCCGAATTGGAAAAAATAAAAGACGAGGGAAAAATCAAAATCTGGGGCGTCTCCCTCGGCCCCGCCATCGGCTGGCGCGAAGAAGGCATCGAAGCCCTCACCCGCCACAACGCCAAGGCCGTCCAAACCGTCTTCAATCTCTTCGAGCAAGACCCCGGCCGCGAATTCTGCCAAACCGCCCGCGCCACCCGCGCCGGCGTCCTCGCCCGCGTCCACGACAATTCCAGCATCCTCAAAGGCAAAGTCCGCCCGGAAACCACCATCGGAGCCAGCGACCACCGAAAATTCCGCGACGAATCCTGGAAAATCTTTGGCCTGAAAAAACTCGAACTCATCCGCCACTACGCCTCCGATCATGGGATGACCGTTCACCAGCTCGCCTGCAAATGGCTCCTCATGGACGACGCCCTCACCAGCATCACCGGCACATTCCTGAGCCGGGAAGAAATCGCCGAAGCCGCTCAATCCGTCGATAAACCCCGCCTCTCGCACGAAGAAATGAAACAACTCGCCGAGGATTACGCCCGCGATTGGAACCTCGGCGACGCCGCCCATCCCTGCGATCTCAAAAGCAGCACCGCCCCCGCGGGCAAAGTCCGCAGCGGCTACGTCCCCCCGCCCGTCCTGGTCGCCCAATGGTGAGCCCGCAAAAACTTCGGTATGTGGTCCTTCATCACACCGGAATCGATTCTCCTCATTTCGATTTGATGTTCGAAACCGCCACCAACTCGAACCTCGCCACCTGGCGCTGCCCCCGTTGGCCCCCCAACCCGAACGATTCGTTCACCCCATTGGGCGATCATCGCAGCGCCTATCTCGAATATCAGGGCGAAATCTCCAACCACCGCGGCCAAGTCGCGCGCATCGCCTCCGGCGAGCTTCTCTCGCTGGAAATTTCCCCCCACCGTCTCCTGATCACCCTCGACACTGCCGCAAGAATCTCCCTGCCACGATAAGATGACTCGATGCTCGCCTGGGCGGTTCTTCTTTACGTGGTCCCCATCGCTGCCGGCTATCGATTAGCGCGCCGATTTTCCGCCCCCCTGCAAGCGATTCCCGATGCGCTTCTTTTCGCCTTCTTGGTCCAATACGTCTCCGTCCTGCTCGCCGGCTTTCTTGGGGTTCTATCGCCGCTAACCCTCACTTTAATTGCGCTGATTCTCACCCTTCCGTTCCTCGCGCTGCCCTGGGCGCCTGCTTTTGAACCGCTCGCCCCGCTCGATCGCGCCGTGGCCGCGGCATCTTTTTGTTTCCTGCTCGGATTTCTAGGCGCCGTCATTTACGAGCAGCGATATCTCCCTCCCCTGGCCACCGATTCCCTCGCCTACCATTTCCCCGCCGCCGTTCAGTGGCTTCAGCATCGCCGCGTCGATCTATTCCAGACCTGGTTCTTCAATCCCGCCAATACCTATTCTCCGTTGGCCGGCTCCGTCTTCATCACCTGGCTTCTGGCTCCGCTGGGAAACGATTCCCTGGCCCGCTTCGTCCAGGTCGGCCCGCTCCTGCTTCTCTTTTTCGCCCTCATCGAAATAGCCCGCCAAACCCGCGCCGGCCTTTCCTTGGCCGCGCTCGTCGCCCTCGCCGCGGTTCTATCCCGCCCCTTCATTGCCCAAAGCACGCTCGCCAAGGATGATCTCTTTGTCGCCGCGTTTTTCGCCGTGATCGTCGCCAATCTCTCCCAGACCAATCTGCGCCATCCCCTGGCTCCCCTGCGAATCGGAGTCGCCCTCGGCTTACTTCTGGCCACCAAATACACTGCAATCCTCTCAGCCGTTCTTTTGATCCTCGCCTGCGACGCACCCCTCCGCGCCGGCTGGAAAAAACGCCAATGGATCACCGCCATCGCGGCCGTAGTTCTCCTCGCCGCCCCCTGGTTCATCCGCAACTGCATTCTCACAGGCAATCCCCTTTTCCCAGTCGCAATCCCCTTTTTCCATCTCCCCAGCCTCTTCGCCGCCGCCCGGAGCACAGAGCTTTCAACGCCGACCGGGATTTGGTCCGTCCTCTCCGGCGGCTATTTCGCCATGCCACCCCTGATGTGGCTCGCCCTGACCGTCTTTTGGATCGTCGCCCTGATCCGTTCTCTCGGCTTGCTCGCAACCAATCCCCAAACGCGTCTCATCCTCCTCGGCCCACCCGCCGGCATCGCCCTCTTCATCCTTCTCGCCCCATACCCCGAAGTCCGCTTCATTTTCCCTTCACTCGTCCTTCTCTTCGCCGCCGTTCCCTTCGCCATCCCCGGCCGCCTCCAGCCTTTGGTCCTTCTCTTGATCGGCCTCTCCATCGCCACCAGTTTTTCCATCGAGCACCGCGCCGAAATCACCCAATTCACCCTCATCGGCGCCGTCGCCGTCATCATCGGCCTGGGCCTCTGGCGGTTAGACGTCGATCGCCTCGGCCTCTGGAAAAAAATCCCGCGCGTCACCGCCGCCCTTGCCATCATCGCCGCGTTTTTCGCTCTCGATCTTTGGCCCGACTATTTAGCCGCTTATCGCCAAACCACTCCCTATTGCTATCAGCTGCGCTACGGTCCCCTCGCCGAACTCTGGGTCGAGCTCGACGTCCAAGCCCCCCCAGACGCGACTGTCGCCTATTCCAATCAGTTCATGATCTACCCCCTTTATGGATTCGATCACACCCGCCGCGTGATATACGCCCCGCTCCAGCGCAACCTTCGTCTCCAAGACCTGCGGCTGCCTCCAAAGTTATCCGGCGAATATATCTCCGCCGCCGTCACCACCGCCGCCAATCGCACCGTCGACCGCGCCGCCTGGCTCGAAAATCTCCAATCCGCCGGCGCCCAATATCTCGTCGTCGCCTCCTCCGGCAATCCTCCAGAAATCTCCCTCGCTGATCAGGACCCTCGCCATTTCCACCCCATCTTCATCAATTCCGCCGGAATCATTTACCGCATCGCTCCATAGCGATTGATTTGCCGCCCGTCCGATTGATAATGTCCTTCATGCCCGATCAATTTCGCGTGGAAAAAGACTCGATGGGCGAGATGCAAGTCCCCGCCGATGCCTATTACGGCGCTCAGACCGCCCGCGCCGTCGAAAATTTCCCCATCTCCAAGCTACGCTTCGGCCGTCGTTTCATCGCGGCGCTTGGCCTTATCAAATGGTCCGCCGCCCAGATCAATTTCGAGCTCGGCTTCCTCGACGATCGCAAACGCTCCCTCATCCAACAAGCCGCCCAGGAAGTCATCGACGGCAAACTGGATTCCCAATTCGTCGTCGATATTTTTCAAACCGGCTCCGGCACCTCCACTAACATGAACGTGAACGAGGTCATCGCCGGAAGAGCCAACGAAATCGCCGGCGGTCCCCGCGGCGGCAAAGAACCCATTCACCCCAACGATCACGTCAACATGGAGCAAAGCTCCAACGATGTCATCCCAACGGCCATGCATGTCAGCGCCGCCGTCGCCATCAAGGAATCCCTGGCCCCCGCGCTCGAGCATCTCTCGATCGCCCTGCACCGCAAGGCCGATCAATTCGACAACATCGTAAAAATCGGCCGCACCCATTTGCAGGACGCCACTCCCATCCGCCTGGGCCAGGAACTCAGCGGCTACGCCCACCAGGCCAAGATGTCCTCCGTCCGCTGCCTGCGCGCCCTTCACGCCCTCAAGGAACTCCCCCTGGGCGGCACCGCCGTCGGCACCGGAATCAATTCCCATCCCCAGTTCGCCGCCAAGGCCATCGCTCTGATCGCCCAAAAATCCGGTATTGAATTCGCCGAAGCCTGCAATCATTTCGAGGCCCAGGCCGCCAAGGATGCGATCGTCGAAGTCAGTTCCATAGTGAAGACCATCGCACTCAGCCTCGCCAAAATAGCCAACGACATCCGCTGGCTCTCCAGCGGCCCCCGCTGCGGCATCGGCGAAATCTCCATCCCCGCCACTCAACCCGGCAGCAGCATCATGCCCGGCAAAGTAAACCCCGTCATGAGCGAAATGGTCATCCAAGCCGCCGCACAAGTCATCGGCAACGACGCCACGGTCGCCTTCGCCGCCGCCGTCGGCAGCAATTTCGAACTCAACGTCGCCATGCCCGTCATGGCGTTCAACCTCCTGGAGTCGATCGAACTTCTCTCCCGGGCTTCCCGAGTCTTCGCCGACCGCTGCGTCGACGGCCTGCAAGCCGACGCCAAACGCTGCCAGGATCTCGTCGAGCAGTCCCTCGCGATGTGCACCAGCCTCGCCCCCATCATCGGCTACGACAAAGCCGCCGACCTCGCCAAAGAAGCCGTAAAAACCGGCAAAACCATCCGCCAGGTTGCCCAAGACCGCAAACTAATGAGCGACGCAGATCTGAACAAAGCCCTGGATCCCACAAGAATGACCCGCCCCCAAGCCGACATCATCGGCGCCGGCGGAGGCTAGTCCCCATCCCACTCCCACCCATAATTAGCGGGCGTGCGCAGCACGCCGGGGAATTGCCAATCGGCATCACGATTGCGCACCCCTCCGCCTCTCCATTTCCTCATCCCGCGCTCTAAGCGAATCATAAATGGGCAAATTCCCAAAAAGCTCCGGCACCGCGTATGCCGTCAGCGACGCCGCCATCATTGGCAAAATCAGCGTCCAGCTCCCCGTCATCTCCAGCAATAAAACCACCCCCGTCAGCGGCGACCGCACCACCGCCGTAAAACACGCCGCCATCGCCACGATTGCAAAAGCCGCCGGATCGGAGTGAACATGTCTCAAGCCGGAGTTCGCCGCCCCAAATGCGTTCCCCACCAAGGCTCCCAGCACCAGCAGCGGCGCAAAAATTCCCCCCGGCGCTCCGCACCCATAGGACGCCATCGTCAATGCGAATCTCATCGCCAGCAGTGCGATGATCGCCCCCCAGGCGAGCCGTCCCTCGATCGCCGTCTGCGCCAAATTCTCACCTCCTCCGACCGACCCCGGCGCGAACCACGCAATCAAACCCGCCGCCGCCCCGACCACCGCCCCTTTCGTCCCCGGCGGCCAACGTCGCGCACGATCGAATAGCCGCAACGACCGCAGAAGTGAAACATTAAACGCCAAACCCACAAACCCCACCGCGACACCCAGCACAAAATATTCCGGCAATACATCCGCCGTCACCGCCGGCAGCGCCGCCACTCGAAAATCCGGCGCATTGCCCAGCATTGCCCGCAGCACCAGTGTCCCGCTGATGCAAGCGATCAGCGTCGCGCTAAACACGCGCGCCGAAAATCGATGCAGCAATTCCTCCACGACAAAGATCACCGCCGCCAGCGGCGAGTTAAACGCCACCGCCAGCCCCGCCCCCGCCCCGGCCGCGATCAGCGTCCACGGCTCGGTTACAAATCGCCGCAGCGCATCGCTCGCCAATCGTCCGATCGTTCCTCCCATCTGCACCGTCGGCCCCTCCCTCCCCAGCGCCAGCCCGCTTCCGATGCTCAGCGATCCGCCGACTAATTTCACCAATAGGATATGCGCCTCCGCCGGCCGCAGATGCGCCCGAAGCACCGCCTCGACGCGCGGTATCCCGCTCCCGGCCGTCTGCGGCGCCAGTCTCTGCGTCAGCCACGACCCCATCCACGCGCCGCCCGCGCAAAATCCCGTCGGAATCACCCACCCGATCCACCCCGCCGCGTGCGAATGACCAAAAACCACCACCTCCGTGCGCAAATGCCCAAACCAGGAGAGCGAAAGTCGAAACGCCGCCCCCACGACGCCGACCACCGCCCCCACGATCGCCGCCGCCGCCATCAGCCCCAGCCACTGCCCCGGCCGCTGCGGCAATCGGTCCTCTGCTTCCGCAATCCCCCCCATCACCTCCGTAACCAGCGTCTCCCGCCGCACCCCCGCGCCACCGCCCCCGGCGGCCTGCGGCTCCGAAACGAAATCCGGCTGCTCCATGGCGTCGCACTCCAGCCAATTTCACAAACACGACCCTACTAGCATACAATCTTCCCGCTACAGCCACGCGCTGGTTGGGTGAATTCGCTCGTGCAAAGCATATTGGCTCCAATTGATTTCTCCTCAGTGACCGACGCCGTCGTCAAGACCGCCGTCCACCTCGCCGCCGCCTTCAACGCCAAACTCATTTTCGTCCACGTCGCCAGCCCCGACGCCGATTTCGACGCCGGCCAATTGCGCTCCGACGTCTCCCGCCAAGGCGTCGCTCTGGAAATGCACAGCGCTCGCCACGCCCTGCAAAAAATCGAAATCGACTGCAAATCCGCCGGCGTCGACGCCAAGGCCCTCCTCGTCCGCGGCTCCTCCTTGCGCGGCAACCCCATCCGCAAAATCCTGCAAGAAATTTCCCGCCTAAAGCCCGACCTCATCGTGCTAGGCTCCCACGGCCACGGTCTGATCCACGACGTCCTAATGGGAAGCACCAGCGCCGCCGTCATCCACAAAGCCGCTT
>JBEKPV010000080.1:0-14279 GCA_049520395.1 Tepidisphaeraceae bacterium
CCGCCGCCGCGAATGGATCGTCCGACGGAAGTTGCATGAAAATTCTCCCCAGCAGCGAGAACACCGCCACCGAATGCCCCGAAGCCGTCGGCACAATCGTATGCGTTCGTCCCGCCGCCGACTGCGCCAGATTCGCCGGCCGCACGATCCGCTCGCTGCTTTGCATCGTTGGGATAATGTCCGCTCGCCGGTAAAGATGATCCCCCAGCGTCACCACATCCACGCCGTAGCTGCGCACTTTGTGAAACAAATTGGCCGTGATCCCGCTCCCCCCCGCGATATTTTCCGCGTTGGCGACCACCAGATCGATATGACGCTGCCGGATCGTCTCGGGAAGTTTCTGGCTAAGCACCTGCCGCCCCGGTCGGCCGACGATGTCCCCAAGGCACAAAATACGCAGCGGCATGACCCATAGAATACAGCCTCTCCCCCACCCATAACAGGCCCGGCCAATCGCCCCCTCCAGCCGGAGATGGGAGAAATTTTTCCCCCTGCTATGATGTGGACATGGGCCTCTCCCTGGAAAACCTGATCCTGGCGGACCCGTCGCCGGCAGGCCGAAAACCGCCATGGCTCCGCATGAAAATGCCCGGCGGCGAGGGGTACACCCGCCTCATGGGCATCGTCAACCAAAACCGCCTCCACACCGTCTGCCAATCCGCCAAATGCCCCAACATGGGCGAATGCTGGGCCGCTGGAACCGCTACCCTCATGATCCTCGGCAATGTCTGCACCCGAAGCTGCGGATTTTGCCACATCGCCACCGGCCGGCCCACGGAACTCGATCTCGACGAGCCGCGCCGCGTCGGCATCGCTGTGAAGACCATGCGCCTCGGCCACGCCGTCATCACCAGCGTCAACCGCGACGAACTCCCCGATGGCGGTTCCGCCGTCTGGGCCGCGACCATCCGCGAAATCCGCTCGCAATCCCCCGCCACCAACATCGAAGTCCTCATCCCCGATTTCTGCGGCGATTGGAACGCCCTGCAAACCGTGCTCGACGAAAAACCCGAGATTCTGAATCACAATCTCGAAACCGTACCCCGGCTCTACAAAACCGTTCGCCCGCAAGCAAAATATCGGCGAAGCCTCGAATTGCTCCAGATCGCCAGGCAGCAGGGATTCGTCGTCAAGACCGGCATGATGCTCGGCCTCGGCGAAGAGGAACACGAAATCGACCAGGTCCTCGACGACCTGGTCTCGATCGGCTGCGACATCGTGACCCTCGGCCAATACCTCCAGCCGACCCGCGACCATCTGCCGGTCGCTCGCTGGGTGCATCCCGACGAATTTGCCGCCTGGAAAAATCGCGGCGAGGATAAGGGCATTCGCCACGTCGAATCAGGGCCGCTGGTCCGCAGCAGTTATCATGCCGAAAAACAGGTGCGAGGAACGCGATGATGAGGTCCCGATTTCCGTTTGCTCTTCTATTGTTACTAGCGGCTGTAGCGGGATGTCATCAGGAAGCGCCCCCCGTCGATTTCCGCCAGCCCCTTCCGCCGGGCATGGTCGCGCTGCGAAAAATTTCCCCCGCGGAATATCCCGATTTCGGCCAGCAGCCGATCGACGCGGCTTCGCTCGAGGCTTCCATCGACAACAGCTTGCAATATCTCTCCGCCCCCAGCAGCCAGAATTTTTATCCCTATCTCGACATCACGCATGAGCGGGCCGTCGCATCGCTCGTCCGCCTCAAACAAATTTGCCAGCGGAGCGACCAGCGCGGAGCCTGGGACGGCGCCTGGTTCAATCAGCAGATCGACGACAATTTTGAAGTGTATGAAAGTATCGGTGCTCCGACACCCGACGGAACCGATTATACGAGCAAGGTATTATTCACCGGTTATTTCACGCCAATTTACGATGCCAGCCTGACCCGGACCGCCGATTATCAGTGGCCGCTTTACAAAGTTCCCCCCGATCTAGCCCGGAACGCCGCCACCGGCCAGGTCTACGGCCGACGCGCCATCGACGGCTCCATCGTCCCCTATTACACCCGCGCCCAAATCGAAACCGGCGGAAAACTCGCCGGCGACGAACTGGTCTGGCTCAAAAGCCGCTGGGAAGCCTACGTGATCACCGTCCAGGGCTCTGCCCGTCTCCGACTGGCGGATTCCGGAAAAATCTACGAAATCGGCTTCGCCGGAACCAACGGCTACACCTACACCAGCCCCGGCGAGCAAATGGTCGCCGACGGCGTCATCACCCAGGATCAATTAAGCTTCAAAGGCCTGGCCGATTATTTCGCCGCCCATCCCGACGCGATGGATAAATATCTCTCCATCAATCAGCGCTACGTATTTTTCACCGAGCGCCCCGGCGGCCCCTTCGGAAGCCTCAACGTCCCCGTAACCCCCTGGGCCACCATCGCCACCGATAAAGAGCAACGAGACATTTACCCCCGCGCCATGCCCGCCTTCGTTTGCGTGGACGTCCCCCAGGAAACCGGCGACGGATTCCGCCCCCTCCGCAGCTTCCTCCTCGACCAGGACACCGGCGGCGCCATCCGCGCCAGCGGCCGCTGCGATATCTACATGGGAATCGGCCCCCAGGCCGAGATCGTCGCCGGGCATGAAGTTCAGCAGGGAACCCTATATTATCTGGCCATCCGGCCGGAATTAATGCAGGCGGCCAAATAATCGCAACCTTCGCCGATATTTGGTTTTATATAATAGTTGAAACCCTCCGTCCGATCCCGGCGGATTTGACGATACAATCCAGCATGAGAAGGTCGGCCATGAAGATTGCCTGGTTGTTGTCTCTAATAATGTGCGGCGTGGCGGCGGCGGATACGACGCCAGCCACCCAGCCCGACGGCACCGTAGTCGCCAATCAAATGCAGATCCTGGCCAACGAAGACATGGCCAAGGGTAATTACGCCGCCGCCGCCGTCATCCTGCAGCGCGTCGAGCAATTGCTCATCAATCAGCCCGATCAGCTCGGCCCGATCGACGAGCAGCTTCGTACCTGCCGCCGGCAAATCAGCAAGGGCCTCGCCAACGCCGTCGCGACCCAGCCCTTCCAATCGGTCGTCATGGCCGTCGACGGCGGCGTCAGAAAAATTCACGTTCGTCCCCCGACGGGTCAGGTTTTGGAGCTTCCCATCAAGGAGCTGGGCAATTTCGATTATGACGCCGAAGTCGGCGGCAACATTCCCGATGACGTGACCAAACTCGAAGGCATCCAGTTCCGCACCAGCGGTTATATGATCCCCCTCGATCAGGCGGAGAGCATTTCCGAGTTCGCCCTGGTGCCCAGTTTGTTTGCCTGTTGCTTTGGACAGCCGCCGCAGATTCAGCATACGATTGTCGTCCATTGCCCCAAGGGAAAGGCGGTCGAATATTTCCCCGATGAATTGACCGTCGAGGGGACCCTGCACGTGGACGAAGAAAAAGACGGCGGATTCATTGTCAGCATTTTCCAGATGGACGCCGACAGCGTCCGCCCCGCGGCCCAATAATTTTATGAGCAGCGCAACCTCATCCTCGCAAACTCTCTCCCGCCCCTACCAGGCCCCCAGGCGCAACTGGCTGGCGCGGATCAATTGGCGCATCGCCGTCTTCGGCGCCGTTGTCCTGATGCTCGTCGGCGTCCCGTTTTACATCTGGGCCGATGAAGTCATCACCGGCGGAATCCACAACCACGGCTCCTACAAGGAAGTCGACCTCAAGGCGATGAGCAGCTTCGACATGGACCAGATCAACGGCACCATGCAGGACATCCCCCAAAAATTCCGCGCCCTCGAAGGCCAAAAAGTTTTAATGATCGGCGAAATGTGGGCCCCCCAGGAAGCCGGCGAAGGAAAACTCTCTTATTTCGTTCTGGTCTATTCCAAAACCAAATGCTGCTTCAACGGCCCCCCGCTGGCTCAGCACTTCGTCGACGGAAACGTCGCGCCCGGCGCCGAAGTCTATTATTACGAAACCCCCGTGAATGTCTGGGGCACCGTCCATATCTACGTCCGCAAGGACGCCGAAGGCGTAATCAAAAGCATCTATCACGTCGACGTGGAAAAAGTCGAGCCGATTGAGAATTAGGGATTCTTCCGTTCGGCTGCATTCGCATGACCCGACCGCGGCTGGATTGCAAGGTTCAAATCCCGTCACTCCGATTTCGATCCCGAATCGTCAACGCCGCTATAATGAATCCAGACGAGAGCTTGCGGCTCCATCTGCCGCTCACGAAGCCGCGCGACGGCACTCTGGAGCCGAAAAAGTCCGGTTTTCTTGCCCGGGTGCACTGGTGGCCTTACCATTTTGGGGTACAGGGGCGATTCGCCCATTTCTGCCGAGCACCGGCCGGGATAGGTGGCAGGTATGTCATCAAAACAAGTCCTCTACCACGTAACGGTGCTATCGAACTTCGCCCGTGGGTTCGACAAGTATACGAGACGATATTCCAAGGCCGGCATCACAGAAAGCACCCATCCGAACCGATTTTTTTTGTTGCGGCGTGAAGAACTCGATATCGGAATACAAAAGGGAACCGCGCTGATGGGGAAGTTAGATCTTTCCGGCAACAAGTTAATTGCGCTGGAAACCGAGGTGGAGACGTCTGCCCTACAACGCAATACATCGAACGGGCGGGGGCAGTTCATCAATTCCGCGCATATCGTTCTCACCGGAGTGCACGCGGTCGAGCGCCGCGCAAACCGGATGGAAGAGCTGGCTGCGCTCTCGTTCGAAGATGCCACCGCGTTTTCGTTACGACTTTTAAACCCGAAGCTCGCCCCTTTTTCGCGAATCCGGCCGCGTGCAATATCTTTTCTTCCTGTGGCTCTCGCATGTCAGGCAAAGTGCCCATTCTGCTTTTCCAAAGCCTCTGTTTCGAGCGACCAATCCCCGGCCAAGCCGGATTGGGACCTGATCAACGAGTGGTTGGGTCGGGCGCGAAAGCGTGGGGCCGAACGCGCCGTGATCACCGGCGGCGAACCCACACTGTTGCATAATCCGGCGCTCACACAGCTAATTTCAGCCTGCGCCCACAAATTCGCAAAGGTCGTACTAATCACCAATGGGCACGTCTTCGCAACGGCACCCGCGCCCGAGCAGATAGAACGGCTTCAAACCCTATATGATGCCGGGCTGCGGGTGCTTGCCGTCTCCCGACACCATCACCAATCGGTTCAAAATCAGCGACTGATGAATTTGAATACGCCCGCAGAAGTGTTGATCCGCACATGGCGAGAACATCGCGGACTTTGGCCTGACCTTCGTTTGCGATTGATATGCGTACTTCAGAAAAGCGGCGTGGACAATGAGGAAGCCCTGGCAGATTATCTCTGCTGGGCATCGAATCAAGGGGTTGAAGAAGTATGCTTTAAGGAGCTCTACATTTCGACCAGTGCGGAATCGATCTATCACGACCGGTCGGCCAATGATTGGAGCCGCTTACATCAGGTGCCTCTGTCGCTGGTCGGAGAATTCACCGAACGGCACGGGTTCGTCGTGGAGAGCAGCTTGCCCTGGGGGGCGCCCGTCTATTGGGGTCATTGGCGCGGAAGGCCGCTCAGAATTGCCGCCTACACGGAGCCGAGCCTTTTCTGGGAACGCGCGCGGGGCATTGCTCGAAGCTGGAATATCATGGCTGACGGGCGCTGCCTCGTATCCCTGGAAGATCGGTCCAGCGAGATTAATTTAACGGAAATGGCGTGAACTTCTCCACGTTCAAGTTATGGCGGGAACAGCGACTGCAAGCTGACCCGGGCCTTATGGACTGCGCGGAGACAAATCTCTACCGTGCGCTTGCCGACATGCAACCCAGACCCAGCCCATTGAATCCGAATCGTCGGGTGCATCGATGTGATCTGGCGCGCGCGTGGCTCCATCGCTACGGATTCCCCGACCAAGCGTCATACCGTCCCCTCGTTTGCAGCGGAGTTCGACATGCACTCAGCTTGATTTTCCGCGAATTGGCCAAAGGCCGCGCTGCAATCTGGATTGCCAGGGATGTCTATCCGGTCTATTTGGAGTTGGCACGAGCAGCTGCCATTGAACCCCTGTTATTCACGACATTGCCGAAGCCGCAACTCCCCGCCCGGAAATCTGAAGGCCGTTTAGAGTACATGCTCGTGACAAATCCGTGGAAACCGCTTGGACGATTTCTCACTGATGTAGAATGCGATGCACTGACGGATTGGCTAGATGCGTCGCCCGGCCGTCAGGTGCTCGTGGACTGCGTCTATGATCTTGGCACGCCATTCCATCCGACAACGCAAAGACTCTGGGAAACCGGACGGGCCATTCTTCTGCATTCGTTCACAAAAGGCTGGTTATCGCCAAAAACCTTTGGTGTGGCATTGATCCAGGGCGGACAATCGCACCTGGATGCTGTTTTTCGCGACAATTCGCCTACTCAGGAACAGTTGGCCTTCGCGGAAAAGCTCATTTCGACCCATGCGGAGTTGCCGGCTCAAGTCGTGGCGGCTCTGAAGGCGCGAGAGGAAAGTCTTATGGCTCATTTGCCTGCGCCGGTCAAAAGTTGTCTTTTACTGCATCCCGACTCTCGTTCGCCCGGGACTTATTTCTTTGCAGTGGAAATCAATGCGGAAGAGCTATTGCGGCAACATGAAATTCTCGCGGTCCCCGCCAGTGCATTCGGGGCCGACTGGGATGGCAGCGTCATCTCCAGCTTGGCGGAATCCTTCTCTTCGATGAAAAATGTTAATCCGATGGAATAAGGGCAGAAGGGGCGGAAGGACGATCTAAGGGTGGCGCGAGCAAGTCGAGTAATTCTTGCTCGTCGATAAAGCCAGCGGTTTCAAGCCGCATATAATGTGACCCGGTGCCGGTTGGCGACTTGCAGAAAATATGGATTACGAACGTCTCGGCTGCTTACCAGATCCACCGGTTGCCCCAGCAGCCGTTCCAAATCCTCACAGAGGCCAAAAAACCGATCGGCTAGGTGTGTCTCGTCGGAGTCAAATTCGAAAAAGAAGTCGACGTCGCTTCGCGCCGGCTCAAAATCCCCGCGGGCCGCGGAGCCGAAGAGTTCAAGTTTGCTCACCCCGTACTTCCGGCACAAGGCGGCGATCTGCTCACGATGCTGCTCCAAAAGCGGAATCATCGAGGCAATTATACTCCGAATAAGCCCTGACGACCTATTGGCCGGAGGCAACCGGCCATTGCCCCCCCGCCGTCTGCGAAGAGGGCCCCGTCGCAGGCTGACTCGCAGGCTCCGTCGCCGGTTGCGTTGCCGGCTCCTCCGCCGCAGGCGCAGGCCGGAAATGATCGATCGGCCCCGTATCCCCATCGAAAAGCAGCAGCGTCCCCACCCAAACCTGCGCCGCCACCGCCAATATCAACAGCAGCGCCGTGAGTCCCAGAAATTCCCGATGCCGCGGAGCCCATTTGCCAAGTCCCCCCAGGATCAGGCAGAGGACGAGAATGCTGCTGCCGATCACGATATGCGCGCCGATCCGGCGCTGGCTCGGCGTTCCCAGCCCGACGATCGCGCCGCGAAGTTGGGCCATATCGATGCCCTTGGTGAAGATCAAAAATCCGCCGACATAAAGGCCCGCCGTAAGAGTCAGCACCGCCAGGATTGCCGCCACGATCCAAAACCGCGCCGGCGGCGGCGTCGAGGGAATTACCGCCGTCAGTTCCCGCGGCGACGGCACGTTCGACCACGGATCGGTCGGCCGCTCCGTGTACTGCCCTTGCGGGGCCGCCGGAGGGGGGGGAAGTTTCTCAGCGCTGCGCCGATACGACACGCCCATCCCCCCCGCCGCCACCGCGATCACGAAACCCGCCAGCACCAGATGCACCTGCATCGGCGAAATCGCGAATTCCAATTGATCCTGCCAGCGCGACGACTGCGGCGGCGGACCTTCGTTCGCCGAGGAAAATTTCCCATCGACGCCAAACCCTTCGCGAAAGACCATTTCTCCGCCATGCCAGGCCCCGACCGCGATCAGCCCCATGGCGATCATGATCATCCCCAGCGACGGAAAATAAATATATTTCCGCACCCGATCCGAAGCCCCCAGCCACCAGACCACCGCTATCAGCGCCAGCACCGACGCCACCGAATTCAGCACCACATGCTGGCGCACCAGCCCCCAATCCCGGACGGTGAATCCGCTGCCGGATACTAGTTCGTTCCAGGTATCCGGCGAATTGCCATGCGTGGAAACATCGTAGAGCGCATAGATTCCGCTGGTGGCCACCGGGACCAGCAGGAGTGTGCCGATGAGGATCATCCAGCGGCCGGCTTTATGCAGCGAGCCGCCGTGCCACATAAAGTTGAATATCTCGATAAACAGTCCGACGCCCAGCAGCGCCAGCGGAAAATGGATCAGGATCACGTGTACGTTGGGGACGATGACGGGGATCAAAGTTTGCCTCCCTGCAAAAGCGGGCGATCACTTAGCCGGATGCGCCTGCAGATCGTTCTTCGCCTCTTCAAGGGCAATCACGGTATAAGAAGTGACGAGCACTGGGCTATCCTCCATCCAGCGGCGTTGCCCGACATAACTTCCGTCGGCGGCCTGCAAAACGGCCAGTTTATCGATCAGCGCGGTTCGCCAATCGTGCTTGCGTCCCTGCGGATCGACGATGATCGGCTCTCCATACGCCGACAGCGCCTTGGCCATGGTGTAATAATAATAGAACAGTCCCCCCTTCGCGTTATCCGCCCCGCCAGCGGACATCCCAGGATTCTCATCGACCGTAAAATTCCGACTGATCCAGCTCCACGCCGCATGCACGCGCGGATCGTCATGCGACAACCCCGCATAAATCATGCTCTTCAGCCCGGCGTACGTCATCGACCCATAGCTCCGCAGCATCCGCCGCCCGCCCAAAATATAGTCCCCCGCCGGCGACATGCCCCCCTTGGCGGGCGTGTAGACAAATCCCCCGTCGTTCCCCGCCCAGGGCTGATCGTTCGTCTCCGAAAAATTCTGGCACCGCGTCGCGAATTTCAGCGCCGCCTGGAACGCCGGATCGCTGCTCGGCACACCAGCATCGTGCAGGGCGTCCAATGCAAATTGCGTATTGCTCAAATCCGGCCGCGCGGCTTTCCCATAGCCGAACCCCCCATAACGCGGGTCTTTATCGCTGGCGACCCGCACCGTATCCGGGACGCCCTGAATTTTGTCCGACCATTGCGTCGAGCGCAGATAGCTCAGCGCTTTGTGAATCGCCGCCTGGTATTCCCCCTCCTGGCTGATCGCCAGGGTGCTGATGCAGATCGCAGTGTTGTAATCCGCCAGGATATGAAGATAGATCCCCCCGTCCGGCTGCTGATCGGAAAGCAGCTTGTCGAACGATTTATCCAAAAACGGAATATCCGCGTCGTATTTAGAATCCGACAAAAAGGCATGCTGCACCAGTGCCGTAATCCCCGGGAATTCCCCCTCGGCGTCGTTCTGCCAACTGAAGTCCGGCTTCTGCTGCGATTTCAAATAATTCAGCGCCTTGTCCGCGGTCGCCTGCGCCAGCGCCGCCGGATCGCTGGCGTCGCCAAACGCCTGCAAACCAACCGTCGCCAGACCAATAAAAGCAGCCGCGAGGAAAATCGATTTGCGGATCATGGCATACCTCCCTGCGCCGAAAAAAACCTCCCCGCCGAAATTGTAACGCCTGCCGGCCAAAAGTGCGCGGGCGGCTAGCGAATTTGCAGATCGGTCCAATAGGACCAGCTCCGAACATGCTTGGGACCCGGGACGGTTTCCAGATAAACCGCCACCGCCGGCGGCTTGTCGGGCAACTGGATTTCCGCGGTCTGCGGACCCCAATCCAACCGCGAGTTGGCCGGGTCGAGCGTGCGCGACCAGGCCAATTTCGCGTCGAACCCGTCCGGTTTTATCTGATCAATCGTATAAACCCGAAATTCAACCCCGTCGGTCACTTCCCACTCCATAAAACTCTTGTCGAGCAACCCAAACGAAAACCGGAACCTGCCCGAACCGCTAGAAATCGGAAAAATCAGCCGGCTCGGCGCCGCCGCCGCCAGCACGATTTTCCCGGCATCCCCCGCGATCAATTCCGGCGGCTCCTCGGCGTGCACAATTCTCATCCGCGCCACCCAATCACGCAGGTTCAGATAATTCGCCATCCCCGGAACCTGCGAAATCTCCACGTGCGGAAATTTCAGACGCCAAAATGTCAACTCGTACTGATCCTCAAAACACGGACTGCTCTCGCTCTGGGCGAACGAAACCGCCAATTGAGTAACGCCCGCCCCGGCCAATTTCTCCTTCCAATTCGGAGCATAAAGAGTCGCAAAGGCCATGTGCTCCCACGTCCGCGGCGAGAGGAGAAACCCCCCTTCCGCCACATCGCGGATCAGCCGATACGATTCCACATCTCCCGACCGCGTCTTTATCCCCAGCAGCAGCGGCGGCGTTTTATAAATCAATCGCATCAGCCGGCCCAGCGCTGTCGGATGAATTTTCATCGTCACCCAGATCGGATCATCCGCATCCGGCACCGCCGTCCAATGGCCCAATTCCGCCGTTGTTGTTTGGATCGGCACCAGCGAAAAATCCCGCGCCAGCGAGGATTGCCGCAAAACCAGCCGCGGGCCCGTCGCGTCGGCGGGCTGGTAACGCGTCAGCAACTCCGGCCAGGAAAGCGCGTCCTCCTGAGCCGGATAATGATAATCGATCGGCTGTATTTCAAAAAAAATCGTCCCCGGCGCCCTCGCGGAACGCAGAAACTCCGCGTTGAGCCGGCCCAGCGCCGTCGTATAGGTTAGAAGACTCTGAAAAACCGGCCGCGGCTGGTAATCCAATCCGTTCAGAAGCAGCGGCGCTTGCCCCCACGAATAGGAATCGACGCTCCCCTGAACGCGCGGAACCCGCGTCGCGTTCGCCGCCGTCAGATCGCGCTGGTTGTAATCCTCCAGCACCGAGCCGCCGCCCGCCCATTCCATCGCCACTCCCACGCGCTCCGGCAAAGCAAGAATCGAGCCGGCCAAATATTGCTGAGTCGGAACCCGCCCCAGTCGATTCGCCGATCCCCACGCCAGCCAGATCGCCGTCGCGCTCATCGCAATCAGAAACGCCCGGCTCATAAAAAATCTCGCCCGCGGCCACAACGCCGCCAGGTAAAAAACCGACATCAGCGATAGCGAAGAGGTCGCGAGCATTTCATGCAAATCGTGGCGCACATAACCGCCTTTAAACGCGGTCCACAACATGCCGACCAGCGCTACGATCGCCAGCCAATACATTCTCCCGCCTCCCGGCGCCTGGTTTCGCGGCCGAAAAACGCAAGCCGCCCCAAGCAGCAGCAGTCCGCCGATGAGATAGCGCAGCAAATCCACGTCGTCCGATCGCATCCCCACCGACGCCCCCTCCGCATACCCCGAAACCACTCGCCATGAATTAGCCAGATACGGAAAAAGGCTCGCCAGGTGCTGATAAGCCGCCAGCCAAAATCCCAGATAGGACGCCAGAAAAACAATCAGCAACGAAGGCATCCGGCGGCGCCAAATCTGATCGACCGTTACCGCCCCCAGAACCGGCGCCGCCATGAAAACCAGCGAAAATTTGATCTGGCACCCCAGCGCCATCGCCGCGGCGAGCAACACCTTGCTCACGGGCCACGGCCGCTCATCCACATAAAAATGGAGTAGCAGCAGCAGCCAGCACATCGCAAACAGCCGAACGTCCTGCATCTGCGTGTAGTTCGCTCCCCCCACCGCGATCGCCAGAATCATCCAAACCGCCGCCACCCACTTGCGCCCCGTGGCGAACGTCGCCAATTTCCAAATCGCCGCGAAAAACGTCACGCCAAGAAATGTCCAAACTCCCACCACCCACGGAAAAATGGCCGGCGAATGTCCCCCCAATGCGAAACCCCACGGCCCGTATGTATAAACCAGTTGCCGCCCGAAATCCGCGCGGTGCACGTGCGCCCACTGCAGCACCATCATCCAGGAAAGATCCAAATCGTCCGGCGGAAGCTGAACCGTCCACGGCACAAAAACGCTGAGCGTGAAAAAAAATAGCGCTCCCAGCGTCATGCCCCAGAGCGCTCGCGGCAACAATTGATGTTTGGCAGGTCCGTCCAGAAGTTTGGCTCCCAACGCCCCCCGCTTCTTCACTTCAGCGAAGCCATGTCGATCACGAAACGATATTTCACGTCGCTCTTCAGCATCCGCCCGTAGGCCTCGTTGATCTTCTGAATCGGAATCGTCTCAATGTCGCAAACGATATTTTTCTCAGAACAAAAATCGAACATCTCCTGCGTCTCACGAATTCCGCCGATGATCGACCCCGCCACCCGCCGCCGCTTGAGCAGCAGCGGCCGGAAATCCGGCGTCGGATATTTCTCCTCCGGCAATCCCACCATGCAAAGCGTCCCATCCCGCCGCAGAAGCGAAATATAGTCGTTCAGTTCCAGCCGAGCCGACACGGTATTGAGAATAAAATCAAAACTCCCCGCCTCTTTTTTCATCTGATCCGCATCCGTCGAAATCACCACTTGATCCGCCCCCAATCGCCGCGCGTCTTCAACTTTTTTCGGCGAAGTCGTAAAGACCACCGTCTGCGCCCCCAGTGCATGGGAAAACTTGACCCCCATATGCCCCAGTCCCCCGAGCCCCACGATGCCCACTTTCTGACCCTTCCCGACGTTCCATTGTTTCAGTGGCGAATACGTCGTGATCCCCGCGCAAAGCAGCGGCGCCGACCCCGCCAAATCCAGATTCGTCGGCACGCGCAGCACAAACCCCTCATCCACCACGATGCGCTTGGAATATCCCCCATACGTCATCAGCCCCGTCTGCTTATCCGGGCTGTTGTAGGTCAGCACGAACCCCTTCTCGCAATATTGCTCCAGCCCCCCCCGGCAGCTTGCGCATTCCTGGCACGAGCCGACCATGCAACCCACTCCCGCCAGATCGCCGGCTTTGAATTTTCTCACCTCCGCCCCCACCTGCGTCACCCGCCCCACGATTTCATGCCCCGGCACCACCGGATAGACGGTGCTCTTCCATTCGTTCCGCGCCATATGCAGATCCGAATGACAGACCCCGCAAAAGAGAATATCAATCTGAACATCCCTCGCCCCCGGCGTCCGCCGCTCAAACTGAAACGGCCCCAATTCCGAAACGGCGCTCCGTGCGGCATACCCAAGTGTGTTCGCCATGTCGCTAGTTTATCCATATAGGGCCTCACTCGGTAGCAGCCAATTGCGCACTTGTTACCGCGGCCCCAGGTATCAATTTTCTTGCATACTGTAACCTTACTGGTTACACTAACCCGCCAAGTGATCCGGGGATTTCGGCACAAAGGGCTGCGCCTACTATCCGAAACCGGCAACGCCCGAGGCGTCCAAGCATCGCATGCTCAGAGGCTTACCGACATCCTGGATCTACTGAACGCCGCCGCCAAACCCGGCGATATGGACTTCCCAGGCTCTGTACTTCATCCGTTGAAGGGCAAACTAAAGGGATTCTGGGCTGTCCGCGTCTCCGGCAACTGGCGAATTACCTTTCGCTTCGAGAAGGGCGATGCGTTTGACGTTGATTATGTGGATTACCATTAGGCGCCCAATATGAAAGAACATCGCCCCCCCACACATCCCGGCGGAATCCTCAAGCGCCTCTATCTTCAGCCCATGAACCTCTCCACCGTTGAGCTGGCAAAGGCGCTAGGCGTATCGCGCAAGACGATCTCCAAGTTGGTCAATGAACATAGCGCCATCACTCCCGATATGGCCCTGAGGCTCTCCATCGCATTCAGAACCACCCCGCAACTTTGGCTCAATCTTCAACAGAATTATGATCTCTGGCGTGCCCAAAGGACCGCAAAAGGCCTAAAGGGAATTCGAAAGTTTGCCGCCTGACCCAATTTCGGCCCATGCACCAGTCGGTTAATCCCGGCGCGCCGGGGCTCTACCATTGAGCAGATTCTCACGTATCCACCTTGCCGATTTCATTGATTTGATTTGTCTCTCGCGTATGACCGCCGCGGATCGCGTAGGCTGTTGTTCCTGCCAGACAAGTACCCACGGCCCGTTCTTGTGCGTATATGTCTTAGCGCCCCGATTGTCGTTGTGTCGGCTGAGCCTCGCGGCGACGTCACCAGTCGACCCGACGTAAAACTGACCACGCGCATTTCGCAAAATATAGACCGAAAATGGCCCTGTCTCATCCAAACTCGGCAGGTAGGACTCGAACCTACGACCAGTCGGTTAATCCCGGCTCGCCGGGACTCTACCATTGAACCGGTCTCCCAACTCAAACCGCCAAAACTCGGCAGGTAGGACTCGAACCTACAACCAGTCGGTTAATCCCGGCCTGCCGGGACTCTACCATTGAACCGGCCT
>JBEKPV010000081.1:0-14279 GCA_049520395.1 Tepidisphaeraceae bacterium
CTCCCCCCGCTTTTTTTCCGCAGCGCAAATCTTGCCGGAATCACCCGAGCATCATTGAACACCAGCAAATCCCCGCGCCCAAGGATCCCAGGCAGATCCGAAAATAGGAGATGCTCCATTTCCCGCCCCCGGCGCCGATACCTCAGCAGCCGCGACCCCGCCCGCGCCTCCGCCGGCGTCTGCGCGATCAACTCCTCCGGCAAATGAAAATCCAGCTCATCCGTCCGCATAACGTTTGTCTTCCCAGCCCGACATCAGCTCCAATCCCCGTTGCCTCCGCACATCATCCCGCATAAACGGACCGATTTGACATCCGCCCAATTAAATTGGAAATAGCATTTCAGCCGCGAATTCTCGGGCGATTCTGATCGCCCCGCGGCCCAGTGTCTATTTCCGCACGCGCCGTTTGCTTCAAGTGGCGCGTGTCGTCGATTTCCGCCTCAGCCCCGGCCCTCATCATCGCCACCGCCAAGCTCGCGGTGGTCGACGACCTCCTCCGCGCCATGAACAACGGCCAGCTCCCGACCCTCAGCGTCGGCCCCTTGGGCGGACCCGGCTCAGGTCCGGATACGTATTGCCCCTCCGGATACACCGACTGCTCGCCTCACTACGCCCCTCGCCCGGTCATTCACCCGACCCCGCGATATCTCCCGCGGCCGGTCATTCACCCGACCCCATTCTACTCCCCCGTACCCCAGTTCTGCCCGCCGCCGACCAAACCCGATCCCACCGGCGATCAGGCGCCCGTCGCCGCCGGCCCTCAAGCCCCCTGGAAATCTCTACCTTGGCAACAGCCCGCCAAGATTCCACCGATGATTAAGGTTGTCCAGCGTCAGCCCGATATCATTCGCAGAGGAACGCTGATCGATTTTTTTTGTTGAATTTTGGATTTCGGCCAACGACAAATCGATTTCAGGTTCTACAATCCGTGGAGCAGTGAAGATGCCGACCGACGAAATCGAAGAACTCATCAAAGTTGTTTCCAGTTTGGACAAGTCGGCTTTGCTGCGCCAATTTCAGGAGTTTCCGGCTAGTTTTCCCGTCGATTTCACCCCGGATTTTCTGGATCGCCAGCCGCTGGAGCGCCTCCGCCACCTCTTCGTCGCCGTCTGCCTTCAAACCAAAAGAATCCCCGATCTCCCCGCTGGCGCCATCGCCGCCGCCTGAAGCTTGTCCGATAACACAGTTCTGTTTTCGCAGTTCACGCCGCGCCATTCTTTTGGCCGATAAATCCGCCGGCGCCTATGCCAGACTTCGCACCCGGCCAACACTGCCCATTCCTGAATCGCACCGACCCCCGATGTGCCGAGCATTTTCGCCTCGACGCGATGCAGCACGCCTTCAAATATTGTTTTGGCCGATTCCGAGCCTGCCCCACCTACCTCCAACTTCGGGTCGAACGTAGAATGCGGCAACTGGAGTCCCCGCGTGAGCCCCGTCCTTCAAACATCCAGGTCACGGTCACCCGCCGCCAGCCGAATCCCACAGCCCAGGATTCACCAGTACCTGCTGCATCTGGCCGCTGAGCGCGGCCTGGCCGATAACTCCCTGCACGCCTATCGCCGCGATCTGGAAAACGCCCACGATTTTCTCGCCCAGCGCCGAAAGAATCTCCTCACCGCCAAAATCCAGGACTTCCGCGACTATTTTCAATCCCAATCGCGGGAAAAAAAGTCCACAAAAACCGTCTCCCGCCGCATCGCCGCCATCCGCTCGCTCCTCGGCTTTCTCGCCTCCGACACCCCGGCCGCCGAAAAAATCCTCCGCCAACTGGAACGACCCAAACCCGAGCGATCCCTCCCCAAAATCCTAAGCCGATCCCAGGTCAACCAGCTCCTCAGCGCTCCCAATCCCAAATCCCCGCTCTACGCAAGAGACGTCGCCATCCTGGAACTTCTCTATGCCAGCGGCCTGCGCGCCACCGAGCTCTGCCAACTAAAACTCCGCGACATCAACCTCCAGGTCGGCGTCGTCCGCGTCCTGGGCAAAGGCCGCAAAGAGCGCCTGGTTCCCGTCGGAAAAATCGCCCTTGAAGCCATCACCCGCTATCTCCAGGATTGCCGCCCCAACCTCGACCGCCACAACCAGGAAAAGCTCTTCCTATCCCGCACCGGCCGCCCGATGGAAAGAATCTCCCTCTGGATGCTCGTCGAAAAACACGGCCGAGCCGCCGGACTACTCCGGGAAATCTCCCCGCACACCCTCCGCCACTGCTTCGCCACCCACCTCATCGGCGGCGGCGCCGACCTCCGCGTCGTCCAGGAACTCCTCGGCCACAGCGACATCGGAACCACCCAGATTTACACCCACGTCGACGACACCAGGCTAAAAGCAGTTCACAAGAAGTATCACCCGCGCCAATAGTGCCCTCTGCGCGCGCACGTAAAAATTGTTTACATCGCGCATGTAACCCCCGCGTGAACCAGAATCTGCGTGAAAAATAAATTTTTATAACGCCCGAAAAACCCTCAAAAACCTTCAGGCGCCAGACCCTATATAGGGGGACACACTTTTTTGAAGCGTAAATTTCGCTCCCATTATGATGAACGAATCCTTCGCGTCCTTCGTCCCTTCGCGGTAAAAAAAATCGATTTACCGCGAAGCGGCGAAGAACGCGAAGAAATATTTTGTCTCAGTAATTGGACGCAGAGCCCCGGAGCATGGTCGGCCAAGCGCTTGACCGTCCAGCGACCCGGAATCTGTCCCCCGCCCGTTCAGCGCCATTGGTTTTGGCGATGCCCGCGGCGGCAGGCGCACACAAGCGGTGAGCGCAGCTTTCCTTGTACAAAACCCGCGCCCACCCTTGTGTGTGCCGTCCCATTTTTGGTGATTAGTGATTGATGAGTGCTGATTGACGAAGGCAATTACGCCTCACCCAGCAATCACCAATCACCCTTCCCGCCGTCTCCCCTGACGGCATCAGCCGCGCTACGTCCATTACTTTCGCCGGTGCTTGTGCCCGTTCGATTTGACCTCAAGTCCCGTCACGAGCAGCAAATCCACAAGCTCAAAGGATCCATCTTTGAAATAGACGGTTGCCAGGCGACTCTTTGGTGAATAAGCGAGCATTTCCGGGTGCTCGACGGGCATGCGCTGTCCATCCGCCAGTCGCAGTGCGAACGGTGCAAACGGGCGAGCCACGTGAAGTTTGTATAGGGCATCGGTGGTCATTTCGGGTTTCATTATATCTTGGGGTTGCTCGTCGACGCTAGCAGCTTACATCGCCTGCAATTCCTTGATGACCCCTTCGACATCCGTCTCCTCCGGCTGCTTCAGCCGCGAAACGCTTTTATAGGCCTTGGCGATCGCCCCTTCGGAGATATCCGCCAGCGGAATGAAAACGCCCCCAGTCTGTTTCGGCCCAAAAAGATGATGCGCCACAACCCCAATCTGCTCCGCGTCCGCCGCCGCGCTCGGCCGATGCTCCGCCGTCCACAAAATCAGCCGCATCAACTCCGACGGCCGCGCCGGCTCGCATATCAAATCGGCCAGCTCCTCCACATGCCCCGGCAAGATCAAAAAAACCTTCGCCAGTCCCGCCCCGGGCCCAGGCTGAAGCGTCACATACGCAAAGTCCGCCAGTCGCCGCACGTGCCGAAACGCGCCCTTGCCAAATTGCGAAACCTGTTCGACGAACGTTTTGATCTTCGCCGCCAGTTCAAATCGCAATTCTTCGGATGCCGCCGCCATGCGATTTTTTTGCTCGCGCACGAAATGTCCGGGGTCGACAATCGTCTGAGCGCTCCATTCAATCAGCCGCCGATATTGTTCGATCGAGATCGACCCGTCGCAGGGAGCCGGGCACTTGCCCATTTCTTTATAAGCGCACGCCCTTCCATGCGGCGACTCCGTCAGAATGTTGTAATACCGGCAAAGATCAAAACTATCTTCAACCAGTTCGATCAGCCGAGCCGCCGCGTGTTTATCATCCAGCGGCCCCAGGTAAACCCCCGGCTTCTCGTCCAAATCGCGGGTCTTCACATACCGCGGAAATTTCGCCTCCGGATTCACGTGCAAAAACCAGGCCGGCCTGAACCCCACCATGCCGCGATACGTCTCGGGAAAAATCTGCCGCGCCGATTCGTAATAAACGATATCCGCCTCGAAGGCGCTATCGACGCGTCGCCAGGAAATTTTCCGAACCACCTGCCGCAGATTCGCCCGTTTGCTGAGTTGAGCCGGATCATCTTCTCCCAGTCGATGCTTGAGGCTGTACCGCAAATTTTTAACGCACAGCAATTGCAGCGGCCGTTCCTCCGCATCCGCCAGCAGATAGACCGCCCATTTCGCCGGCGCTTGGCGCAGGAAAACCTCGAAATCATCCTGAGGGTTGAATTCGATCGCGGATCGGAGAATTTCGCGGACTTGGGACATCTACCCCCTCATGGTAGGATCGGCATCTCGGAAGGAAAACAACAATCATGGTCAAATCCGCCCAGAATTCAGCCATCGTCGCCATCATTATGGGCAGCAAATCCGATTGGGAAACGATGCAGCACGCCGCCGCGATGCTCGAGCAATTTGGGGTGCCGCACGAGTCGCGCGTCCTCTCGGCGCATCGAACCCCCAAGGCAACCGGCGATTTCGTCTCCGGAGCCGAAAGTCGCGGCGTCAAAGTCATCATCGCCGCCGCCGGCGGCGCTGCCCATCTCGCCGGCGTCGCCGCCGCACACACCCTCCTCCCCGTCCTCGGCGTCCCCATGCAAAGCGCCGCGCTCAATGGCATCGATTCGCTCCTCTCCACCGTCCAAATGCCCGCCGGCATCCCCGTCGCCACGCTCGCCATCGGCAAACCCGGCGCCATCAACGCCGCACTCTTCGCCATCGCCATTCTCGCCGACTCCAACCCCGATCTCCGCAAAAAAATCGCCGCCTATCGCGAGGAACAAACCAAAAAAATCCTGGCGGAGAAATTGCCGTGAGCGAAACCGTAGAGACCGGCATCGATGGAGCCAGGCTCCTCAAACTAAAAAAATTCGGCGACCCCCGCGGCTATTTCTACGAAGCCTTCCGCGCCAGTTGGTTCACCCACAACCAAAAATGGGTCCAGTGGAACGTCTCCCATTCCGAAGGCGCCGTCGTCCGCGGCCTGCACTTCCACAATCTCCAAACCGATTTCTGGTTGGTCCCCGAGGGAAAAATCCAGGTCGCCCTAGTCGATCTCCGCCCTGGATCGCCCACGCACAAAGTCGCCAAATGCGTCACGCTCGCCGCCGACAACCCCCAAGGCCTCTACATCCCCCCCGGCGTCCTCCACGGCTACAAAATCCAGGGCGCCGCGACCGTCATGTACCTCGTCGACGTCGAATACACCGGCCAGGACGAATACGGCGTCCGTTGGAACGACCCCGCGCTCGGCCTGCCAAAAGATTGGTACGAAGGCCCCGCCCCCACGCTCTCCAATCGCGACGCCGCCGCGCCGCTCCTGAAGGATCTCACGACCATCCCCGGAAAATCCTAAGCCGGCGGCGACTGCCCGCCCTGCGGGGCAACCGCCGGCGACGCGGGCGCTGACGGCGACGCCGACGGCGCATTAAAATCCGGCGGCAACGGCGGCTGGTTGTTCCCCGACTCCACCAAATTAATCAGCCACCCCGCCGTCCGCGACTCTGGGCCGCACCCATGCGCGATCGGCTCCAAACACTTATGCACGTCCACGCGATAAAGAAAATAACTCGACCGGCTCCGCACCGCGTCCGCCGCCGCCGAAACATCCAGCCGCGCCAGTCCCGCCGTCGCCGCCGCCCAGCAATCTTCGTGTCCGGTCAGCCCGGTCACGCTCTGGGGGTACGCGATAATCGCCTGCAGCGTCGGAACATCCTGCGCCGTAGCCCAGTGCGCAAACGCCGACACGAACGCCAGCCGCGGCCCGCCGTTGCTGCCCATCAGATGCGGCCGAAGCGCCGCCATCACGTCCGCCCGCTCGCTCGGATCGATCGGCACGCACGCCAACGATTTAGCGGCCCGAATTCGATCACTGGCCGCATCGCTCTGAAGCAACGGAAGCGCATCGGAAATCGAAAGCTGCACCCCATCGTTGCTCGGATCCAAAGCCTTGAGAATTTGGTAAGCCACCGGCTGCTCCGGCCCGCTGTCCGCGGCCCAGGCGAACAAAATCGGCCCCATCGCGTCGCGGAAAAAAAAGGCGTCCGCACGATAGGCCGCCGCCCCCTGCGCCGCCTTGGGGTCGAGACTCAAGAGCGCGCTCACCGCCGCCGCCCAGCACGGCTCGTCCCCGCTCATCGTCGGCGGATGCGCCGGCGTCGCCACCACCTGCAGCAATTGCTGCTCCTGCGCCGCCGTCGCCCAGTGCCCATACGCGATCACGCAGCTCTTGCGAAAATCCTTGTCGTTGCTATTCAGATGCGGCTCCAGCGCCGCCAGCACCGCCGCGCGCACCGGCGCGTAAACCAGCGCCGTCCCCAGTTGATTGGCCGCGTCTTTCTGACCGCGTTCGTCATCGCCGGACAAATTCGAAATGGCCCCATTCACCCAGTCGCTGTACGTCATCGAACTAACGTCATCGCACGGCACCATCCGCGCAGCCGACTGCCCCAGCGACGAACGCAGCCCGACGAAAGCCACGCTAATCACCGCGATCACCACCGAAAGCGAGCGCCGAATTATCATGATGTCCTCCTCCGCAAGCGTCGAATTTTACCCCGTGCCACGCGCGTTAAAAAAGCATACTTTTATGAATCTCAACACGCAAACGAAACTTGCCCGCCATGTCCGCGTAATCAGCGCACCGGTTCAAGCCAGTGGAACAACCCGCGACTTGCGCATCTGAGCGTCCCGCGTTACCAAGGGCACCTGATTCACGAGGCTGGTCGCGGCGATGATCTCATCCGCGGGATCGCCGCGAAAATCCAAAAGTTCGAGCGTCCGGCATACATCCAGATTGATCGGCCAAGTGTGAATCCGCGAAAGAACGCGTACCAAGACCGAATCGTTGAGGTCAAATTCAATTCGGCCAAGTTGCGCGAGCTTTGCAATTTCCCATAACACGATCGCCGAAATGCTCCACTCGTCGCCGGAGAGCAATTTATCTTCCTTGGCAGTCAGCGAACCTGCCAGGGAGTGGAGAAGAATATGCGTATCAAGATTGAGCATCCCAATCCATTCCGGTGGATAAGATCTTGCCCCGGATCTTGATTTTGCCCTTCATCGAACCGATGAGTTCGGCCGACGAGCTGGGTGCGGGGATGAGCTTAGCAACGGGCTTGCCATGCTTGGTGATAACGATCCCCTCCGGCCCGACCGTGTCCAGCAGGGCCAGGCATTTCTCCTTGAATTTCGCGGCGGCGATCTGTTTCATAGCCATATTATACAACTGGTCACAATTTACGTCCAGTTTTCGCCCGCGGTGCGACGTGAGGTCTATCGACATTAACCGCTGGATGCCTAAGTCGATATGCTATTCGATCATGCGAAAGATGCTTTTTGTCATCGCTCTTCTAATTTTCACCTCCCGCGCCGCAGCCGTCGAGCAATGGTCCACCTACGAAATCACTCTCCCCGGCCCCGCCGATGGCAATCCCTTCGTCGACACCCAACTCTCCGCCACATTCTCCAGCGGCCCGGTCTCGCTCGACGCCCCCGGCTTCTACGACGGCAACGGCGTCTACCGCATCCGCTTCATGCCCCCAACCGTCGGCGCCTGGCAATATCAAACCCACAGCAACCGAAAACAATTGGATCATCAAACCGGCCAATTCGATTGCGAAAATTCCGCCGCCGCCAATCACGGCCCCGTGCGCGTCGCGGCCGTTTACCATTTCGCCTACGCCGACGGCACACCCTTCATCCCCATCGGCACCACCTGCTACGGCTGGATTCACCAAAACGAAAAAATGCAGGATCAAACGCTGGCCACGCTGAAAAATTCCCCCTTCAACAAAATCCGCATGTGCGTGTTGCCGGTTAGCGGCTCGACTCTCAAAGCCAACCCCGACGCCTGCCCATTCGTCGCCACTGCCGACGGGCATTGGGACCACGCCCGCTTCAACCTGAAATTCTTCGCAAATCTCGACCGCCGCATCGCGCAACTGCGCGACCAGGGCATCCAGGCCGACGTCATTTTGTTTCACCCCTACGGCGGCAAAGAGACCGGCTTCGATCGCATGTCCGCGGACGACGATGATCGCTACACCCGTTACGTCGTCGCCCGACTCTGGGGTTATCCAAACATCTGGTGGTCCCTGGCCAATGAATTTGACCTCATGAAGCACAAAACCGACGCCGATTGGGATCGGCTCTTCCAGCTCGTCCAGCGCGAGGATCCTGCCGGTCATCTCCGCTCGATTCATTTCAGTCAGCGCATGTACGATTCGAGCAAGCCCTGGGTGACGCACCTCAGCGTGCAAAACGGCGCCGCCGTCGCCGATTTCGGGCGGGCCGTCTGGTATCGAGATGTCACGAATAAGCCGGTTGTCTTCGACGAAGTTTGTTACGAGGGCAACATCGACCGCCGCTGGGGCCGGCTCTCCGCGCAGGAGATGGTCCAGCGATTCTGGATGGGCACGATTGCCGGCGCCTACGTCGGCCACGGCGAAACCTTCAAGGGCGACTCCCCCCCCGCCTGGACCAGCGCCGGCGGCACGCTGCAAGGCCAAAGCCCGTCGCGAATCGCGTTCCTGAAAAATATCCTCGCCACCGCCCCACCAACCGGCATCGAGCCCATCGACCGATTCTTCGAATCAAACATCGCCGGCCGGCCCGGCCACGATTTCCTGATCTAGTTTGGCTCCGAAAAACCAAACCTGTGGCATTTTGGACTCCCCAAGGACACGCTTTCCCCCGGCCTACAATTTCATGTCGATATCCTCGACACCTGGAACATGACCATCACCCCCATCCCGCGACCCTTCACACTGATTAAGCAATCGTCGTATGACTTCGCCGCGCAGGGCGACGACAAGATTACTCTACCCGGCCAGCCTTACATGGCCCTGCGAATAACTCGCATTGAAAAAAGCAACTCATCGACCGAGCCCGACACAAGTGGCGGGGATTAGCCTAGCCACACGCATGACCGACGAAGTGATTACCTATCGCACACCGCAGCCGCAACCGCCACGTCGGCTAACGCTCGAAGAGGGCCCCGGTTTTGCGCGCGTCATCTTCCCAGTGGCATCCGCGTGGTCTTACGTCCTGGCGCCCGCATTCTTCGCGGCCATGGCGATGTGGGCGATCATCGGTCCGTTCGTATGGGCGATCTACACTTGGCGCGCCCTTCGCTTGCTCGGCGTACCGCCGCCGTCCACTTCGACTCTCAGCGTCATCTGGCAAGTCGCACGCCAAGAGTGGCCCACCGCCACCTTCTTTTCGATCATCGCGATCTTCGCCCTGTGGAAGTACCGCAAATGGGGCAGAGTCCCACGCATCCTCTCCGCAACCCGCAAGGGACTCACCGACTCCTATCTCGGCCTCTTTGCAATGCGGCAAAAACACTGGCCCGCCCACGAAATCACCGGCGTCCACCCCCGACCCCTCCGCGGCGATTTGAATCCGCGAAAACCCATGCGCGAATTAGTCGTTTCTCTATCCAACAAATCCGAGCGGACATTTCGCTTGCCCACGCACGACCCCAAGCTTCTCGCCCAAATTGCCCAGCGATTTCAGTCCCTGCTCGGCCGGCGGTAACGATATATTTCAGCCGCCTCGCCCACGATTCCATACCTTCGCGCTCTTCGCGCCTTCGCGGTAAATCTATTTTTTTTACCGCGAAGCCGCGAAGAGCGCGAAGACAAAAGTCAACTTTCAGTTTTCTATTTGCCCGTTTTTAGCTCGTAGCTGGCAACTGGCAACTGGCAAATAAAATTTGTTTGCCAGAACAGAGAACGGCACAGTAGCATCGTCGCTCGCGGCAACCGTGCCCAACCTATCTGGAAAGGGAACCATGGCACAAATACTAAAACCCGGAACGCTCGCACCGGAATTCACCCTCCCGGTGACCGCCGATCAGAAGCTTTCTCTCAGCGAGCTTCGCGGCCGCCCGGTGGTTCTCGCCTTCTACCCGGCCGACTTCAGCCCCGTCTGCGGCGACGAGATGGCCCTCTTCAATGAAATCCTCCCCGATTTCCAAAAATACAACGCGGAACTGCTCGGCATCTCCGTCGACGGCGTCTGGTGCCACGACGCCTTCGCCAAAGACCGCCACCTGCACTTCCCCCTGCTGGCCGATTTCGAGCCCAAGGGAAAAGTCGCCAGGGCCTACGGCGCTTATCGCGATGCCGACGGGACCAGCGAGCGAGCCCTCTTTGTCATCGACGCCAAGGGCGTCATTGCGTGGAGTTATTTATCGCCCGTCGCCGTCAATCCCGGCGCCGACGGCATTCTCAACGCTCTGGAATCCCTTCCCAAATAATTTTTGGAGCATCCGCCATGCTGAAAAATCCCGTCACCGCCGAAGATCACATCCAGGGCGATATCAACGCCCCCGTCGTTCTGGTGGAGTATGGCGATTACGAATGCCCCCACTGCGGCCACGCCTATCCGATCATCAAGGCCGTGCAGAAAAAATTCCGCAAACAACTCGCGTTTGTCTTTCGGAATTTTCCGCTCAATGAAATGCATCCCAACGCCGAAGCCGCCGCCGAGACCGCCGAGTTTGCCGGCGCCGCCGGAAAATTCTGGGAAATGCACGACGCCCTTTTTGAGAATCAGGAAGATCTCGAATTGCCGAACCTGCTGGAAATGGCCAAGGCCCTGAAACTCTCCCCCGAAAAACTCCAGGCGGCCCTGGCGAGCCATGAGTATCAGCCGCGCGTCCGTAGCGATTTTCAGGGCGGAGTCCGCAGCGGCGTCAACGGCACACCAACCCTCTTTCTGAACGGCCAGCGCTATGACGGCGACGTCGAAATCGAGGAACTGAGCGCCGCCATTACGTCGCTCGCCTAGCGCGAAATCCAGTCCTTCCGCAAGCAAGGCGACGCGCAATGGGCAGCGATAAATCGAGCCGGCCAAAAGCGCGCAAAAAAATAAGCGCTCGGTCGACCACAGCTTCGCGGGTAAACCGCATCTATCTACGCCAGGATGGGCTGGTGGCGTGGGCCTATTTTCAGGTCGGCAAAGTTCCCTATTTCCTGTTCGTCGGTCAGAAGTCCTAATCCGAGCGAGGCGTCTCAACTTTCGTGGCTGGTGCGTCAATTGCGTCCTACCCAAGGAAAGCCGTTAGCGCAATGAATACGTCGCAGATTGTGGATTTCAATAGGGATCGTCGGATCCGTCTGAATTGCCTAATGTCGGGAATAGACATCCCGCCAGCCAGGATCAAAGGCGCCGTCGAGGCCGTTTGAGCGTGCGCGCAATGTCGCTAGACTCCGCGGCCGCAAAAAACTCTTGTTGTATGGTCAGGTTATCCACCAAATTGTGCACTATGATCGACCTTTTTCCGTAAGCACTTGCGCCAATCGGAGAAAAAGCAGGCCAAAATCTTTCGAAAATATGGGGGTTTGGCTTGATTCGGGGTATCGTAGCGCCTCACGGAACCTCGCGCTCCTTCGAGATTGGGCGTTTCGGCCTCTGATTGAATCGGATTGCCGCAACAAATGGCCCCTTTTAGACAGGAGTTTGCCATGAGCGAGATTAATACAATGCAACCAGCCGCCGAGCAGGCGGCTCACAAGAATACGCTTCGCCCAATCCATCTGAGTGTTCCGGAACAGCCGGCTGACAAGACCGCCATCCGTCCGTTTCGCGTGACTTTTCCAGAAGCGGAACTCACCGAATTGCGCAAGCGCCTCAACGCGACAAGGTGGCCCGACCGTGAAACGGTCACGGATCAATCGGAAGGCCCCCAACTCGCGACCCTGCAGAAACTCGCGCGCTATTGGGAGAAAGAGTACGACTGGCGCAAGGTCGAGGCCAGACTGAACGCCCTGCCGAATTTCATTACCGAGATCGACGGTCTCGACATTCACTTCATTCACGTTCGTTCGAAACATAAGAACGCGTTGCCCCTCATCGTCACGCACGGATGGCCCGGCTCGATCATCGAGCAGATGAAGATCATCGATCCACTGACCAATCCCACGGCTCACGGCGCAAGCGCATCGGACGCTTTCGATTTGGTCATTCCGTCGCTCCCGGGCTACGGGTTTTCAGGCAAACCGACCACGACCGGCTGGGATCCCGTCCACATTGCTCGTGCCTGGGTGGAGCTGATGAAGCGCCTCGGGTACACGAAATTCGTGGCGCAAGGCGGCGATTGGGGCGCGATTATCACGGACGTGATGGGCACACAGGGGCATCCGGAACTGCTTGGCATTCACTCCAATATGCCAGGCATCTTTTCACCCGAAATTGACAAGGCTGCCCGCGAGGGCGCTCCGGCGCCGGCGGATCTCTCCGCTGACGAGAGACTCGCGTACGAGCGGGTGGCTTCGGTATATGCGAAGGGCATCGGTTACGGATATCAGATGGGGTTGCGCCCACAGGCGCTGTACGGGATCGCAGATTCTCCCGTCGGCATAGCCGGTTATTTTCTTGATCACGACGCGCGTAGCTTGGCAATGATCTCTCGTGTGTTTGACGGGCAGCCCGAAGGCCTTACACGAGATGATGTCCTGGACAACGTCACGCTTACCTGGTTGACGAACAGCTTCGTTTCCGGCGCGCGTCTCTATTGGGAAGACTTCGCTTCACAAGTTTCGTTCTTCGGTGTCAAAGGCGTCTCCATCCCGGTTGCCGTGAGCGTCTTTCCCGACGAACTCTATCCAGCTCCACGGAGTTGGACCGAGAAGGCGTATCCCAAACTGATCCATTACAACCGGTTACCAAAGGGCGGACACTTCGCCGCTTGGGAGCAACCGCAACTTTTTTCAGAGGAAGTTCGCGCGGGCTTCAGATCGCTGCGGGAGGGTTCCTCATAGGAGCGACTTGGAATTGAACTTCGGCCGGTACCTCGCTGCGCTCGGGCGCGCGGACGACCATGACACGGGTACGCAGCCCGGGACTCTCTGACCCTGGGGTTCCCGCGCGTGGCGACGGAAGACGTCAACGTGCGCGGCCAGTTGATCCGCAAAGGCCAGCACGTGTTTGCTCTCTTGCGCTCCACCAACCGCGACCCGGTCCGATTCCCGGACCCCGACCACCTGGACATTACGCGCCAGGACCTCGGGCAGTTATCCTTTGGCCACGGCGTCCACTACTGTCTCGGCGCGCCTCTGGCTCGACTGCTGGCGCAGATCGGCGTTGGTACGCTGGTGCGACGATTGTCCGGGCTCCGACTCGCCGCCCATACGCTGGAATATCGCAAGCATTTCAACTTCCGTGCCCTGCTGGCCCTGCCGATCAGTTTCCAGCCTGCGTCGTAATCGTTCTCGGGAGATCGACCTTCGTGCATTGAGGACAGCCATGATCGATCACATGCGACGTGACGCCACATTACAACCGGCCACTTTGCGGCCTGGGAACGGCCGCAACTTCTTTCAGAAGATGTTCGCGCGGGCTTCAGATCGTTACGGTAGGTTTCTTCACAAGAGAGCGGGAAAAGAACGAGCTTGCGTTCCCAGTGTTAAGCGACATCGGCAACACGCTTGCTCGCAAGTTTGGAATTGTGTTTGAGCTGGCTGGTGACGAGCTCGAAACTAAAAAACTCACGGAAGGAAGTATGAAAACATCAACCTCAACAGAAGAATGCGATCTGCTCGTGCTGGGCAGCGGTGGTGGCGGCAAAGTTCTTGCCGGTGCCCTCGCACAAAAGGGACAACGCGCGGTTGTGGTCGAGCGCAAATGGGTGGGCGGTTCGTGCCCGAACATCGCGTGCCTGCCCAGCAAGAACATCATCCACAGCGCCAAGGTTGCTTCGTTCTTTTATCGCAGCAACGAATTCGGCATCAGCAAAGATAATGTTCACATCGACATGGCGGCCGTGCGTGAACGTAAGCGCAAGATGGTGGTGAACGTTGTCGACATTTTTCGCGACACTTTCTACACGAAGACCGGCGCGGAACTGGTGATGGGCACAGGACGCTTCATTGGCCCGAAAACCATCGAAGTTTCCTTGAACGACGGCGGGACACGCACATTCCGCGGCAAAATTGTAGTCCTCAACACCGGCTCGCGCGCCACGATTGATCCAATTCCGGGATTGGCCGAGGCGAATCCGCTCACCCACATCGAGGCCCTGGAACTGGATCACGTCCCGAAACATCTCCTGGTTCTGGGCGCTGGGTATGTCGGACTCGAGCTTGCCCAGGCCTTCCGCCGTTTCGGCGCCGAGGTCACGCTGATCGACCGCAACGGCCGCCTCGCGCACAACGAAGACGAAGATA